>CATNDT010000080.1 GCA_950097035.1 uncultured Oscillibacter sp.
AGGACTGGAACACCAGGTTCAGCCCGCGCTTGCTGGGCTCGGCGTAGTAGGCCATGTCGGCGTTGATCATCTCCTCGCCGTCGATGGTCATCACGCCGTTCTGGGGCTTCTCCAGGCCGGAGACCACGCGCAGGGTGGTGGTCTTGCCGCAGCCGGAGGGGCCCAGCAGGGTCATAAAGTCGCCGTCCTCGATTGTGAGGTTGATGTTCCGCAAAACATGGTTGCTGCCATAGAATTTATCAATATTTTTTAATTCGATACGACTCATTATCGTTCTTTCCTTTCTGTCATGTCATGGACCGGGAACAAAGCGCACAGCAGATCTCACTGCGGCGGCTCACCAGCTCTTGCCGATATCGGCGCCGCCGACCCTGTTGGCGACAATGTAGCAGACCAGGATGAACAGCAGCACGCACACGGAAATGGCGTCGGACATCTGGTTGTAGCCCTCCTGAGAGTATGTGAAGGCCAGGAAAGACATGGTCCGGGTGGTGGGCGTCATCATAATGATAATCAGGTCCAGCTCTTTGGCGATGGAGATAAAGGTCAGCATGAAGCCGGAGATAAAGCCGTTTTTCGCCAGAGGCACGATGATAGAGCTCATCCGCTTCCAGAAGCTGGCGCCGGCAATGTCCGCCGCCTCCTCCAGCTCCACGCTGATAGAGAGCATGTTGGCCGTGCCGGACCGGCTGGCGAAGGGGAAGTGCTTGACCACGGAGGTCAGAACGATCAGTGTAAAGGTGCCGTACAGCGAGGGGATCAGCGTTACGCCGAAAAGCTTGTAGGGCACGCTGAACATGGAGAAGTACATGGTGGAAAAGGCCACGCCGCTCATCAGATAAGGCACAAACACCAGCTGCTCGGTGAGGTTGCCGTACCACTTGCCGCGGCCGCGGGAGCTGATATAGCCCAGGAACTGGCCGCAGATAGCGGTGATGATAGAGCCGATCAGCGTGAGGCGGATGGTGTTGAAGAAGGCGCTCCAGAACTCATTATGCCGGAAGATGCCGGGATAGTTGGTGTACTTCTGGGCCTCATCCACAGTGCCGATCCAGTTGTAGAGCGTGAGGTTGTTTAAGCCGTAGCCCGCGCCGGTGGTGATCTGGAAGGTCTCCATAATCAACACGAAGAAGGGCATGACCATGGCCAGAAACAGGAAAATCGCCAGGAACGCCATCATGGGCTTTTTGGCCTTGCCCAGAGGCATTAGGGTGCTGCGGCCGCCCTTGCCGCCCACGGTGGCATAGGACTTGCGAACGCCGATGGCCTTCTGGTTGCTCATCAGAATCAGCGCGGCCAGACCCACCAGAACGATACTCATGGCGTAGCCCACAGCCTGGGGACCCTGGTCGATAAACACGCGCATGCGGGTGGCCAGGGTGTAGTAGCCGATGCGGTTGCCCAGGTTTGCCGCAACGCCGTATGTACCGATGGACTTGGAAACGGTCATAACCAGGGCGCTGAGGACGGAGGGTAAAATCAGCGGCAGGGTGATATAGCGCAGAATCTGGGCCTTGGTCGCGCCCTGGATCTCACCCATCTCCTCCAGCTCGGAGTTGATGGAGCGGAGCGCGCCGGACACCTGGATGTAGGAGAACGCATAGTAGTGCATGGACATGCACAGCACGATGGCGATGGGGCCGTAGGCCAGCCAATCGGGAATCGGAATGCCCAAACCGGTCAAAAAGCCGTTGGCGCCGCTGGTGGGGGTGCGGAACACGGCCAGCCACGCCAGCGCCTTGGTCCAGGATGGGATCATGTAGGGCACGGTGATGAGAATGCCCAGCACCTTTTTCCCCGGCAGGTCTGTGCGAATCATCAGCCAGGCCAGCACGGAGCCCAGAGGCACGGAGACCAGGGTGGTGAAAAAGCCGCACACAAAGGAGTGGGCCAGGGGCTTCCACAACACGGCGCCGGCCATATTGCCCGTCAGCATGTACTTCCAGTAATACAGGGTGAAATCACCCACATCGCCGTCCACACGCCTAAGCTCGCCCTCTGCCAGAAGGAAGGTGGACTTGACCATCGTCAGCAGGGGAATTACGATCAGGCAGAACAGCACAATCAGGCTGACCAGCACGATCATGTTGAAGGGGTTTCTCAGCACGTTCAGGATCAGGTTTTTCAATCTTGTTTTGGTCAGGGGTTTTCTGGGAAGATCTTTCTTTGCCACGGTAACACCTCTTTCTGATTACTGCCGGGAAGCTGGGGTAAACGCAAATAGTCTTTTTCCCTCATTTGCTCTCTCGCTCTGTCTGCAAAAATTGCGGTGATCGGGCGCAAAATTGTGCAAACGTTTGCGTTCCAGTATCCCAATTATAAAGAGTTTTACCACCCTTTGTCAATTGATATGTTTGCCATTTTGCAGGATATTTTTTAGCCATTTTCACGATTGTTGTGAAGACTAAACAAATTTATTTGCTGATTTTCTTCTGATTTGACGGTTGACTTCTTCTTCTATGCAGAATACGTTTTCACATTTTTTCCGCAGATCCTATTCCGCTGCCCGGCACAGCGCCGCATAGATGCCGTTCGCCGCCAGCAGCGCCTCATGGGTTCCCTGCTCCGTCACGCGTCCCCCGTCCAGCACCAGGATGCGGTCCGCCCTCCGGACGGTGGACAGCCGGTGGGCGATGACAAAGCAGGTCCGCCCCTGCCGCAGCCGCTCCATGGCAAGGCCGATCTCCTCCTCCGTCTCCGTGTCCACATTGGAGGTGGCCTCGTCTAAAATCACAATATCCGCGTCCGTCAAAAAACAGCGGGCGATGGCCAGCAGCTGCCGCTGCCCCTTGGAGACGCCCGCCCCCTCGTCGGTGAGGACCGTGTCGTACCCATCGGGCAGGGAGGTGATAAAGCGGTGGATTCGGGCGGCTCTGGCGGCCTCCACAATCTGCGCCCGGGTGGCGCCGGGCGCGCCGTAGGCAATGTTCTCCGCAATGGTGCCGCCAAAGAGCCATGTGTCCTGCAGCACCAGCGCCAGGCGGCGGCGCAGGCCGTCTCTGGCATAGCGTTCCAGCGGCAGGCCATCAATGGTGATTACGCCGCTCTGGGGTGTGTAAAACCGCAGCAGCAGCGACACCAGGGTGGTTTTTCCCGCACCGGTGCGCCCCACCACCGCCACCAGGCTCCCCGCCGGAATACGGGCGCTGAAATCCCGCAGCACGGGCCGGGCCGGATCATAGCCAAAGTCCACATGGTCAAATGCGATCTCCCCCCGCAGTCTGGAGGGCTCTGCCGCGTCCGGTCTTTCCGGCGGCTCCTCCCTCTCGTCCAGCAGGTCCAGCACCCGCTCCGCCGCAGCCACGCTGGACTGAAGCTCGCTTAAAAGGTTGGCCGCCTCCCGAATGGGACTGGAGAACTTGCGGGAGTAGAGCACAAAAGAAGAGAGCGCCCCCAGGGACAGCCCGCCCCCCAAATACAGCAGCGCACCGAACATACTGACGGCTGCAAGAGACAAGTTGTTAATAAAGTTCACCGACGGCCCCAGGGCCGCGCTGGCCCGGTCAGCCCGGTAGTAGCTCTCGGACGCGGCGGCGTTGTACGTCTCAAACTGGGCGAGGTCCGCCGCCTCCACACCGTAGGTCCGAATCGCCCGCTGGCGGCCCACCCGCTCCCCGGCAAAGCCGTTGAGCTGGCCCAGCTCTCTGGAGCGCCGGCGGAACAGCGGATGGATCCGCCGCATCTGAAAACGGGTCAAAAACAGCGAGAGGGGCGCCGTGACAAAAAACACGCAGGTCAGCGGCGGGGAGATGAGCAGCAGCATGAAAAAGGAGCCCGCCACCGTCAGCACACTGGTGCAGATATGCAGCAGGTCCGTGGAGATCACGGCGTTCACCGTGTCCACATCGTAGCAGACGCGGCTGATGAGGTCCCCTGCCGGGTGGGTGTCAAAGTACTCCACCGGCAGCTCGCTCATGCGGTCAAAGGCCGCCTTCCGCAAATCGCGGGACACGGCCTGGCCGGTTTTGATCAGCCGGGCAGATATGCCATAATTCAACAAAGACGAAAGGCCATAGCAGGCCAGCATGCCGCCGCAAGCCCGCGCCACACCGGAAAAATCCACGCCGCCGGCCACAGTTCCCACCGCGTCCACCGCCCGGCCGGACAATAGCGGGGCCGCCAGAGCCAGCAGGTTGGACGCCGCAGTCAGCACCAGTGAGACCGCCAGCCAAAGGCCATAGGGCCGCAAAAAGCCGGCCAGACGTTTCAGGATGTTTCCCTTCACAGCATCGCCCCCTCCTGCAGTTCCGCGATCCGGCGGTAGCGCGGGCAGCTCTCCAGCAGCGCCTCATGGCCGCCCTGGGCCGTCACCCGCCCCTCTTCCAGCACCAGAATCCGCTCCGCGTCCCGCAGCGACGCCACCCGCTCCGAAATCACCACCAGCGTCACGCCGGGGCAGTCCCGGCGAATTGCCCGCCGCAGCGCGGCGGCAGTGCGGTAATCCAGGGCGCTGTCCGCGCTGTCCAGCACCAGCACGGCGGGCCTTGCCGCCAGAGCCCGGGCAATCAACAGCCGCTGCCTCTGTCCGCCGGAGAGGTTGGCCCCCCGGATATCCACCCGGGTATCCAGTCCCTCCGGCAGTGCCTGAATAAACGTCCAGGCCTGGGCGGTCTTTGCCGCCGCAACCACATCCTCCCGGGGCAGCCCCCGGAGAAAGGAGATGTTTTCATACACACTGCCGCTTAAAAGCGCCTCGTTTTGAAACACCACGCCAAAACGGCTCCGCAGCTCCCTCCCGGGCAGGCTCTCCACGGTCCGGCCTCCCACCCAGACCACGCCCTCTCCCGCGTCATACAGCCGCAGCAGCAGCGCGGCCAGGGTGCTCTTCCCGCTGCCGGTGGGGCCCAGAATCCCCAGGGTCTCCCCCCTATTCAGCGTAAACGTCACATCCGCCAGATCCTTTGCCGCCCCCAGATAGGAAAAGGACACGCCCCTCATCCCAAGTTCCGGGCCCGCCTCATCCGCCGTGGGCCGGACAGGCTGCTCCGGGGGCGCACACAGAATCTCCTCGATCCGCCGGGCGGAGGCAGCGCCCTTACTGATGCGGACAAACACCTTGGCAATTCCCAGCGTAGCCGTCTGAATCAACGCAAAGTAGGAGAGGAAGGTCACGATCCGCCCGGCAAACATCTCTCCGGCATTCACCCGCGCCGCCCCCACCAGCACCACCAGCACCAGCCCTGTGTTCAGCAGGAGATCCGTCAGCGGGTTGGCGGCGGCCATCACGGTTCCGGCGGTCTCCTCCGCCCGGCAGGCGGCGCGGTTGGCCGCCTCAAACCGCTGACGCTCCCGCCCCTGACAGGCCAGGGCCTTTATCACCCGCGCACCGGAGGCGTTTTCCCGGATAATCCGCACCACGGTGTCTGTGGCGGACTGGGCCGCGGTATAGTGGGGAATCCCCCGGCGGGTAACCTGCCAAATGGTGAAAAAGGTTAAAAGGCTAACCGCCAGCTGCACCGCCGCCAGGGCCGGTTCCAGCAAAAAAGTCAGCCCCAGACCGCCCAGCACCAGCATGGGGGCCCGGATGCCGCCCCGCTGCACCTTGTCGAACATCTGGTGGACGTTATAGGTGTCGTTGGTCAGGCGGGACACCAGGGAGGAGACGGAAAACCGGTCCATCTGCCCGCAGGAAAGCCCCTGGATCCGGCCGTACAGATCCCGCCGCAGCGTTCGGGTCACCTCCATGGAGACCCGGGCCGCCATGCGGTTGGCCGTGATGTTACACAGCGCCGCCCCCATGGCCAGGGCCGCCATGGCTCCGCCGCAGCGCCAGATGGCCGGCAGGTCCCGGGCGGGAACGCACACGCGGATGATATGCTCCAGCAGCAGCGGCAGCGCCAGCTCCAGCAGGGCGGCTGTAAACTTCACGGTCACGCCGCAGGCCACCTGGCGGCCATAGGGTCGAAGATAGCCCAGTACTGTGCCCACGGGTACGCCTCCTCTCCTCCGCTTTCCGTGTCAATAGGCGCTGATGTCCAGGCTCTCATCGTCCGCACCCTTTTCAATCGCACGGATTTCCACAAAATAGTTCGTGCGGCTGTCCACCACTACCTGCACCCGCTCCCCGGCCCTGTGGCCCAACAGCGCCTTTCCCACCGGAGACTCTTTGCTGATAAGGCCTTGCAGCGCGTTCTGCCGCAGTGTGGTGACGATCTGCAGCGTCATCTCCTGCTTTGTCAGCTCGTTATAGATAGTCACCCTGTCAAAAAGGCCCACCTCATCTGTCCGGCCCCCAACCTCAATGACCCTGGCAGTGCGGATCATCCGCTCCAGATAGCGGATGCGGCTGTCGTTGCGGTTTTTGGCCTGCTTGGCGCATTTATACTCAAAGTTCTCACTGAGGTCGCCAAATGCCCGGGCGGTCTGCACCTCTTCGATCAGCTGGGGCCGCAGCACCCGGACGCGGTGGTCGATCTCCTCCTGCATTTTTTTGATATCCACTTCCGTCAGTTCATCGTACACCGAAAATCCCTCCTTGGCGTTTATTGAATGCAAGGATATCACACTTTCCGGCGGATGAAAAGACCGCATTCCCAAATTCACACTTGACTTGGAGTCCGCTCCATACTATATAATCAGTTCAGGCAGACCACCCGGAAGGAGGACGGACCGCTTCATGGGCTTGTCGCAAACCACAACCGAATGGATCCTCTCCCACTGCCGGCGCTACCCCGCCCTGGGGCCTGAGGACGTGCTCAAGGGCCTGCACCAGAGCGTGTTTGGCTGCGGCCACCTGGTCACGGACGAGGCGGCGGGGCTCCGGGCGCTGCAGGCGGAGCTGTCCGCCCCCCCTGCGGCGGACACCGGCCCCAACCCGGAGACGCTGGACGGCGACTTCTGCCGCCTGCACCTGCGATACCTGCCGGAGAACGGCCTTGCACCAGAAACGCTCTTCCGCCTGTTCGCCCTCTCCGCCCAGGCTCCCGCCGGAGACGCCGCCCTGCTGGAGGAGAAGCTGGCCTGCCTTCTGGCCCTGGCGCAAAGCGGACAACTGCCGTTTTCCTGCGAGGAGACCGCCCGGGCCGCGGCAGACTGGCGGGCGGCGGGCTTTCCCGCCCGCCGCCATTCAGAGCCGTTCCGCCGCGCCTACCGCCCGGCCTACCGCGTGCTCTGGCGGGCGTATGCAAGGCTCCTCCCCCTTCTCTCGGCCATTGACCGGCAGCTGGCCCGCAGGCCCCGGGTTATCGCCGCCCTGGAGGGCGGCAGCGCCGCGGGCAAAACCACACTGGCGGCTTTGCTAAAGCGCATTTACCGCTGCAATATCTTCCACATGGACGACTTCTTCCTCCGCCCGGAGCAGCGCACGGCGGCGCGGCTGGCAGAGGCCGGCGGCAATGTGGACCGGGAGCGCTTTTACGCCGAGGTGCTGCTGCCCCTGCGCCGGGGCGAAACCGTGCGTTACCGCCCCTACGACTGCCGCAGCCAAACCCTGTCCGCCCCCGTGGAGACCGCACCCGGCGCGCTGAACATTGTGGAGGGGGCCTACAGCATGCACCCGGCGCTGGCGGAGTACTATGACCTCTCCGCCTTTCTCCGCGTCACGCCGGAGATGCAGCGGGCCCGGATCCGGGCCCGAAACGACCCGGAGGCCCAACGGCGTTTTTTCTCCGACTGGATTCCCATGGAGGAGGCCTATTTTGCCGCCGCGGACACGGCGGCGCGATGTGATCTGATTCTGGAGGTGACGGAATGACAAAGGTCGTGGTCATTGACGGCCAGAGCGGGCGCATGGGCCAGGTGTTTATCGAGCGTGTAAAGGCCGCCGCCCTGCCATGTGAGCTCATCGCCGTGGGCACCAACGCCATCGCCACTGCCGCCATGCTGAAAGCCGGGGCGGCGGCCGGCGCCACCGGGGAAAATCCGGTGCTGGTAAACTGCCGGGACGCAGACGTCATCGCCGGTCCCATCGGCATTCTGGCGGCCGACTCCCTGCTGGGGGAGATTACTCCCGCCATGGCGGTGGCCGTGGGCCAAAGCCGGGCCAAAAAGCTGCTGCTGCCGGTGAACCAGTGCCGCAATGTGGTGGTTGGCACCCAGACCCTCACCCTCTCCAGACTCATGGACGAGGCGGTGGAGCTGCTGCGGACCATGTGTCAATAATCTTCCAGCCAAGCTGGAGCGTTTTTCACCGTTCCCTGTCTTCAAACCGCACCACAAAGGCGCGTCTCCCGTTCAAGACGGCAAACTATCTGACTGAAAGGGAGTATTCCAGAAATGAAGCGTCTCAACGTCAAAAATCTCGTCACCGCCGCCGTGTGCCTGGCCCTGTGCCTGGTCCTGCCCTTTTTAACCGGGCAGATTCCCCAGATCGGCGGCGCCCTCAGCCCCATGCACATCCCCGTGCTGCTGGGCGGCTTTCTCTGCGGCCCGTGGTGGGCCGTGGCGGTGGGCCTCTCGGCCCCGCTGCTGCGGCACATCCTCTTTCATATGCCGCCGCTAATCACCGCCGTCGCCATGTGCTTTGAGCTGGGGACTTACGGTCTGGTCTCCGGCCTGCTGTACCGCCGCCTGCCCGGGCGAAACAGCTCCATCTACGTCTCCCTCATCGCCGCCATGATCGCAGGCCGGGTGGTCTGGGGCGCCATGCGGGTGGCCTTAAGCGGCGCATCCGGCGAGCCCTTTACCTGGGCGGCCTTTATGGCCGGGGCCTTTTTCAACGCCATTCCCGGCATCATCGTCCACATCGCGCTGATTCCGGCGCTGGTGATCGTGCTGAAGCGGGCAGGCGTCTTTCACGAAGAGCGTCTGGCGGCCGCATAACACCTGAAAAGTCAAATTGAAGGAGAGCTGCCGCGGCCAAGCCGCGGCAGTTTCATATCCGCTCCCCTTGACAGCACGCTCCTACAGGTGTAGTATATTCTTGCGACTACATTTGTAGGAGGTAATTATATGGCAAACCTTTCGGAGCGGGAGTGGACGGTACTCTCCGCCCTTTGGGCCTCCGGCGGCGGCACGCTGGGCGGCCTGACGGAGGTCCTGCACCCGGATACGGGCTGGAGCCGCAGCACCGTGCTGACCTATCTCACCCGCATGGAGGCAAAGGGGCTGGTATCTATCGACAAGACCAGCTCCCCCCACATCTACCGGGCGGCGCTGAACCGGGACGCCTGCCGGGCCCGGGAGCGGCAGACCTTTCTCCGCCGGGTTTACCAGGGTTCCGCCGGAGATCTGGTGGCGGCATTTTTAAAGGAGAGCCCCATCTCCTCCCAGGAGCGTGAGGCGCTAAGGCGGCTTCTGGATGAGATGGAGGTGTGATGCGTGGGCGATATCTGGAGTTTTTTGCTGCAAACCCTCACCGCCTCCGGCGTGGCGGCGCTGCTGCTGGCGGCCAAGGCCATGCTGCGGGACAAGCTGTCTCCCCGGTGGCAGTTTTCCGTGTGGGGCCTGCTGGCGCTGGTGCTTCTGATCCCGGCGGGCCTTGGCGGGCGGTATGTGCTGGTAAACTGGCCCCTGGCGGTGGAGACCGCCAGATCTCTCCTCACCGGAGAATATGGCGCGCTGACCCGCGTGACTGCGCCCGTCCCTCTGCCCCTTTTTGACGGTCCGCCCCGAACCGGGGCGGCATGGCTGCACTGCGCGTATGCCGTGGGCGCGGCGCTGCTGCTGGGCCGGTGCGCCGTCTCCTATATCCGGCTGCGGCGTGCCCTCCGCCGGGGAAGGCCCGCCGGAGATATCCAGGCTGCCCGTGTCCGGGCCGTGGCGGAGCGGTACGGCTTACCCACGTGCCCCGCGGTGGAGGCGGACGGGCTGTCCTCCGCCTTCATCTGCGGCGTCTTCCGCCCGGTGCTGGCCCTGCCCGCCGGTGTGGAGACGGACGAGAAGGTCCTGCTCCACGAGCTGCTGCATTTAAAGCATCACGACGCCGCCTGGGGCCTTGTCATCTGCCTGTTCCGGTGCATCCACTGGTGCAATCCCCTGCTGTGGCACTGCGCAGACCTTGCGGCAAACGACCTGGAGGCTCTCTGCGACCAGCGGGTGCTGGAGCGCCTGGAGGGGGAGGACCGGCGGGACTACGGGCGCATCCTCCTCTCCATGGCAAATGAAAAATACGCCCGGGCGGCAGGCACCTCCTCCATGGCAAACGGGGGCAAAAACATCCGCCGCCGCATTGAATCCATCGCACGGTTTAAAAAATATCCGGCCGGAATGGGGCTGGCGGCGGTGTGCACCGTGCTGGTGCTGGCGGGGCCGTGCCTCACAGGGAGCCGGGCGCAGGCGCCTTATCGCGGCGGTTCCCCTCTGCCCGCCGGTCTGGACGCCGCTGCCGCCATGGCCTCCGCCCGGACCACTTACTGCACCACCTTTGCCGGCGCCTTTGACACCTATGCCAGGGCGGTGCTGGACAAAAACATCCTCTACCGGGCCATGTGCGCCCCCCTGGCGGAGCAGAACGCCCTGGCGGAGCAGCTGCGGCAGGCCCAAAGCCGCAGTGCCTGGCCGCCGGAGTCCGGCTGGGACGCCGGCCTAGAGGCGCCCCGCAATGTTCAGGCGGGATATGAGATCTACAACCTGTTTCCGGCAGAGAGCGGATACGAGGGCCTTCTGGCGGTGGAGCTGACGGGCGTGCCGGAGGGCGAGACGTGGGACGGCACAGTCCACAGCCGTTGGATGGCCGTCCAGCCCCTCCGGGCGGAGCGGGAGGGGAACCGCTGGGGGGTCCGGCCCCTGGGAGAGCCCTATCCCATACAGGGGGATGTGCGCTCTTACGGCAACATCGGCCTGCCTGCCCGTGTATACGAGGCCCGCTTCGGGGACTTCACCCTGCGCCTGCGCCTCCAGACCACCAGCCATGTGGCGGAAAGCCGGGCGCAGACGGACAGCCCCCTCTTCTCCACCGCGGTCTTCGCCGCCACGCCCCGGCCCAACGGGGAATTCACCGACATCGGATACGATACATCTCTCACCGCCGTCTATACCGGCGATCCGGCGAAGCGGGGGGAGATTAGAAGCATCGGCGTATCCTGCGCGCCTGCGTCCCCGGATGCGGCCCGCCCTGAGCTGCGAAATCCGGGGACGGGAAATTCCACCGGCTCCAGCTCCAACGGAGAGGAGTGGGGAACACAGGACACCCTCCGCTGGGAGAACGGAAATGAGATCTTTTTAAGCGGCGGTGGCGGCGGCTTTGCGGGAAGCGGCGCCGGGACATACGCCTTCCCAGAAAGCTACGCCGCAGACCTCTACCTGAACGGAAAAAAAGCCGCCGCGCTGACGCTGCTCCCCGTGGAAGGAGGCCTGCAATGACCGGCCGGCAGAGCCTGTACAGCGGCCTTTCTTACGCCGCGTGGGGATATCTCTTCCTCTATGTGGACTTCAACCTCAACAATGTCAGCGTTCTGCCCCGGTTTGCGGGGTGGCTGCTGTTTCTCGCGGCTATCGGGAAACTGAAAGAGGCGCGGCGGGACCTGGCGCTGCTGCGGCCCCTGGGCGCTGTCATGGCCCTGTGGACGGGGGCGGACTGGATCGCCTCCTGGGCAGGCGCGGACATAGACGGCCGCTTTTTGCCTCTGGACCTGCTGACGGGCATCGCGGGCCTGTACTTTCAGTTCCAGTTCCTCACCGACATGGCCGCCCTTGCGGAGGTCTATGTTCCGGAAAGCCCGGCTCTGCGGCACCGGATTCTCCGCTGCCGGACAATGCAGACCATTTTACTCACAGTCTTTGCGCTGGTCTGGCGTCTGCCCTCGCCCCTGACCGGACAGCTCGCGGGGCTGACCTTCACCGCTCTGCTCATTGCATATCTGGCGGCGGGTCTGCTGCTGATGGCGGCCATGTTCACCCTGCGGCGCTGTTTTCAGGGCGATTCCTCCAAATGATGCCCCAATGCAAAATCTGGCACTTGTGCCGCGGCGCAGAACGTGGTATGATAAAAGAAGGAATATTATCGAATTTTGCCGGTTTTTGCAGAATCCATGAAACCGGCGGCAAAAAATCCCGTCCTGGATAATAGGATACATTGAATTTAATCTGTAAGGAGGGTCCCAAAATGCTTGACACGATCCTGCGCATCCTGCCTGTTCTGATCATCGCGGTTATTCTTGTGATCCTGCTTCTGGTGGGCTACGTCAAGGCCCCGCCGGATCAGGCGTACATCATCTCCGGCTTGAAAAAGGACGGCAAGATCCTGATCGGCCGCGCCGGTATCAAGATCCCATTCTTTGAGCGTCTGGATAAGCTGTACCTGGGTCAGATGACTGTGGATATCAAAACGGAGCAGTCCGTCCCCACCAACGACTTCATCAACGTCAATGTGGACGCGGTGGCCAAGGTCCGCATCTCGCCCACGCCGGAGGGCATCAAGCTGGCGGCCAAAAACTTCCTGAACAAGAAGGCCGCGGAGATCACCCGGGATCTGCAGGACTCCCTGCAGGGCAACATGCGCGAGATCATCGGCACGCTGTCTCTGAAAGAGATCAACACCGACCGGGACTCCTTCTCCGACCAGGTGATGCAGAAGGCCTCCAAGGACATGGATAAGCTGGGCATCGAGATCCTCTCCTGCAACATCCAGAACGTCACCGACGAAAACGGCCTCATCCGGGACCTGGGCGCGGACAACACATCCCTCATCAAAAAGAACGCCGCCATCGCCAAGGCACAGGCGGACCGGGATGTGGCCATCGCTCAGGCGGAGGCCGACAAGGCCGCCAACGAGGCCCGGGTCCTCTCCGACACCGAAATCGCCCGGATGAACAACGAGCTGGAGATCAAAAAGGCGGAGCTGAAAATTATATCAGATACCAAAAAGGCCGAGGCGGACGCCGCCTACACCATCCAGCAGCAGGAGCAGCAAAAGAGCATTGAGACCGCCACGGTCAACGCCCAGATCGCCAAGGCCGAGCGGGACGCGGAGCTGAAAAAGCAGGAGGTGGAGATCGCCAAGCAGAAGCTGGACGCAGAGATCCGCGCCCAGGCGGACGCCCAGCGCTACCGCATGGAGCAGGAGGCCCAGGCGGACCTCTTCAAGCGCCAGAAGGACGCCGAGGCCAAGCGCTATGAGGAGGAGCAGGC
>CATNDT010000081.1 GCA_950097035.1 uncultured Oscillibacter sp.
CTTGTACTCCCCGGCCCGGAGCGCGCTCCGGGCCGGGAGAATCCATATCACATCTTAATAATGGCGCCCTGGTCGGCAGACGTGGCAGTTTTGGCGTAGAGCCGCAGATAGCCGTTGGGGATGTGCTTTTCAGGCATCTTCAGCGTCTCATACCGCTTTGCAATCTCCTCGTCTGAGACACGGAGTTCCAGCCGGCCCTCGTCCACGTCGATCAAAATCTCGTCGCCGTCGCAGACGATGGCCAGGGGGCCGCCCTCCGCCGCCTCGGGGGAGATATGGCCCACGAAGCAGCCGTTGTTGGTGCCGGAGAAGCGCCCGTCGGTAATCAGGGCGGTGGACTTGCTCAGGCCCACGCCGTAGAGGTACTTCATGGCCTTGAACATCTCCCGCATGCCCGGGCCGCCCTTGGGGCCCTCGTAGCGGATGACCACCACATCGCCGGCCTGAATCCTGCCGCCCAGGATGGCCTCCTCGGCCTCCTCCTCGCTGTTGTAGCACTTGGCCTTGCCCACAAAACGGTGCATGGAGGGGTCGATGGCGCCGGGCTTCGTCACGCCGGTGTTGGGGCAGAGGTTGCCGTGGAGCACGGCCACGCCGCCGGTCTTGGAGAAGGGCTCCTCCACCGTCTTGATGATCTCGGGGTCCTCGGGATACTCGTAGACGTAGCGCTCCAGGTTCTCCTGCAGCGTCTTGCCGGTGACGGTCATAACGGAAGTGTCCAGAATGTCGCCCAGCCGCTCCTGCACTCTGGGGATGCCGCCGGCCCGGTGGAAGGCCTCCATCTCCGGCTTGGCGGCGGGGTTGACCTTGGCGATCTGGGGGGTGGTCTTGCTGAGCTTTTCAAACTCCTCCACCACGTTCATGTCCAGCTCCGCCTCATTGGCGATGGCGGACAGGTGCAGCACCGCGTTGGTAGAGCCGCAAATGGCCATGGTCACCTTAATGGCGTTGCGGATGGCGGCGGGGGTCATGATCCGGCGGGCGGTGATGCCCTTTTTGCACAGGTCCACAATGGCCCGGCCGGCCTCGAAGGAGTGGCGCAGGCGGGCGGCGTAGGCCGCGGGAATCAGGCCGCCGCCGGGCAGGGACATGCCCAGGGCCTCCGCCACGCAGCACATGGTGTTGGCGGTGCCCAGAAAGGAGCAGGACCCGCAGCCGGGGCAGGCAGTGTTCTCCAGGGCGGCGTACTCGCACTCGGTGATCTTGCCGGCCTTCACCATGCCCAGGGCCTCGGAGATGGAGGTCAGGTCGCTCTTGCGGCCGTCAAACTCAATGCCGCCCAGCATGGGGCCGCCCACGCACACGATGCACGGAATGTCCAGACGGGCCGCCGCCATCAGCATGGCGGGCACAATCTTATCGCAGGAGGCCAGCAGCACCAACCCGTCCAGCCGGTGCGCCTGAGCCATGATCTCCACGGAATTGCAGATGATCTCGCGGGAGGGCAGGATGTAATGCATTCCCGCATGGCCCTGGGCTACGCCATCGCAGGCCGCGATGGTGCCGAACTCCACCGGCGTGCCGCCGTTGGCGTAGACGCCGTTTTTAACATACTCCGCCACCTTGTCCAGATTATAGTGCCCGGGAACCAGGGTATTCCAGGTGTTGGCAATGCCGATCAGCGGCTTGCCCTCTTTCAGCTCACTGTCCGTATAGCCCATAGACTTAAACAAAGAGCGGGCAAAGGCGCTGTCCTCTTCGCCGAGGATCGTTTTGCTGCGAAACTCCATAGAGATATCCTCCTTGTTTTGTACCAATCACGCAGTTTTAACATTTCAGATCAGCATTCTATATTACCGTCTATTTGTTGTAACTTTATTTTAATTGTCGCCTTTCTATTTGTCAATACAGAATAGTTAGTTTCTTTGTAGAATCTAAAAGCTGCTTTTTATGCTTATTGACAGATTTCAGCCGATATCTTATAATGAGAGAAACCGGCATTCTGTAATACAGAACAATCATAGAGAGGATCGCTATGGCAACCACAAAAAACGTACAATCCATTGAACGGGCCTTCTCCATACTGGAGCTGTACCAGCGCAAAAACTGTTCGGAATTCAGCGTCAAGGAGATCGCCGACGAGCTGGGGCTGAACAAGAGCACGGCCTTCGGCCTGATCAACACCCTGACAAACCTGGGATACCTGCGGCAAAATACGGAAAACCAGAAATACGCCCTGGGCCTGAAGCTTTTAAGCCTCTCCAACACGGTGAAGGTGCAAAGCATTATCATCCAGGCGGTCCACCCTTATTTAGAGCAGATCAGCCACAAATACGGCGAGACGGTCCACTGCGCCGTGGCCCACCAGGGCGGTGTGATCTATGTGGACAAGGTGGAGGCCACCGGTTCTATCAGCATCAGCACCCAAATCGGCGCCCAAAACGACCTGCACTGCACCGGGGTCGGCAAATGCCTGCTGGCCTACATGCCGCCCGAGGCCCAGGAGCGGGTCTATACCGGCACGCTGCGGACCATGACCTACAACACCATCACCAATTCAGAGCGGCTGCGGGAGGAGATCCGCAGAGTCCGGCAGGACGGCTACGGCATGGATAACGAGGAGATCTCCCTGGGGCTGACCTGCGTGGCGGTGCCCGTGTTCTCCGCCCCGGAAACCGCCGCCTGCGCCATCAGCGTGTCCGGCATGACCTCCCGCATTCAAACCGCCCGGGCCAATGGCCTGGTCAACGAGCTCAAATGGGTGGCGGCCTCCATCTCTAAAAATGTGTTTGACTATGAGTATGCCGTGCAAACGGAGGCGCCATAACATCTTTCAACTTAAAAAAGCAGCCAAATTGGAGGGGACGCCCATCCGATTTGGCTGCTTTTTCAGTCATTCAGATCCGGGTTTCCTTATCCTGCCAGGCCTTTTCCGGGTTTTGCACGCCCATCTTTCCACCGGTGATCTCCAGGGACGTCCCGGTGATATAGCGGGCGTAGTCAGAGGCCAGAAACGCCAGCGCCCAGGCTACGTCCACAGGCTCGCCAAAGCTCTGCAGGGCGATGGCGGATTTTAACGCGTCGCCGGCGGCGGCAATACGGGCGCGGTTCATCTGCGTGTCGATCACGCCGGGAACATAGCCGTTAACCCGGATGCCGTAGGGCGCCATCTCCGCCGCCAGGGTCTTCACCATGGAGCCGACCGCCGCCTTGGTGGCCGCGTAGGCGCCGCTGCCCACCGAGGGGAACATCGCCGCAAAGGAGGAGGCCAGCAGCAGCACGCCGCCCCGCTCCCGCATGGCGGAAAAGGCGATCCGCGCAAAGCGGTATACGGATGTCAGGTTGGTATCCACCGTCCTGTCCCACACATTCTCCGGGGTGTCCAGAATGCTGTGCTGCGGGCAGATCGCGGCGTTGCCCACCCAGATGTCCACGGGCCCCAGCCGGGCGGCCGTATCGGCGGCAAACCGCTCCAGAGCCTTGCCGTTTGAGACATCGCAGATCTCCCCAAACACATCAACGCCCTTTTGCCCCAAATATTCCTCCGCCCGGGTGAGCTTTTCCGGATTCGTGCCGCAGATGGCGGTCTTGGCCCCCAGGGAGCCAAAGAGCTCTGCAGCGGCAAGGCCGATGCCGTCGGACCCGCCGGTGATTAAAACAACTTTGCCGTCAAAACGGATATTCATAATACAGCGTCCTCCTTCAAAATAGAGAGCCGGGGGCATTCCGGCAGCCGGAACGCCCCCGGAAGGGGAGAGAAATGCCCGAATCAGCCAAACACGCCAACCACATTCAAAATGGCAATGACGATGATACAGATGACAGACGCCACAACGCTGGGGAAGGTGACGTACTTCAGGGACTGCTTGGTGTCCAGATTGAAGAACTGGCCCATAACCCAGAAGCCGGAGTTGTTGACGTGGTCCACCATCAGCGTGCCCGCGCCAATGGCCAGAACAGCGGCCAGAGGAGACAGGTTCAGGGTGGGCAGCATAGGCAGCACGATACCGGCGGCTGTCATGCCGGCGGTGGTCATGGAGCCCACGGCGGTCATCATGATGGCGGCAATGGCCCAGGGAATCAGGATGGCGGGGATAGGGCTGTTGCCGATGGCCTCAGACAGGGGAGCCAGCGCGGGAGCAGAGGACAGGATGCGGCCGAAGGCGCCGCCCATGGCGGTGATCAGCAGGGGAGACAGGCACACCAGCAGGCCGCGGGCCACCCACTTGTTCAGCATGATCCCGCCCAGGCCGGACTTGGCCTCCTCGGGGAAGTGCTCCTCATAGGCCTTCAAAACGGCCCTGCGCTGCCTGTAGCCCAGCCACAGAGAGTACAGCACGCCGATAAACAGAGCGATGACCTTGTGGCCGATCATGGTGCAGACCTTGTACACCATCCCCTCAGGATCGGCGTACATAGAGGCAAAGGAGGACAGGGAGATCAGCGCCACGGGAAGCAGCAGGGGCAAAAAGCCCAGGAAGGTGCCGGGCAGCGTGTCGTCCTTGATGAGAATGTCGTCCACACTGTCGCCATTGGTTTCGGCCAGACCCTTGACCATCTCGGGATTGGGATCGATCCACTCCTTCTCGGTCCACTTGCGGATCAGCAGCCAGGTGCCAAAGAAGCCGATCAGAGAGATCACAATCCCCCAGACAATAGTCATGCCCAAATCCGCCTCAAACATCAAAGCGATGGCCAGGATGCCGGGGGTGGGGGGCACCAGACCGTGGGTCAGGAACAGGCCCAGACCGGTGAAGGAGGCCATGGTGGACATGGAGATGTGCTTGCGCTTGGAGAGCATGGATGCGATGGGGGCGGTGAGCACCATGGTGATATCGCCGAACACGGGAATGGACATGATGAAGGCGGTCAGGGCCGGCGCCAGCTCCATATTTTTACCCCGGAAGAGCTTGATGAAAAAGTTGGCAATGGACTTGGCCGCGCCGGTGTCCTCAATGGCCATGGAGATGATGCCGCCCAGGATGATGGTGATACCCACGCTTCCCAGGGTGCCGCCAA
The DNA here is from genome assembly GCA_950097035.1 of uncultured Oscillibacter sp. Taxonomy (GTDB): domain Bacteria; phylum Bacillota; class Clostridia; order Oscillospirales; family Oscillospiraceae; genus Oscillibacter. The sequence continues at coordinate 4,960 of CATNDT010000081.1, forward strand.
AGCCGCTGCCGATTGTATCGGCGGTGCCGGCCACGCCATATCCCAAAACGATGCCCGTAAGCAGGGCCACGGTGAACAGGGCCATAACAGGGTGTACTTTCAGCCTCAAAATCAGCAGCATCAGCAGCAGAATGGCTGCTACCAGAACTGCCACAAACATACCAGCAGACATAGTGTAATTCTCCCTTTCTTTTTATTGGATGGCAATGATCTCGATATTCGCTCTCTGAAAAACTGTGCCGTCTCTCCCCTCTCCTGGCTCTCAAGTATTCACATCGTTCTTTTAAATCGCTTTATATGCGGTAATATAGAATATTTGGATATTAGCACATTGTGGAATGTTTGTCAACGCCCGTTTCTGCCATTCGTTTATATTGTAAATTTTTTCTATAATTTTTGCACTATTTGCATAAAAATAGTAAGAACTCATTCTGGAGAACACAAGTCTGCCCAAACATCTTTGTGTACCTTCTTTCGCAGATTATTCTATATTAAAGAACAATAATTCAGGGGGCGACATTGCCGCACGCTGTACTCAGCCTGTAAAGACCAGGCGCCCCAAACCGCTTTAGCGCAGGAAGGGCGCCGCGCATAAGCAGCGTTTGATCCAAGGGGGCACTTTTGTCTGTTGTAGAAACCGGTCAAACGTGCTAAAATATGGTTCCAACGGAAATACTTAGCGGCGGAGGCGATACTGTGAAAAAACAGCTATCTGTGTTTTTCATCCTGCTGCTGGCCGCGCTCTGCATCCCCCGCGCGGCGGCAGCCTCTTCCCAAACTGAGATCACCATTCTCTTCACCCACGACCTTCACTCCCACTTTCTGCCCATCCCGGCTGAGGGCGGCGGGGAGTCCGGCGGCTATGCCCGGCTGAAAACCGCCGTTGACCGGGAGAGAGCGGCCCACCCCAACGCCCTGCTGGTGGACGGCGGCGACTTCTCCATCGGCTCCCTGATCCAGACGCTCTACACCACCCAGGCCGCCGAGCTGCGCACCATGGGCGCCCTGGGCTACGACGCCGCCACCTTCGGCAACCACGAGTTTGACCACACCGGCACGGGACTTGCCCGGATGCTCACCGCCGCCACGGACAGCGGCGACCCCCTCCCCGCCCTGCTGGACGCCAACTACTATCCCGCCGAAGACAACCCCGACCGGGAGACCATCCTCCGGGCCATGGAGCATTACGGCGTTACGGAGACCTGCCTTGTGGAGCGGGGCGGCGTCACCTGCGGCATCTTTGGCCTGACGGGTGTGGACTCCCACGACTGCGCCCCCTCCTCCGGCTTTGCCCTGGAGGACATGGTCCAGGCTGCAAAGCGGTGCGTGGAGCATTTGCAGCGCCAGGGGGCCGACGTCATCGTCTGCCTGTCCCACGCCGGCACCGACGGCGGCAAAGGAGAGGACTATGCGCTGGCCCGCGCCGTGGAGGGCATTGATGTCATCGTCTCCGGCCACACCCACACCACGCTGGCCCGGCCCATTGAGGTAAACGGCTCCTACATCGTCTCCGCCGGGCCGTACTGCGAAAATCTGGGCTCCATCACCCTGGAGCGGACCGAAGACGGCGCTCTCCGCCTCACAGACTACCGCCTGATCCCCATTGACGAAACCCTGTCCGGTGACCCGGGCACCGCCGCCCTGATCGAGACCTGGAAGGCCCGGGTGGGCGAGACGTATTTGGAGCCGTACGGCCTGACCTACGACCAGGTGCTCACCCACGCCAATTTTGACCTCCCCACCCCCACCTACGGCGTGCAGGCGGGCAATGCCCTGGGGGAGCTGGTGGCCGACGCCTTTCTATACGCCGACACGCTCTCTGCCCGGGAGACGGGCCGGGCTTATGAGCCCGCCGTGGCCATCACGGCGGACGGCGTGCTGCGCTCCGGTCTTGCCGCGGGAGATATCACGGTCTCCCAGGCCTTTGACGTGCTGTCTATGGGCGTGGGCGGCGACGGAACCTCCGGCTTTCCCCTGGTGGCGGTGTACCTTACCGGCGCGGAGCTGCGGGACGCGCTGGAGGTAGACGCCTCTGTCACCCCCATTATGCCCGCAGCCCAGCTCTACTGCGCCGGCGTGGAGTACGGCTTCAACACCCACCGCATGTTTTTTGACCGGGTGACGGACATCCGGCTCTATGAGCGCACCGCCCGGACCGAAGCCGCCCCCGCCACCGGCGGCGAGGCCGCGCCAAGCGGTTACGGCTACACTGTGACCCACACGGATACGGTATTTCGCGAAATTCAGGACCGCCAGCTCTACCGGGTGGTCACCGGCATGTACTCCGCCCAGATGCTGGGCACGGTGAAAGGCAAGTCCATGGGCCTTTTGTCTCTGGAGCCCAAAATGGCCGACGGCACGCCGGTGACAGACTTCAACGACTGTATCCTCCGGGATGAAAACGGCAGTGAAATCAAGGAGTGGTACGCTCTGGCCATGTATCTTCAGTCATTCGGCTCCGGCGGCATTCCCGCCCGCTACTCCGCTCCGGACGGCCGCAAACAGGTCAGTGCAAGCTGGAATCCCGCAGAGCTGGTGAAAAATCCCGGCTGGATCACCCTGGCGGCGATGGGGGTGCTGCTTCTGGCAATCGCGGCGGCGGTCTTTCTTCTGCGGCGCACCGTCCGGCGGAAACGCCGCGGAAATCCCCCTTGGCGAAGGGGCGGATCCCTGCTATACTGAAAGCTGACAACACTGAAAAAAAGGACGGCGATTTTATGGATAGTAAAGAGGCCTGGATCAAACTGGTGGAGGAGCGCTCCGCCCACTATCTGAACCTTGGAGACGGCGGCTTTGATGAGAAGATGCATGCCCGCCTGGTGGGCTGCAGCTACGAGGAGCAAAGCGTCACCTACGGCTTTGAGACACAGAAGTGGCAGATCAACGAAAAGGGGGGCATCCACGGCGGCGCCATCCTGGGGATGTTCGACACCGCCTTTGGCGTGGTGGCTAATTTCACCGCCGGACCCGGCGAGGCCACCACCACCGATATGACCGCCTCCTTCATCCGGGGCGTGGAATACGGCATGCGTCTGGAGCTGAAGGTATATATTGTCAAGGCCGGGCGCAGCCTGATCCGCCAGCGGGCGGAACTGACAGACGCGGACACCGGAAAGCTGCTGGCCATTGCCAGCGGCAGCTGGATGCCCCTGTAACGGCGCCGGACCGAAAAATCCGCGTCTTAAATAAACGGCAAAAGGAGAAATCACAATGGAAACCCTGAAAGCGACGATTTGGGAACTGTTCCAAAAGGAGTGTGCCCAGTGCACCGATGAAGAGCTCTGCCAGGCGCTGCTGACCTACACCCGGCAGCAGCTGGCCGGCCGCGGCTGTCATAGCGGCAAAAAGAAGCTCTACTATATCTCCGCCGAGTTTCTCATCGGCAAGCTGCTCTCCAATAACCTCATCAACCTGGGGCTCTACGACCAGGTGGACGCATTTCTGCGGGAGAACGGGAAATCTCTGGTGGAGGTCGAAGCGGCCGAGCCGGAGCCATCTCTGGGCAACGGCGGACTGGGACGGCTGGCCGCCTGCTTTCTGGACTCCATTGCAACCCTGGGCCTGCCCGGCGAGGGCATCGGCCTGAATTACCACCTGGGCCTTTTCAGGCAGGTCTTTCAAAACCACCTGCAGCAGGAGCTTCCGGACCCCTGGCTGACGGAGAATGGCTGGCTCACCAAAACGGACGTGGCCTATACGGTGCCCTACCGGGGCTTCTCCCTCCAATCCACCATGTACGACCTGGACATATCCGGCTACGAGAACAAATCCATCCGTCTGCACCTGTTCGACACGGACATTGCGGACGCCTCCATCGTGCAAAAGGGCATCGCCTTTGACAAAAACGACATTCTCCACAATCTCACGCTGTTCCTCTACCCGGACGACAGCGATGAGGCCGGCCGGATGCTGCGGATCTACCAGCAGTATTTTATGGTGAGCAACGCCGCCCAGTATATTCTGGACGAGGCGGTAAAGCGGGGCAGCAGCCTCCACGATCTGGCGGACTACGCGGTGATTCAGATCAACGACACCCACCCCAGCATGGTCATTCCGGAGCTCATCCGTCTGCTGGGTCTGCGGGGCATCCCCTTCGAGGAGGCCGGCGCCATTGTGAGCCGCGTCTGCGCCTACACCAACCACACCATCCTGGCCGAGGCCCTGGAGAAGTGGCCAGTGCGCTATCTGGAAGAGGCCGTGCCCCAGCTGGTGCCCATTATCCGAAAGCTGGACGCCCAGGTGCGGGAGAAATACCCCCAGGAGGACGTGGCCATCATCGACAAAAACCAACTGGTCCACATGGCCCACATGGACATCCACTACGGCTGCTCCGTCAACGGCGTGGCGGCCCTCCACACCGAAATCCTGAAAACCAGCGAGCTGAAGGCCTTTTACGACATCTATCCCGAAAAGTTTAACAACAAGACCAACGGCATCACCTTCCGCCGCTGGCTCCTCCACTGCAACCGTCCCCTGACCGGCTATCTCTCCGGGCTGATCGGCGAGGACTTCAAGCGGGACGCCGCCGCGTTGGAGCGCCTGCTGGCGTATCAGGACGACCCGGCCGTGCTTGAGCACCTGCTGGCCATTAAGGAGACCGCCAAGCGGAGCTGCAAGGCCTTCCTCCTGCAAAACACCGGCACAGAGGTGGATGAAACCAGCATTTTCGACATTCAGGCCAAGCGTCTCCATGAGTACAAGCGGCAGCAGCTGAACGCGCTGTATATCATCCACAAATATATGGAGATCAAGGCGGGCAATACTCCGGCCCGGCCCATCACCTTCATCTTCGGCGCCAAGGCCGCCCCCGCCTACACCATAGCAAAGGACATCATCCACCTGCTGCTGTGCCTCCGGACGCTGATCGAAAAGGACCCGGACGTGTCCCCCTGGCTGAAGCTGGTGATGGTGGAGAACTACAACGTGACGGCGGCGGAGTACCTGATCCCCGCCTGCGACATCTCAGAGCAGATCTCGCTGGCCTCCAAGGAGGCCAGCGGCACCGGAAACATGAAGTTCATGCTCAACGGCGCGGTGACACTGGGGACAATGGACGGAGCCAACGTGGAGATCGCCGGTCTGGTGGGCCCGGAAAATATCTACGTCTTCGGCCAGTCCAGCGAGGAGGTTATCCGGCACTATGAAGCAGAGGACTACCGCCCCCTGCGCGTCCTGGCAGATGACGGGCAGCTCTGCTCCTATGTGGATTTTATTGCCGGAGACGCGCTGCTGGCCATTGGACAGGAAGAAAACCTCTTCCGTCTCCACCGGGAGCTGATCCGTAAGGACTATTTCATGACCCTACCGGATTTCCGGGAATATGTCGCGGCCAAGGAGCGGGCCCTGGCGGATTACGAGGACCGCGCCGCCTGGGCCAAAAAGATGCTGGTAAATATCGCCAAGGCCGGCTACTTCTCCTCAGACCGGACCATCCGGCAGTATAACGAGGATATCTGGCACCTGGGGCAGGCGTAAGCCATTTTCCCCGCCTCTATACCGAACAGCGGCCCGTTGGGAACGTTTTTCCCAACGGGCCGCTGCCAATTTTTGGCGCCCTATTCCCTTACCAACATCTGCACCTCGGTAACATACTCCTCCTCCAGATTGGTATCGTGGGTGTCGATGTGATACAGCTCCAGGGGCGGTCCCACCGGCGTCAGCCCCCGGGCGCGGACGCCGGCTGCCAGCGTACGCAGATGCTCCCCCAGCCGCTGGTAGCTGCCCCGGTAGAAGAGCCGGGCATACCACCCCGGCGAAAGCTGCGCATCGCAGGGCTGTCCCGGCGGCGTGAGGAAAAACACACAGGAGAAGTGGTTATAGATCCCCTGTTTCAGGCGCTCACTGTCCAGAATGGCCCCCATGGTCTGGGTCCCAATCACCTTGATATCGTCCTGATGCAGCCCCTCCAGCTTCTTCAAGAGAAAGTCCACCTCTTTTTCCAGGATAACCCCCTCCTGCAAAAAGACATAGGGCCGGGCCTCCTCCCAGGCAACCGTCACCCGCCCCGTCTCGGCGGCGCGATAGCGCTCCAGCCGGGCACGGCGCTGCCGGGCCTCCTCCCGGGCAGCGCGAAGCCGGTCCAGCTTCTCCTCCAGCAGCGCCTCCTCGCGGTCCAGAAAGGCCAGCGTCTCCTCCACGCTCCGGCCCTCCAGATAGGCCCGGATGTCCTCTATGGGAATATCCAGCTCCCTCAGAGCCCGGACCACGTTCAGCGTGCAGATATCCTGGATCGTATACATCCGATAGCCGCTCTCTCCCCGGACCGGGCGAAGCAGGCCCTTCTCCTCATAATAGCGCAACGTGTCCGGATGCAGCCGGAAAAGCCCGGCGATCTCGTGGATCTTATAGAGATCTTTCATTTTCTTCCTCCCAAGGGCTTGACTTTCGGATAATACGAGGGTTTATGCTGACAGATAAGGAGCGTGTTATTCTTGGAACTTCGTAAAAAATTTCTGAAATTTGCCCTGCCGTCCATCGCATCCATGTGGGTCTTCTCCCTCTACACCATTGTGGACGGGATCTTTGTGGCCCGGGGCGTGGGCGAAACGGCCATGTCGGCGGTAAACCTGTCCATGCCCTTCACCTCTCTGATCTATATGATCGGTATTCTGCTGGCCACCGGCACATCCACCATCATCTCCGTCGCCCTGGGCCGGGGGGAGCTGCAGGAGGCCCGCAATTACTTCAACCAGAACCTGGCGGTGACAGGAGCGGTCAGCCTGCTGCTGACGGCGGCCGTTCTGCTGTATCTGGAGCCGGCAGCCCTGTTTCTGGGGGCCACGCCGGACACGCTGGAGTATGTGAAGGAATACGTGGGCACCATCGCCGTCTTTGCCATCTTCTTCACCGTATCCTACAATCTGGAGGTTCAGGTAAAGGCCAACGGCGCGCCCCAGATCAGCACCGTGGGCGTGCTGTCCTGCGGCTTGATGAATGTGGCGCTGGACGCCCTGTTCGTCCTGGGCTTCGGCTGGGGCGTGTGGGGGGCGGCGCTGGCCACGGGACTGGCCCAGGCCACCGCTACCGCCGTGTTCATCGGCTACTTTCTCACCCACCGCCAGCGACTGCGGCTGGGCCGTTTCCGCCCCGATTTAAGACTCTACCGGCGCATCGTGCCCCTGGGGCTGTCTGAGGGGCTCAACGAACTGTCCAACGGGCTGATCATCTTTCTGTTCAACCACACCATTCTCCGCGTCATCGGGGAACAGGCCCTGCCCGCCTACACCATCATCAGCTATGTCAACACCCTAGTGCTGATGACTATGACCGGTACCGCCCAGGGGATGCAGCCGCTGGTGAGCTTTTCCCTGGGGGCCGGGCGGCGGCGGGAGTGCCACCGGCTGCTGAAATACGGCGTCGCCTCCGCCGCGCTGTTCGCGGTGCTGTCCTTCGCCCTGGCGGAGCTGGGCGCACCGGCTATTGTAGCGGCGTTTTTAACGCGGGAGAGCGCCGTCTTCTCCTACTCGGTCTCCGCCCTGCGGATGTATGCCTGCGTCTTTCTGGTGCTGGGCTTCAACGTGATCTTTGCGGCCTTTTTCACCGCTGTGGAGCGGCCCGTCCCGGCCTTTTCCATCTCTTTCAGCCGCAGTCTGGTGCTGCTGTCCGCCAGCCTGCTGATCCTCCCCGTCCGCTTTGGCGACCGGGGAATCTGGTTCTCGCCGCTGGTCTCCGAGCTGCTGTGCCTGACGCTCACCGCCGGATGTGCGGTCCGCTACTTCCGCGGCCTGCGAAAGGCCGATGACACCATCATACCCGATAACACGCCGGGAGACAAGTGAAAA
>CATNDT010000082.1 GCA_950097035.1 uncultured Oscillibacter sp.
GCAGCCTGAGCCGCCGGCGCGGGGGCGGCGGCGGGGGGCTCCTCACCCTTAATTTTAGCGATCAGGCTATTAATATTTGTCAGGAAGCTGTCGACATCTGTATTGAGCGGTTGTTCGGCTTCCACCTTCTCCATCTCGCCGCGGAAATAGTCGATAGACTGCAGCATCAGGTCAAAAAGCGCGGGACGGTTGGCATCGGAGACCACGTCCATTGTGTTTTCCCGGATGATGAAGAACATGTCTTCGATCCGGTGGGAGACCGCCGCCAGGGGATCGAACTCCATCATGGCGGAGGAGCCCTTGATGGTATGCATAATCCGGAAAATCTCATTCACGTTATCCTGTGAAAATGTGTTTTCCTTTTCAGCGTCCAGAACAATCGTCTCCAATTGTTCCAGCAGCGAATTGGTCTCATAAATATACATGTCCAGGATGTCGTTGCTGCTCACGGGAACACCACCTCATTCGTCTTTTTCAGATTTATCGGCCCAACGCCATAAAAAAATAAGTAGTCTTTGCAAGATTTTTCTGATATCATACCTAGTATAAGTCTTTTTCTGCGAGGTGTCAAGAATGCCTGACCTTTTAGGTGCAACCAATCCGGTGCCGGGGTACGACAGCGCCGCAACAAACCGGAATCTCCCGGTCTCTCCAAACAACACGCAGGTACAAAACGTGCCGGACCCCAGCCGGGTCACGCGGTCGGACCAGCGGGCCGAGCGGCAGGACCACGACCTTCAGGGGGACGGCCGCGTCCGGTACGACTCCAATTACCAGACGTTTCTCCAGCGCCTGCGGGACACCCCCGGCATGGCGGAGAGCCTGTCCCGGCTCTTTTCGGGGCGGGAGGGGACGGTGGTCCTCTCCGGCATGAGCGAGGGCATCGCCCAGGAGATGAGCCAGATCCTTGAGATGCTGCGGATGGATAAAGATCAGCTGCTGGATTTTCTCATGGGGCAGTTTCGGGCGGGCACCCGCTTTGGCGGGGCGCTGTTTGCACTGCTGCGAAACGCCTATGCCAGGGCCTCGTCCGACAATGTGCGGGCGGACATTCTGCAGTTTTTGCGGAATTACGCGGACTTTGGCTCCACCGCCCACATTGAGGGCAACATTCTGCGAAACCTCTCGGCCATGGCGGACGCCATGCCCGCCAGCTGGGCGGAGAAGCTGAGGGAGATGCTGGCAAAGCTTGAAAACGGCATTGCCGCCGGAGACCGCCGGGGAAATCTGGAGCTGCTGCAGCGGGGGGTGTTTCCCTATATGGGCAGCTACGTGGAGCGCACCCACGACCTGGGGCTGCCCCGCACGCTTTTGACTATGCTGGCGCTGAATATGGCCCGGTATGAAAACGGGTCGGAGGAAAAATTGCTGGAGGCCTTCCATCAGCTCTCCGGATATGGTACACTGAAGGGGCAGCTGGGGAATATCGACGATGAGTCGCTGCTTTTGCTGCTGAAAAACAGCCAGATGGACCAGGGCGGCGCGGCCATCCGGTTTTCAGACCACATTGCCGCGGCGGCGGCCCGGGCCCTGCGGGGCGAGGGCGGGGCCGAGGTGCAGCAGGCCTTTCAAAACCTGGTGGGGGCCATGCTGGTGAACGAGAGCGTGTATATGCCGATCAACCACTATCTCATCCCCCTGGAGTGGGATGGACGGATGCTGTTTTCCGAGCTGTGGGTGGACCCTGACGCCGAGGAGGAGCAGGGCCGCGGCGGCGGCGGAAAGGGCGGCGCCATGAAGTTCCTCTTTAAAATAGACGTGCAGTCTCTGGGGCTGGTCGACATCGTGATGACCGCCCGGGACAGCGAGGTGGATATCCAGCTCTCCGTGCCGGACAAAATGGTCCCGTTCTCCGGCCAGATCGAAACCGCCATGGCAAAGATCCTGGCGCAAAACGAGCTTACGCCCTCCCGCGTCGCCGTGCGGAGGCTGGAGCGCCCGGTCACGCTGACCGAGGTGTTCCCCAAAATCTTTGAAGGGAAGAACAGCGTGAATGTCAAGGTCTGACGGAACAAGAGGCGGGGCTAAAAAAGCGGTGGCCCTGCAGTACGGGGCCAACGACGCCGCACCGGTGATCGTGGCCTCCGGCATGGGATATCTGGCGGAGAAGATCGTGGAGACGGCGGCGGACAACGGCGTGCCTATCTACGAGGACAACTCCCTCTCCACCATTTTGACGCAGCTGCAGCTGGGACAGGAGATCCCGCCGGAGCTGTATCAGGCCATTGTAGAGATCTATGTGTATTTCCTCCACTTCGACCCCTCCGGCGGCCAGCCGGGGGAGCGGCGGGCAGAGGAGCGGACTGACGGCACAGGAGGTTCATGAATATGGGAAGACAGGAAGCGCGGCAGTATCTGCTGCTGGACAGTTTAAACGCCCCCCTGGGTCAGGGGGAGATGGAGACCGCGCCGGGGGAGTCTCCCATCCGGATGCTGGTGCTGAACAACGACATAGACGAGGTGGTCAGCCACGAGATCATTGTGGTCATGGGCGTTGGCAGCAATGAGGCGCCTTTGCAGTGCAAGATCCTGCGCCACCGGGGCGACCGGGTGATGCTGGAGAAGATCGCCACGCTGGACCCGGAGCTGCGGCGAAACCTGCGGGTGCCCATTAAGTTTAAAACGTTTATCTACCCCCTTGCCGGCAGCGGGTGGCGGGGCCGCCAGGCGGTGCAGTCCATCGACTTAAGCTGCGGCGGCCTGGCCTTTTACGGCGACAGCGGGCTGGAGGTCGGCGAACAGATGGAGCTGGTCATCCCGGTGACGGAGGAGCCGGTGATTCTGCGGTGTGAGGTGCTGCGGGAGCAGGAGCTTAGAAACGGCAAAATGCTGTACGCGGTGAAGTTTATAGACATGTGTGAGGACGAGGAAGTAACGGTACGGGAGGCGGTTTTCAGCATCCAGCTGCAAAACCGGCCGGACCCCGCCATGGCGGGCAGGGACAACAGGAAGGAGCACTCATGAGCAAAAACAGAGCAGAAACGGGCGCGGTAAAGCGCGGCATGTGGAAACGGCTGGTGTCTTTTGCGCTGGCCCTGGCGCTGCTGAGCGGTTTTGTGCCGGGGCTGCCGGACGCGGCGCCCCGGGCGGAGGCCGCCGAGTGGATGGAGTCGTATCTGGAGACGCTGGTGGACTGGGGCGTGATGCAGGGCAACAGCTCCGGCAACCTCAATCCGGACCGGCGGCTCACCCGCGCGGAATTTGTGGTTATGATCAACCGCTCCTTCGGCTACACCGAAAAGGGCGACATGCCCTTTACCGATGTGCCGGTAAATGCCTGGTATGCGGATGATTTCAACATCGCCTACAACGCCGGGTACTTTACCGGCAGCACCGCCACCACGGCCGACCCCACGGGATATGTCACCCGGGAGCAGGCCGCTGTGCTGCTGGGCCGCAACCTGCGGCTGCAGGGCATTTCAGGCGTCAACAGCGACTTTAAGGATATCCAGCAGATCGGCAACTGGAGCCGGGGGCTGGTGCAGGAGTGCGCCGAGCTCGGCATCATCCAGGGCTATCAGGACGGGACCTTCCGCCCGAAAAACATCATCACCCGCGGGCAGATGGCCTGCTTCCTGGTGCGGGCCCTGGGCACGCTGGTCCACGAGACGGGCGAGCAGATTGCCGGCGGCGTATACGGAAACATGACCATCAATACCTCCGGCGTGAAGCTGAAGGACACCGTGGTCACCGGCAATCTGTACATCAGCGGCGGCCTGGGCCTTGGCAACATAGAGCTGGAGAATGTGACCGTGATGGGCAAAATCGTGGTCTGCGGCGCCGGCGAGGCCGAAAAGGGCGAAAACAGCATTGTGCTGCGCAACGTCACGGCGGAGGGCATGGAGATCGACAGCCTGTCCGACCAGTTCATCAGCGTCCGCAGCGAGGGCCTCACCGACATCGGCAGCACCACTGTCCGCACCTCTGCCTATGTGGAGGATGTCACCGACGACGGTCTGGGCCTGCGGACCATCACGCTGGACGGCGAGGACGGCGTGAGGCTGCAGCTGGCCGGAAACATCAAAGAGGTCGTCAATATCACCCCCAACTCAGACCTGCAGGTGGTGCAGGGCGTCACCGACATTCTCACGGTGGACGAGCGGGCTGTGGGTTCCGCGCTGAGCATTGCCAACGAAACTACCGTCCGCACCCTGAATCTGGACGCGGGCGTGGCGGTCACCGGCAACGGCGACGTGACCAAGATGAACATCAACGCCGCGGGCGCCACGGCCACCATGCTGCCGGATACCATCTATATCCGGCCGGGCCTGAACTCCAACATCCACGGCGAGGCCATGGACAGCATAGCGGCGGAGGAGTCCTCAGACGACCCCAAGATCCTCTCCGGCTATCCCCTGGCGAGAAACATCGCCTCCACTTCGGCGGACGCTGTGTTCAGCGCCAACAAGCGGGGCACCATCTACTGGGCGGTCAGCGCCCTGCTGGACGGGTCTTTGAGTGAGGATGAGCTGCGGAATGCCGCAGCCGGCAAGGGCAAGGTGCTGCGCAGCGGCACCATCAACGTCACCGCCTCCAAAACGGAGATGACGGCCCGCGTTACCGGCCTCTCCTCAGAGGGCTCCTATTACATCTCCGCCATGCTGGTGGACAGCCGCGGCAAGGTGAGCCCTGTGAAGGTAACGGCCTTTACAACGACGGATGAGTCGGTTCCGGCATTTGCGGCCGGCTATCCCGAGGCGCTGGTCTATGTGACCGAAAACAACGAGCAGATTGTCCAGGCCAGGGTGATGACCACCAAGACCTGCCAGCTGTACTACGCGCTGCTGCCCAGCGGCTCCACCGCCCCCTCGGCAAACGACATGCGCTCGGGCGCCATTCCCGGCAACCTGGGCTATGGCGTGATGTCGATGCGGAAAAACAGCCCCATCACCATCCCCCGCATCAACACCGCCTATCTGCAGGAGAAGACCACCTATGACCTGTATCTGTGGCTCAACGACGCGGACAACAACAAGAGCTCCGCGGTGCGGCGGCTGCAGGTGACCACCAGGGACGTGACGCCCCCCGTCCTCCTCCGGCTGGAGGAGACGTCCATGACGGGCACCAGCATCACCATGACCTATTCCATGGATGAGCCCGGCACGCTGTACTGGGCCATCGTCAAGCGGGGCGTCCCCTTCTATGCCGCGGATATCGAGGAGGTGGGCACGCCGCCCAGCCAGGCCAACAACGAGATCGCAAAAATGCAGATTAAGCGGCACCTGGGGGTGAAGGGCGGCAGCAGCAACGCCGCCCGTGAGAACACGGACGTGAACTTCGTGATCTCCGGTCTGGAGCCCCAGACCACCTATGACCTCTATTACGTGGTGGAGGACCGGGACGGCAACTTCAACGTCTACACCGCCACCCTGACCCCGCCCATGCAGGTAAACACCCTGGACGAGGAGCGGCCCGATGTGCGGCAGGCCTTTACCCACGACGGCGACGCCAATCCCCAGCACCCCACCCCCTATACGGACACCTCCATCCAGCTGATCTTCACCGAGGAGGTGCAGGGCATCGACTCCACCAGCAATCAGGATGTCAGCAGGTTCCTGGAGCTGTATGAGGCGGGCAACACGGTGGGGCTGGCCACGGCTTTGGCAAAGCACATCCGCCTCTACTATAAGCCGGCGCTGGAGCTGCCCATCCTGCTGACCGCCGAGGACCACGAGTACGGCAGCATCGATTTCAGCAAGGCCCGGGTGGAGATCGACACCTCAGACGGGGAGACCTACGGCGAGATGATCATCACCTTCCCCCAGGAGGAGGGCGGACTGAAGCTGGCCAGCGGCGCCACCTATTACTTTGAGCTGGAGGGCATCTGGGATACCGCAAGGCCCAGGGCAAATCAGCTGCGGGACGTTGTTCGGGGCATCCGCACGCTGCCGGAGTTCACCACGCTCTTTGCCACGGTGGCCCTCACCAGCACCAGTCAGCGGACCATCGATGTGGTGGACTATTACACCAACGCCACGCAGCAGGTGACGGTGAGCCGCAGCTTTATGGCCACCCCCTCCGGCACCGATACCGTCTCTGAGGAGACGGTGTGGGATATGCTGTTCTGGACAGACACCTCCATGACCTATACCCTCTTTGCCCGGGAGCGGGCCAGAAGGGCGGACGATTCCGGCTGGGACAACTGGGGCAGCTGGTATGAGGCCGGAACCAACAGCACCGTGGCCGCCAACATCGTGGGCGCGCCGGATGGCCGGGTGTTTGCCAGTATGAACGGATATATCAAGGGCAGCGACGCGGCCACGCGGGTGATCCCCAGGCTCAAGGACCTGAATGTGCAGATGGAGTTTGCCATCCGGGTGGACGACGTGGACGCGAATCTGGACGCAGAGGATATTAAAATGGAGATCATGGTGCTGGCGGGCGACCTGAACGCCATTGAGCTGCTGGCCGACCAGGCGGACCACGGCTGGAAGGACGTTGTGGACCGGGCCATGCGGGACGGGGCGGTGCAGATCAACATCCCGATCCCCTTTGAGATCACCATCCCCATCCCCAGCAAGGCGCCGGTGATCAACGCCCCCTATCCCATCATCACGCCGGAGGACATCGAGGGCACCATCCAGGTGACGCTGGACCGGGCCGGAACGGTGTATTATCTGGCGGTGCCGGTCAACGGGGCCACAGAGGTGGACGGGACGGACTACTACGCCTCGGGCACCGCCTATACCTGCGACATTCCGCCCCAGAAGCTCAACAATGGCCAGCTGCAGAACATCGACCTTTCCACTGTCCCCAGCAGCGGCCGGGATCTGCGGCTGCCCGAGGACGGCCGGAAGGTGACGGTGGACCGCCCCCTGGTGCGCACCGTGAGCACCGGTGTTACCAGCGACGATGACAGTGGCATTGACCACGGCTCCCTCACCATGGGGCCGGAGGTGGCCCGGACCCTGCCCATGCAGAACCTGCTGCCTGACCAGCGGTATGTGCTGTATCTGGCCACCCAGGACAGCAAGGGCGCCTGGTGTGAAAAGGTCTGGGTCTACCAGTTCCACACCAAGGAGGCCTATCTGCCCATCATCACCATACAGCGTACCGGTAGCCTCTCCGCCACCATCGGTGTGAACCGCACCGCCGACATCACCTATGTGCTGGTGCCCACCACATCCCTCACAACGACCGGCGGCCCCTTTATGGAGCCCTTTACTAACAGCGCACTGTCCACATGGGGGGGCAGCAGCAACGTGACCACGGTTCTGGACGCCATGATGGAGCCTACCAGCGGCGAGGACTCCCCCTCCGTTTTCGATACCTACGCAACCCCGGAGGCGAAGCTGCGCTTTGCCGCCCTGATCCGCGGCATGCGGACCGGCACAGACGCCAACACCGACCCGGTGATGGTTGTGACCAACGACCGGTTTACCAAAGCGGTGACGGAGAGCTGGGCGACAAAGGACATTACCATGCCCAGCGATAAGATGACCAGCCGCTACACCCTGCTGGCGGTGGGCCGTTCCGCCAACGCCGGGCCGGAGAACGACGCGTTCCGGGCGTCTCAGGCCTACTACAACCAGGACAACACCTATCTCAAGGTAAATTCGAGCAGCAGATTGATGGGGACGATGAATGCAGAAACGTTTACGGGAAAAGTGTATGTCAGCTTCAGCAATCCGCTGAATTACAAGTTCTCGGTGGGCAGCGCGGAGTACCAGTATCCCCTGGACGACTGTGACAAGGTGAAGGACACGACCCATGTCGGTACCAACTCTGTCTCTGCAAAGGGATATAAAAATGTTGGCTCCATTTTGACAATTGTACCTCTGGGGGAAAACATCCCACAGTTGACGCTGGAATCTCTGGCGGGACACGACCAGGGAACTGCGGTACTGCAATTTGATGCCAAAAATGCAGGGGATGGTTCCACCATCATTCTTCCTGCAGGCATCTGCGGTCCTAACGGCAATGTGCGGAGCGGGCGGGATCTGGTGCTGACGCTGAAGCGGGTAACGGTGCAGGAGTACCGCCCGGAGGTACAGGCACAGCCCGCGATTACGCAGACAAATCCGGTCACTGGCGAGGTCACGATCATATCCCCGGCAATACCTGAGCAGCCCGCAGTGTATCGCTGGGAGCTTGAATACGACCAGGCTTGGCTCACCGACCCGAACTGACAGGCAAAAATCCCCCAAAGAGGGCGGGCGATTCCGCCCGCCCTCTTTCACCCGTTGCGGAAAAGGAGTGTATGAAAGATGAAATCTGTTTTTCCCCGCCGTGTGGGGGCGCTTTTGCTGGCCCTGATCCTAGCGGCGTCCCTGGCGGTTCCGGCGTGGGCGGGTGATATCAGAATCACCGCCGTTTCTCTGGAAAACGCCACAATCAAGGCCGGAGGGAACGCGAATCTCAAATTTACCGTTGATTTTTCCGATAATTCCAGCAGCGACTCCCTCCAATACTACGGCTCGCGCTTTAAGTGGTACAGCAACGACCCCAAGGTGACCGTCACCAACGGCACCGTCAGAGTCGCCTCCGACGCGTCCGCCGGCGATGTCACAATCACCGCGGAGTACGAGCAGAACCAGGACGTAAAGGCCACCTGCACGGTTACTGTGGAGGCGGCGGACACCCCTGTCCCCCCCGGCCCGGTGGCCGTGAGCGGCGTGCGGATTCAAAACGGAGAGGAGGTCTCCATCGACCGGGAGGGGCTCACCGTGCAGCTGCAGGTCGCGGTTACGCCGCCTGAGGCCGCAAATAAAGCGGTGCAGTGGAGCAGCAGCAACACCGCTGTTGCCACCGTGAGCGAGAGCGGCCTTGTCACCGCCCTGACCCCCGGCGAGACCACGGTTACCGCGGTCTCCGCCGCGGACCAGACCAAGTCGGATTCCTGCAAAGTGATCGTCTCGGGCATCACGCTGTCTCAAACCGCGGTGACGCTGAAGGTGAACCAGACCCAAAGTGTGGAGTACGGCGGCTTTGGCCGGGCCAGCGGCCGCCTGCTGTGGAGCAGCGCGGACCCCTCCATCGCCTCGGCCTTAAACGGCAAAATCGTGGGCAACGCCGTGGGCAAGACCACCATTACCGTCTCCGCCCCCGGCACCAACTATCAGAAGACCTGCGAGGTCACGGTGATTGAGAATATCGCCCCCTATACCGCCCCCGCCATCAACGCCGGGCAGAACCTGGATTTTTCGGGCATCATCTCCGGCCTGGACGCCATCTGCAAGGCGGAGACCCCCAGCGGGGCGGGACTGAAGTCCATCTCCAGCCTGACGGTGTCCACCAGCCAGGGTATTGTGCACTACGGCTACGTCTCGCCGGACACCCCCAACCACGGCGTGGGCGGCAGCGAGACCTACTATGTCAGCCCGGACCGCAGCAGCGGCCAGCTGGCGCTGTCAGACGTGAAGTTCGTGCCCGCCAGCGGTTTCAGCGGCACCGCGGAGATCACCTACATCGGCCACAGCACCAGGGATGAGACGTATAACGGCAGTATCCAGGTGCAGGTCCGCAGCACCGGCGACGTGGCCTACAGCACCGCGAAAAACACCCCCCTGACCCTGTCCGCCAAGGAGTTTAAGGACATCTGCCAGATCAAGACCGGGCGCAGCGCCAGCTATATCACCTTTACCCAGCCCAACGCCTCCCGGGGCACGCTGTACTACAATTACAGCGCCACAGGGCAGTGGTCCCAAAAGGTGGACGGCGACACCAGGTACTATGTCGGCAGCAGCCCCTCGCTGGAGAAGGTGACCTTTGTCCCGGCGGAGAACTACACCGGCGCCGTCACCGTCTCCTACCGCTGCACAGACACCACTGGCGGCAGCTATGCTGGCACCATGACCATCAATGTCTATGCCACTGAGGGCAGCACCGGCGGCAGCGGCGGCGTGGAGTACACCACCGGCATCGGCCGGCAGGTCACGCTGAACCCCGCGGATTTCAACACGGCCTGCCAGGACGCCAACGACCGCAATTTAAGCTATATCTATTTCGACGGGCTGCCCAACGCCTCTCAGGGCGTGCTGTATTACAGCTACACCAGCAGCTCCAGCAGCCGGGTGGACGCCAACACCCGCTATAACCGCAGCAACACCGGCAGCCGCATCTCCTACATCACCTTTGTGCCCGCCGCCGGCTTCAGCGGCGACGTGACCATCCCCTACACCGGCTATGACACGGCGGGCCAGTCCTATAAGGACGATCTCGTCATCCATGTGACGGACGCGGCGGGCGTGGTGTACTACACCACCGGCGAAAACCAGGCCGTCACCTTCCGGGCGGAGGATTTTAACGACGCCTGCCAGCGGGCCAACGGCTCCACCCTCAACTACCTTTACTTTGACGAGCTGCCCTCCACCGGCGCCGGCACGCTGTACCGCAATTACCGCAACAGCAGCAGCACCGGCACCCGGGTCACTACCTCCCAGCGCTACTCCCGGGGCGGCGACCCCAGCGTGTCCGACGTGACGTTTGTGCCCAGAAGCAGCTACGCGGGCACGGTGTCTATCCCCTTTACGGGGTACGACGCCTCCGGCGCCCGGTTTGACGGCAGTGTGAACATCACCGTGGGCCAGGTCTCCGGCCGGGTGGTCAGCTACTCCACCGCCAGCGGCGGCGTGGTGCGCTTCAATGCCGGCGACTTTAACAGCGTGTGCCGGGCCGTCACCGGGGACGACCTGGAGTATGTGAGCTTCGACCTGCCCGCCAGGCGGTACGGCACGCTGTATTACCAGTATAACAGCAGCCAGAACACGGGCACCCGGGTCTCCAGCTCCAACACCTATTACCGCACCGGCAGCAACCGCCTGCTGGACAGTGTCTCCTTTGCGGCGGCCAATACCAACGGCACCGCCTCCTTCACCTACACCGCCAGAAGCACCGGCGGCGAGCGGTTCACCGGTACGGTGGAGATTGCCATCGGCTCTGCCGCCTCCGGCAGCAGCACCGCTTTCGGAGGAACCCACTACATCGGCTCTGCCGCCCCCATCTCTCTGCGGGCAGCGGACTTTGAGTCCGCCTGCAGCGCGGGTACGGGGGGAACCCTGTCCCACATCCGCCTCACCGGACTGCCGGATGAGAGCGCCGGGCGGCTCTATATGAGCTATCTGTCCCCCAGCAAGCCGGGGGCTCCGGCCACCCTCACCGCAAACTACACCACCGGCGGCGGCCTTGCCATCGGGGGGTTGTCCTTTGTGCCGCGGGCCGGATATCAGGGGCAGGTGTCCATCCCCTACACGGGGTACAATACCCAGGGCGCCAGCTTCACAGGGAATATCACCATCGACATATCCCCCAGCTACTGCTCCACGCCCTTTTACGATGTGGACGGCGCCACCTGGCAGTGGGCGATGCCCTCCATAGAGTTCCTCCGCAGCATGGGTGTGACCAACGGATACAGCGACAACACCTTCCGCCCCTCCCGGTCCATCAGCCGGGGTGAGTTTGTGCTGATGATCTGCCGCGCCTTCGGGTTTGACACCAGCAGCAGGGTCTCCAGCTTTCCGGATGTGCCGGCAAGCAGCGTTTACGCCGGAGCGGTGGCCACCGCCAAGAGCATGGGCATCGTGGAGGGCAGCGGCGGCCGCTTTAACCCCAACAGTGCCATCACCCGCCAAAGCGCCATGACCATGCTCTGCCGGGCCATGCGGGCCGCGGGGTATAAGGTTCCCAGCGCGGCCTCCTCCACACTGAATGTATACAGCGACCAGGGCCGGGTGGCGTCTTACGCCCGTGAGTCTGTGGCGTCGCTTGTGCGGATGGGCGTGGTGCAGGGAGGCGGCGACATGCGGCTGAACCCCACCCGCTCTATCAGCCGGGCCCAGATGGCCGCCATCTTACACCGTGCGCTCACGATGTAGCCGGAGGAAGTGAGAAAAGACATGCATTTTTTCAAAGGGGTTGTGAGGCCGGCCCCGGAGGGGGCGCCGCCGGAGCGCCGGGCGGAGACCCCGCCCCCGGCGGCGCGGGGAGGCAAAGAGCCACCGGTGCTCTCTCCCGGGATGCAGGTGGAGGTGATGACCAGGGAG
>CATNDT010000083.1 GCA_950097035.1 uncultured Oscillibacter sp.
CAGCTTCGGCGGCATCAACCTGGAGGACATCGCCGCCCCCCGGTGCTTTGAGATTGAGCGGAAGCTGAAAGAAAAGTGCGACATCCCGATTTTCCACGACGATCAGCACGGCACCGCCATCATCACTCTGGCGGGCCTCACCAACGCCCTGAAGGTGGTGGGGAAAAACAAAGAGGACGTGCGGGTGGTCACCTCCGGCGCCGGCGCGGCGGCCGTCTCCATCGCAAAGCTGCTGCTCTCCGCCGGGTTCCGGAACATCACCATGTGCGACCGCCAGGGGGCCATTTACGCCGGGCGGCAGGGCCTGAACTGGATCAAGGAGGAGATGGCGCAGCTCACCAACCCGGAGCGCCGCTCCGGCACACTGGCGGAGATGCTGGCCGGGGCGGACGTCTTCATCGGCGTGTCCGCCCCCGGCACCGTCACCGCGGACATGGTGAGGACCATGGCAAAAGATCCCGTCATCTTCGCCTGCGCCAACCCCATGCCGGAGATCTTCCCGGACGAGGCCAGATCCGGCGGGGCCGCCGTGATCGCCACAGGCCGCAGCGACTACCCCAACCAGATCAACAACGTGCTGGCCTTCCCGGGTGTGTTCCGGGGGACCTTTGACGTGCGGGCCAGCGACATCAACGAGGAGATGAAGATGGCCGCGGCGGAGGCGCTGGCGGGCCTGATCGCAGACAGTGAGCTTACCGCCGAGTATATCATCCCCAGGGCGTTTGACCCCCGTGTAGGTCCCACCGTCGCCAAAGCGGTGGCGGAGGCCGCCCGCCGATCCGGCGTGGCCAGGGCATGAGCGGCAAACTGCGTCTTGCGGTCTCCTGGAAAATCCGGTATACTGGCTATTGACTTTCAGAAAGGATGGATCATGATGACTGCTTATCAAAACATGACCCCCGCGGAGCGCACAGCGGAGTACGCCCGCCTGCAGGCGGAGTACGCGGCACTGAAGGCCCGGGGGATGAATCTGAACATCGCCCGGGGCAAGCCCAGCAAGGCCCAGCTGGACATGGTGTCGGACATCTTTCAGCTGATGCAGAAGCCCGAGGACTATATCTCAGACGGTATCGACGTGCGCAGCTACGGCGAGCTCGGCGGCCTGCCCGCCGCAAAGCGCCTGTTCGCAGATCTTCTGGGCTGCCGGCCGGAGCAGGTGTTCGCCGCCGGCAACGCCAGCCTGCAGCTGATGTACGGCATTATCTCCGAGGCCTATACCCACGGCCTGCTCCACAGCCCCCGCCCCTGGTGCAAAGAGGAGACTGTGAAATGGCTCTGCCCCACCCCCGGCTATGACCGGCACTTTAAGATCACGGAGACCTTCGGCTTTGCGCTCATCGCCATCCCCATGACGGACGGCGGCCCCGATATGGACGCCGTGGAGAAGGCCGTGAAGGACCCGGCGGTGAAGGGCATGTGGTGCGTGCCCAAATACTCCAATCCGGACGGCGTCATCTACTCCGACGAGACGATCCGCCGGATCGCCGCCCTGAAGCCCGCCGCCCCGGACTTTTTGCTCATGTGGGACAACGCCTACTCCGTCCATGAGTTTGAGGGGGACTATGTGCCCTTCCCGGATATCCTCTCCCTCTGCGCAGAGCAGGGCAACGGCGACATGGTGTTTGAATTTGCCTCCACCTCCAAGATGACTCTGCCCGGCGCGGGCATCGCCTGCTTTGCCTGCTCAGAGGCCAACATGGCCTATATGGAAAAGCTGTTCAACGTGCAGCTCATCAGCTTCGACAAGGTGAACCAGCAGCGCCATGTGCTGTATCTCAAGGACAAGGCCCACATTCTGGAGCTGATGAAGCGCCACGCCGCCATTATGGGCCCAAAATTCCGCTGTGTGGTGGACACGCTGGACCGGGAGATCGCCCCCCTGGGCATCGCCTCCTGGCAGCGGCCCAGGGGCGGGTATTTCGTCTCGCTGAACGCCATGCCCGGCACCGCTAAGCGGACACTGGCGCTGTGCAGTGAGGCGGGCGTCACCATGACCGGCGCAGGCGCCGCCTTCCCCTACGGCGTAGACCCCCAGGACAGCAACATCCGCATCTCCCCCTCCCTGCCCCCGGTGGAGGAGCTGGAGACGGCTATGGCCGTGCTGTGCGTGTGCCTGAAGCTGGCGGCCCTTGAAAAGCTGGGCGTATGAGATATTACGGCAGCGTCTACCGCCCGCCCTCAGAGGCCCGGAGCCTCATTGTGCAGGTCACCTACGGGTGCAGCCACAACACCTGCGCCTTTTGCAGCATGTACAAGGAAAAGCGCTTTGCCCTGCGGCCGCTGGACGAGGTGCTGGAGGATTTTCGCATTGCCCGGCAGGTTTACGCCCATGTGGATAAGGTGTTTCTGGCGGACGGTGACGCCCTGGTGCGAAAGGCCGCCGAGCTGAACACCATTCTGGACACTGTCCGCACGCTGTTTCCCGAGTGCGAACGGGTCACCTGCTACGCCTCCCCCGCCAGCATCCGTATCCGCACGGATGAGGAGCTGCGAACCCTGCGGGAAAAGGGCCTGACCATGGTGTATATGGGTCTGGAGTCCGGCTGCGACGCGGTTTTGGAGCGGATGCGAAAGGGCCACTCCGCGGCGGAGATCGTGGAGATGGGCCAAAAGGTCCGCGGCAGCGGCATTGCCCTGTCCGTCACCGCCATCACAGGTCTGGGCGGCCCGGATCTGCTGGAGCGGCACGCCACAGACACCGCCGCCGCCTTCAACGCCATGAATCCGGAATATATCGGCATGCTGACGCTGATGGTGGAGCCGGAGACGCCCCTGTACGACTGGGTGCACGACGGCAGCTTCCGCCTGCTGACCCAGCCCCAGGTGCTGGAGGAGACCCGCCTGCTGGTAGAGCGGCTGGACACCCCCGGCAGCGTGTTCCGCATGAACCACGCCAGCAACTACCTGGTGCTGAAAGGCACGCTGAACGGCGGCCGGGACGGCATGCTGGCGGAAATCCGCCGGGCTGAGGCAGACATCAGCCGCCTGCGCCCCGAATCCTGGCGGGGCCTGTAAATGAAAGCATGAAAACAAAGGGCCGCCGCAGATTTTCGCACTCTGCGGCGGCCTTCTCTATGAAAACAGACAGTCAGGAGGAGCTGACATGGAGTACATCCCCGCCAAGTCCATTGTAAACCGTACCAAAGACCCCAGCTGGTTCGGCGCGGACTACATCATGAATATCTACCGGGGCTGCCCTCACGGGTGCATCTACTGCGACAGCCGCAGTGACTGTTACCACAACGACGGCTTCGACCAGGTGAGGGTGAAGGAGGACGCCCTGCGCATCATCCGAAACGACTTGGCGCACAAGGCAAAACCGGGTGTGGTAGGCACCGGCTCCATGAGCGACCCCTACAACCCCTTTGAACAGGAGCTATTGCTCACCCGCCGCGCCCTGACACTGCTGGAGGCCTATGGCTTTGGCGCGGCCATCGCCACCAAAAGCGACCTCATCACCCGGGACATCGATGTGCTCACCTCCATCCACCGGACCATGCCGGTAATCTGCAAGGTGACGCTCACCACCTGCGACGGCAGTCTGGCCGCCAAAGTGGAACCCCGCGCCCCCTCCCCCGCCCGCCGTCTGGCGGCGGTGGAACAGATGAGCCGGGCCGGCCTTTTCACCGGCATCCTGATGATGCCCATCCTGCCCTTTCTGGAGGACAACAGCGAGAATATCCGCGCCATTGTAAACCGGGCCGCCGATGCCGGGGCCCGGTTCATCTACCCCGCCATCGGCATGACCTGCCGGGCGGGACAGCGGGAGTATTTCTACCAACAGCTGGAGGAGCGCTTTCCGGGCCAGGGCCTGGCGGAGCGCTACCGCCGCCGGTATGGAGCGCGCTATCGGTGCACCAGCCCCAGGGTCCGGGCGCTGTGGGATGTATTTGAGGAATCGTGCAATCGCCGGGGTCTTCTGCACTCCATGGGGCACATCATAGCCGCCTCCCGCCGCGGGCACGGGGAGGAACAGCTCAGTCTCTTTTGAAGTTTGGCCGCTTCTCTCCGCTACAGGAAAAGCTGAACCACAGCCTCGCCCGCGGGAACGGATATCTCCGCCGCCGGCGGAACGGACACGCCATTTACCAGCAGCATCCGCGGCGTCAGGCCGGGGAATTGCATCCACCCGGCTTCCGGCGCCGACACACTTACCCGGCATCCCTGACCGTCATATACAAAATGGCGAAACCGGGCCCGTATTCCGGAGCGGAAAACCACGCTGCCGGAGCGGCGCAGCTCGGTAACAGCCCCGTCGCATGTCACATCGTAGAGCCGCCCCTGATAATGCCGGTTTTTCTGAACAAACGCCGCCCCGTCGTGCATGCCGAAATAAAATCCGTCCCAGGGCGTTACACCGAACTGCTCCATACTCCATATCAGCGGCAGCAGCGCGGTCCAGCTGTAAAAGGGCTGGGAATCCACCGTGTCGGTTCCCTCTCCGGTAAAGGGGTTGTAATTTTCAAAGCTCCGCCGCTCACTCCTCCAGTGCTCTTCAAAGCAGCGGACCGCGCGATCCGCCAGCCGGCGGGCCTCCGCCTCCCTGCCAAAGCGGCGCAGGCCCAGATACGTCCAAAACGCCTGCGGCGCCCAGGTGCGCCCACGCCAATAGCGGTTTTCCTGTGCGGAGGGGTGCTTTGCGTTGACGGCGATCAGGGGGTACTCCGTAAAGAACTCCTCCGGATCAAAGATATGGCGGATGGATGATTCCAGCCGGTCCTCTCCGGGCACGCCGGCGGCCAGCGGATAGAAGCTGGTGGGACTGGTGAGCCCAAAGCGGCCGTCCAGATGCCGGTTGGCATAGATCCCCTCCGCCCCGTTCCAGAGGTAACGGTCGATGTCCCGGCGGATTTCCGCGGCGGTATTTCGCAGCCTTCCGGCCTCCTCCCGCTCTCCCAGCAGCTCCGCCATCTGCGCCGTGCACTCCATATCCAGCGCCAGCTGGCTGCTGACGCCAACGTCATACATCTCCAGCAGCCCCGCCTCCCGGTCAAAGGCGGCCTCGTCATACATGGGGCTGTTGTCCATGGCGGTCTCATTTTTTGCCGCCAGCTTTGTGCCGCGGTAGGACCCATCCCCGGTGGAAGAGGTGCCCAGGCGAATCAGGCGGTTCGCCCCGTCGCACCGGCGGGAGAGATACCACTCCTGCGAGCGGCGCAGGAGCGGGTACGCCCGCGTGATCGCATGGATATCCCCGGACCAGAGGTAGTGCATCCAAAGGCAGAATCCGAAAACCGGGGGCTGGGTGCGGTCCACCCACTTCTGATATGGCGAGAGCATCCCGGCAAAGTTGCCGTCCGGCGTGGCGGCGGAAAGCGTATAGTCCAGATTCTGCCGCGCCATCTCCACATCGCCGGAGGCGGCGGCCATCAAGATCTGATAGCAGCTGTCTGAAAAAAACAGATACCAGCCGCCGAAGTTCTCATTCCAGGTCTTTGCAATGGCGTGGTAGACCCGTCGCTGCTCTTTGGAGTACATGGCGTTCCAGGCCAGCACCTCGCCCACAGCCTCCGGCATACCGTCGTGGCAGCCGTCTTTGCCGGAGGGGTATGCATGCAGGGCCCGGTCTCTCCGGCTGTCCCAGTCCGCAAAGAGGCCCGCGGCCCACTCTGCCCGGGCCACGGCCGTCTCGCCGTCGTGGGCGATGGAGACCGCCACGCACACCTGGGGAGACTGCTCCAGCACATACCGGCAGGTCACCCAGTGGGGAGCCCCCTCCTCCACCTCCACCGTGGACTTGTAGCCCGTGCCCTCCATGGTGCGGCCCACGGCGTCGGAAGTCCGGGCCGGCACCGCGTCGTAGGGCGGCTCCCCGGCGTAGCGGACGGCGATGTGGTAATTGCCGCCTCTGCCGCCAACGCCGCGCTCCCCGGCCCACATCTCGCCCTCCCCGTCCGAAAAGCCCAGGGAGACCAGCATGTGGTAGCGGATGCCCCACTCCCTGGGGGGCTTTTTCTCCGTCATGCGGAGAAGGACTGTCCAGGGGTCCGCCTTCAGGTATTCGATCTCAAACTCCGCCCGGGCGTGAACGCCCCGCAGGCGGCAGTACGCTCCGTGCATCTCGTGCTCATAGAGGCGCGTATTTTCATCAAAGGGGAACTGGCTGTATGCGGACTCCGCTTCTGAAAACGCCCCCGGAATGATGCTGAACCCCGTGGCCAGGTGCTCCATCCGGGAACAGGAGACCGGATGCCAGGTGTTCCAATACCGCTCGGATGTAACCAAAAAATCCACCTCCGGTTTTCAGGAAATCTTAAAATAGTGGGTGATTGCGGGGTCCACGCCGATGTAGACGGTCTGCCCGGCCCGAAACCGGTCCGCCAGGACATTGATGCAGGACACCGTCATGGCCGTTCCCTGCAGATCCACCATCAGCCGGCAGATCTCGCCGGTGAAGACGATGTTTTTCACCGTGCACGCCACGGTATGCTCCGCCGGCTCCGCGTAAATGCCCACCTGCTCGCCGCGGATGGCCAGGTACACCTGCTCCCCCGCCGCAAACCCCTCCTTGGGGCGGACCGGAAAACTCCATCCCTCCCCGGAGACGAACCAGCCGCCCTCCCGGGTCTCCAGGGTCCCCGTCAAGGTGTTGGCCTTGCCCAAAAAGTCGGAGGCATAGAGGGATACCGGGTGGTTGTAGATCTCCTTGGGCGTTGCAAACTGCTCGATCCTGCCGTTGTGCATCAGCAGGATCTCGTCGGACATGGTCAGGGCCTCCTCCTGGTCGTGGGTCACAAACACGGTGGTGATGCCCACCTGTTGCTGGATCCTGCGGATCTCATACTGCATCTCCGCGCGGATCTTGCGGTCCAGGGCGGAGAGGGGCTCATCCAGCAGGAGGATATCCGGCTCAATAATCAGCGCCCGGGCCAGCGCCACCCGCTGCTGCTGGCCGCCGGAGAGCTGGGTCACCTTGCGGTCCGTCATCCCCTCCAGGCCCACCAGAGAGATGTACTCCTCCACCTTTTTCCGGATGACGTCCGGCGCGATCTTTCTGATCTTCAGGCCGTATGCGATGTTGTTGAACACCGTCATATGGGGAATCAGCGCGTAGTTCTGGAACACCACGCCGATATTCCGCTTCTCCACGGGCACCGGCGTCAGGTCCCGCTCCCCCACAAACACACTGCCCTCATCCGCATACTCCAGCCCCGCAATGATCCGCAGCAGCGTGGTCTTGCCGCAGCCGGAGGGTCCCAGCAGCGACAGAAGATGGCCGTCCTGCACAGCAAAGGAAATGTCGTTGAGCACCCGGGCGCTGCCAAAGGCCTTGGAAATATTCTGTATCTTGATCTCTGACATGATTACTTCTCCTTATGTCCCTGGCCAACCAGCTGGCCCGCGTCAAAGCCGGTTTTCTGCATGATGAAGATCACAACGGCAATCACAACGGTCAATATGGTGGCAATGGCGTTGATATCCGGGTTATAGCCGGCCCGGATCATGGTGTAGATCAGCATGGGCAGCGTGTAGGTCCCAAAGGGCGCCAGATAGTACTGGATCGAAAAGCAGTTGAAGCAGAGCACAAAGGACATCAGCCAGCCGGAGAGCACCGCGGGAAACACCATGGGGAATGTGATCTCCCGGAAGATCCGCATGGGGGCGGCTCCCAGCGTTCTGCCCGCCTCCTCCGGATAGCGGTCCATGGTCATAACCCGGGCGTAGGTGATGAGGAAGGCGTGGGGCATAACCGTCACCAGGCTGCCAAAATACAAACTGGCAAAGGACTTGCCGATGCCCAGCAGATTGAAAAGCAGCAGCAGCGCCACGGCCTGCACCAGCCACGGGATAATCACCGGCACGTTCATCAGCGTCGGAAACATCCTGTTCCACCTGACGGACATCCGCCGCAGCGCCATGGAGGCCATAATGCCCAGCACCGCCGCGCTGGTGCTGATCAGGATGCTGAACCACAGGGAATACCACGTGGCGGAGAGCAGGTCGGCGGACTGGAAGAGCTGCTGATACCACTTCGTGGTAAATTCAAAGGGCAGCGCACCGTATTTGGAGGTGTTGAAGGACATGAGGATAATGGCGAAGATGGGAAAGAGCAGGATAAAAAACGTCGCTGCCAGCCACACCATCATCACGCCGTTGAAGAGCCGGCCTGAGCCGGCACTCTTTTTTTGTCTTTTCATACGCTCATCCTCCAATCCGCCTGTCGGCAATGTTCATCACCAGCCTGATCACCGCCAGGGTAAGGGACATCACCAGCAAAAACAGCAGCGACAGCGCCGCGCCGTAGCCCATGTTCATGGCAGTCGTAAACTGGGAGTCGATCAGGCTGCCGATCATCATGCTGTAGGGTCCGCCCGCGATATTGGGCTCCACAAAGCTGCCCGCCACCGGAATCAGCACGATCAGAATACCGGTCATAAGCCCGGAAAAGCTCTGGGGCAGCACCACATTGATAAAGGTCTGCAGCCGGTTGGCCCCCATCGTGTGGGACGCGGAAATCACATTGGCGTCGATCTTCTCCAGACAGGAGTAGAGGCTCAAGATCATGTAGGGCAGATACTCATACACCAGAATGGCGATGACAATCCCGTTTGAATACAGCACGGACGTTCCCGCCGGGAGAATGCCCAGCCGCATCAGCGGCGTCATGACCAGGCCGTTGGACTGCATCAGCGTCATGATGGAGTAGATCAGCAGAAGCTGGGAGGTGAACGCGGGGACGATGGAGACCATAATCAGCGTGCTGCGGTATTTCTCCCGTACGATTTTTGCAATGGTCCACGCGGCGGGATAGGCGATGACAACGCAGATGGCCGTTACCAGAATCGCGATCCAGAAGGAGCGCAGCATCAGCCGCCCCACTGTCAGCGAGGTTACCGCGCCCACAATGTTGTCAATGGTATAGCCCGCAATGCCGTTCAGCGTGGAGACATTGCCGTCGGCAAAGCTGAAAAACACCAGCATACAAAGGGGCACCAGCCCCATGCACAGCAGCACCGCGGCCGAGGGCCAGATCAGGTGCCGCGCTGGACTTCGGCGGTAGTTTGAATTCATAAGACACGTCCTTTCCGGGGTGGGATAAAGAGGAATGGGCTGATCCGCCCATCTGTGGATCAGCCCACCGCCTCCTGCCCGTCAGTTTGCAGCTTTTACTTCATCCCAGAGCGCGGTCCAGCCGGCCAGCTTCTCGTCGGTCAGCGGCAGCGCCAGATTGACATTGGACGGCGCCTCCGGATACAGCCACAGGGACTGCAGGGTCTCGTCGCTCAGCTGCTCTGTCACAACCGTGTTCACCGGGGTGTAGGCCTGGCTGCCGGCGGTCGCCATGCAGTTTTGGAAGTACTCGCCGGTGCAGTAGTCAATCCACTTCATGGCCAGCTCCCGGTGCTGGGTGTCCTTCACA
This sequence comes from uncultured Oscillibacter sp., assembly GCA_950097035.1. GTDB lineage: Bacteria > Bacillota > Clostridia > Oscillospirales > Oscillospiraceae > Oscillibacter. Next base: position 9,362 of record CATNDT010000083.1, read on the forward strand.
ATGCACCAGTAGTCGCACCAGCCCACCGTGCCCTCTTCCGGGTGAATGTACTGGATGTTAAAGCCCTCGTTCTTCAGCTCCGTGGCGATGGAGCCCCACACGTTGCCGATGACCACCTCGCCGGCGGTATAGGCCTTTACAAAATCGTCGTGGCTGGTCCAATAGGTGCGCACGTTGCTCTTCAGGTCCACCAGGGCCCCCTTCACCGTGTCCAGATCCGGGTCCCGGGGATTCTCTCCGGCGTACATGGCCGCCGTTCGGATAGCCGCGTCATACTCATTTTCCAAAGTGACCATGCCGGCGTATTGGGGGTCCCACAGGTCGGACCAGCTGGCAATCTCACCGGTAATCACATCCGCATTGTAAAAGAGGGAGGTGGTGCCCCACACCCAGGGCACGCCGATGATGTTGCCGCCGCTGTCCTTTACCTCGTCGATGGTGCGGAAATCCTCCCGCAGGTCGCCGTAGTTCTCCAGAGCGCTTACGTCAATCGTCTCCAGAACGCCGGCGTTCAGATACTGCTGCAGGTAGAGGGGATTGATGCACACCACGTCGATCTCGCCCGTCCCGCCGTTTTGCAGCACAGACAGCAGCTCGGGAATGGAGCTGATGAAGTAGTGCTCCACCTCACAGCCGTACTGCTCCGCGAAGGCGGCGGCGCCGTAGTCCGCGTCGGTGGCGTAGGACTGCCAGTTGGCCACCACCAGCTTCTCCTTTTCGCCGGAGCCCTGGCCGTCCGCCGGCCGGGTGCCGCTGTTGGAGTTTCCGCAGCCGGCGAGAAGCGCCATGGCCATCGCCGCCGCCAGAACCAGTGAAAAGACTCTCTTCCTGTTCATTTCCGTACCTCCAAAAAATTTTTATTTTCCCGTTACGCGCCCAGGCGTATCACGAACTAAAAAATGCAGGACGACTGCAGGATGATATTGGCGTAGGGGTGGTTTTCCCCCGTGCGGATAATGGCCGCGCAGGAGGCCGTCAGCCGCTTGAAGTCCTGGTGGGGCACCGCCTCCGCAGGGACGCCTGCAAACCGTCTTTGCAGCGTTTGAAATAAAACCGGGTTTTCACGCTCCATCTCCGCCGCAAAAACGATTTTTTCCGTACCAAGGTGCTGCACGATCTCCTCCAGAACGTCTGTAAAAGCGGGCTGCCCCAGGCGCACACACAGATCCACCACCTCCACGCCCTCCGGCAGCGGAAGACCGCAGTCGGCAATGCAGATCCGGTCCGTATGCCGCAGATTTCCCAAAATACGATTGAGCTCGCCGTTCAGCGTACCACTACGATACATAATTTTACCTCTTTTACCAAAGTTCCATCAGCATCTCTTTATCACTGTTATAGTTCATCCGCCTGTTTCTGTCAATATTTTTTTGTTTTCCAGATTTTATTTTTACGTTTTAAACAAATATTTTAAAAAACTTAGGTAAAATAGTAATGATAAAATTGGTTAATTTTTACCAACTTGTCTTGCAATTGCCCCACTTTGAGAGTATAATGGCATCATCAATCTACGATCGGCGGGGTGGCGGATATGGGCGGGAGTGCAACATTAAAAGATGTCGCGGCAAAGGCAGGTCTCTCCGTCGCCAGCGTCTCCCTGGTTTTAAACCAAAAGCCAAGCCGCATCTCCCCGGAGAGCCAGAGGCGGATCTTCGCCGCCGCGGAGCAGCTGGGGTACATCCCAAAGCCCAAACAGCCCCGGCGCTCCCCCCGGGACCCGGTCACGCTGGGGCTGATTCTGCCGGAGATCTCCAACTCCTTTTTTGCCAACATCGTGCAGGGCGTAGATGACTGTGTCCGCCACCACGGCGCCCAGTTCATGCTGGCGACAAATGGCGAGTCCGCCCAGAGAGACGCGGAGCAGATCCGGCAGTTCATCTCCGCCGGAATCTCCGCGCTGCTGATCGCCCCCTCCTACAACTGCCACCCCTCTGTATTCGAGGGAATCCCCTTCCCCGTGATCCAGGTAGACCGCCAATCCCCCTCCCTGCCCTTCAGCTCCATCCGGCTGAACAATAAAAAGGGGGGATACCTGGCAACCCGGCATCTGATCGAATCCGGCCACCGCAACATCTTCTGCATCACCGGGCCCAATTGGCTGCTCAGCTCCCAGGAGCGGGAGGCCGGATATCGCTGGGCCATGAACGAGGCCGGCCTCTCCGTTGCGGACGGCATGGTTCTGGAGGGGGACTATCAGACGGAAAGCGGATACCGCCTGGCCCCTCTTCTGCTCTCCGGGGGCGCCTCCGCCGTTTTCTGTGAGAACGACATGATGGCCCTCGGCGTATACCGCTGCTTTCAGGAGCGGGGCGTCGTTATAGGCCGGGACATATCCCTGGTGGGATTTGACGATATCAGCTTTTGCGAATTTCTGGAGATCCCCCTGACCACAGTCCGCCAGTCCGGATATGACATTGGAAACGAGGCCTGCAAACGGGCGTTTTCAGAAATCGAGCACCCGGAGCTGCCGAAACAGACCGTCTTTTTTGAGCCGGAGCTGATCGTGCGGAAAAGCTCCGGAAAATGCTGAAAGTGAAGGAGGCGGCCGCCGC
>CATNDT010000084.1 GCA_950097035.1 uncultured Oscillibacter sp.
CAAGGTGGAGGCCAACGTGGGCGCGCCCCAGGTGGCCTACAAGGAGACCATCAAGAAGTCCGTGGAGCAGGATACCAAGTATGCCCGTCAGTCCGGCGGCAAGGGTCAGTACGGCCACGTCAAGATCCGGCTGGAGCCCAACGAGTCCGGCAAGGGGTACGAGTTTATCAACGCCATTGTGGGCGGCGCGGTGCCCAAGGAGTATATCCCCGCTGTTGACGCGGGTATCCGGGGTGCCATGAATGCCGGCGTTGTGGCCGGTTTCCCTGTGGAAGACGTGAAAGTTACCCTGTACGACGGCTCTTACCATGAGGTGGACTCCTCCGAAATGGCGTTTAAGATCGCCGGCTCCATGGCCTTTAAGGAGGCTATGCGCAAGGCCGATCCCACGCTGTTGGAGCCCATTATGAAGGTCAGCGTCATCGTGCCTGACGAGTATCTGGGCACGGTCATTGGCGACCTGAACAGCCGCCGCGGCCAGATTCAGGGCCAGGAGAGCCGCACCGGCGCCACCCAGGTGGATGCTCTGGTGCCTCTGGCCAATATGTTCGGTTACGCCACCGACCTGCGGTCCAGCACCCAGGGCCGGGGACAGTACACCATGGAGCCCCACAGCTACGTGGAGATCCCCAAGAGCATTCGGGAGAAGATCGTGGACGAGCGCGCCAAACCACAGGGCTAATTCAGGTATTGATTTTTCCTGCGTTTTCCTGTAAAATAGGCGGTGTTGAGAAAATTTTCACCGCCGCAAATTGATATTATTACTTGTTAGGAGGATTTTCAAATGGCTAAGCAGAAATTTGAAAGAACCAAACCCCACGTTAACATTGGCACCATCGGCCACGTTGACCACGGCAAGACCACCCTGACCGCCGCGATCACCAAGTATCTGGCCTTTTCCGGCAAGGCCGACTACACCGATTACTCCAGCATCGACAAGGCTCCCGAGGAGAAGGAGCGCGGCATTACCATCAACACCGCTCACGTGGAGTATGAGACGGACAACCGTCACTATGCCCACGTGGACTGCCCGGGCCACGCCGACTATATCAAGAACATGATCACCGGCGCTGCTCAGATGGACGGCGCTATCCTGGTCATCGCCGCCACCGACGGCCCCATGGCCCAGACCAAGGAGCACATCCTGCTGGCCCGTCAGGTGGGCGTGCCCGCCATCGTGGTGTTCCTGAACAAGTGCGACCAGGTGGACGACGAGGAGCTGCTGGAGCTGGTGGAGATGGAGGTCCGCGAGACCCTGTCCAACTACGAGTTCCCCGGTGACGATATCCCCATCGTCAAGGGTTCCGCGCTGAACGCCCTGATTTCCGAGTCCAACGACCCCTCTGCCCCCGAGTATGCCTGCATCAAGGAGCTGATGGACGCCGTCGACAGCTATATTCCCACCCCCGACCGTAAGGCCGATCTGCCCTTCCTGATGCCCGTGGAGGACGTGTTCACCATCTCCGGCCGCGGCACCGTGGCTACCGGCCGTGTGGAGCGCGGCCAGCTGAAGCTCTCTGAGGAAGTGGAGATCGTCGGCCTGATGGAGGAGCGGAAGAAAACCGTTGTCACCGGTATCGAGATGTTCCACAAGCTGCTGGACTACGCTGAGGCCGGCGACAACATCGGCGCCCTGCTCCGCGGTGTGGACCGCAACGGCATCGAGCGCGGTCAGGTTCTGGCGAAGCCCGGTTCCATCCATCCCTACACCAAGTTCAAGGGCCAGGTGTATGTCCTGTCCAAGGAAGAGGGCGGCCGTCACACTCCCTTCTTCAACAACTATCGTCCCCAGTTCTATTTCCGCACTACCGACGTGACCGGCGTTATCTCCCTGCCCGAGGGCACCGAGATGTGCATGCCCGGCGATAACGTGGAGATGAGCGTTGAGCTGATTACCCCCATCGCCATTGAGAAGGGCCTGCGTTTCGCTATCCGTGAGGGTGGCCGCACCGTTGGCTCCGGCGCTGTGACCGACGTTGCCGAGTAATCTCTCTGCAAGCGTTAAAAGGACTGCCGCTTCTGCGGCAGTCCTTTTTTGCGGATCAGGGGGCGTTTTCAAATGCCGCTCTCCGGGTATACCAGCGTTTCCTGAAAACCGTTGGCCCCGGGGCAGCACACATCCCCCGCCACCGGCTGGTCCTCGCAGATATAGAGGTTGAGCTGCACCCCGTCTGTCCGGTTCGGGTAGTTGTTGACGGTGTAGGTGTAGCGGGAGAGCTGCTTTCCGCAACAGCCGGTGAGGTCAAACCCCTGGGCGGTCTGCAGCTCGTTATAGCTTAAGTACGGCTCCGCCAGACGGTCCGGCATGAGGAATTGCAGCGTCTCCACCGGCTCCGGGCATACCTGCCAGCCTAGAGACTGGAGATAGGCCACGCGGGCCTCATTGGTGAGCAGCTGCGGCGGCGCGGATTCCTCCACGGTGTCGCGGCCCACAAACAGGATCAGCGCGGTGGCGGCAAGGCCCATGACCACCACGATCAAAGCGGCCTTTTTTTTGGAAAAGCGGGTGGTGAAGATCATCATAAACATCCCTCCTGCTTGTTTCCTATTCATTTTTGCGGAAAGATATGATACAATTATAGTATGAAAGCAAATATAATGTGAAAGTTAAGGATGTGTCCGGAAGGGGTGTTTGCATGGAAGAGCAGCGGCTGGACAGGATTCTCGCCGCTACGGGGCGGTGGTCCGGCGGGAGGCCAGGGAGCTGATTCGCCGGGGCCGGGTGGCGGTGGACGGCGTGTCCGTTCGCTCCCCGGAGGAAAAAGCCCTGCCGGAGTCCGGGGCGATTACCGTGTGCGGGGAGGCGCTGGACTGCCGGCGGTATACCTGGGTCATGCTGAATAAGCCTGCCGGTTATCTCTCAGCCACAGAGGACGGCCGGGATCGGACGGTTTTGGAGCTGCTGTCTCCGGAGCTGCGGCGGCGGAACCTCTTTCCCGTGGGCCGGCTGGACAAGGACGCGGAGGGGCTGCTGCTTTTGACCAATGAGGGTCGCCTTGCCCACGATCTTCTGTCCCCCAAACGCCATGTGGACAAGGTATATTATGTCCGGGTGGCGGGGCGGCTGACTGAGGAGGACTGCCGGGCCTTTGCAGCGGGTATGACGCTGGAGGACGGTTTTCACTGCCGGCCCGCCGGGCTTGAGATTTTAAAGGCGGACAGGGAGAGCGAGGCCCATGTCACCCTGCGGGAGGGGAAATTCCACCAGGTAAAGCGGATGCTGGCCCAACGGGGAAAGCCGGTGCTCTATCTGAAGCGGGTGCGGATGGGGGATGTGCCGCTGGACCCGGCCCTGCCCAGGGGGGCATATCGCTTTTTGACGGAGATTGAGCTGGAAAAACTGCGTATGATTTGATAATCTTACGAAAATCCTCAAATCTTCACCAAAAAGTCAACAGTTTTTTTGTCTAAAAGAGAAAAAACATCTTGCAATTTGCCAAAAATGCCGATATAATAAAGCCGTTGATAATTTTTTGGGTGAGTTTAGCTGAGGAGGACGGCCATGTCTGGAAGAATTTTTCAAAACGTAGTACTACAGTTAAAGGAAAATACAGATCGGACCATCGGCGTGATCGACGGGGAGGGCGTGGTAATCGCCTGCAGCGAGTTGTCCATGATCGGGCAGCGGTGGGCCGAGCATGTGCCTGTGGTAAACGGCGCCTCCGGAGCCATGGTCTCCTCAGACGGAAAGACCTTTAAGGCCCTGAACGGCTGGAACACGCAGTTTGACTATGCGGTTTTCGTCTTTGGGGATAACGATGTCAGCCGCACGGTCTGCGCCATGTCCACGGTGGCGCTGAATTCCGCCAAGTCCTATTACGAGGAAAAGCACGACCGGGGCTCTTTTGTCAAGGACATCATCTCAGACAATATTATGCTGGGCGATATCTATATGCGCGCCAAGGAGCTGCGGGTCACGGCGGATGTGCCCAGAGGCGTGTTTGTGGTGCGCTCTTTGAAAAAGGGCGAGTCTGTGCCTACGGATGTGGTTCAGACCATGTTCCCGGACCGGCAGAACGACTTTGTCCTAAGCGTGGGGGAGGGGGACGTGGTCCTCATCCGCCAGATGCCGGAGGGCTCCGGCATTAAGGAGCTGAACAAGATCGCCTCCTCCATCGAGGAGAGTCTCCGGGCCGGCAACGCCACCACGGTGGTGGGGATCGGCACCATCGCCACCCACCTGCGGGATCTGGCCAAGAGTTATAAGGAGGCCCAGATCGCCATTGAGGTGGGCAAGGTCTTTGACACTGAGAAGTATGTCATCAACTATGAAAACCTGGGTATCGGCCGCCTGATCTATCAGCTGCCCACCACCCTTTGCGAGATGTTCCTCCAGGAGGTTTTCAAGAAAAACCCCATAGACGCCCTGGACAAGGAGACGCTGTTTACGATCCACAAATTCTTTGAAAACAACCTCAACGTCTCCGAAACCGCCCGCAAGCTCTTCGTTCACCGGAATACCCTGGTATACCGGCTGGAGAAGATTAAAAAACTCACCGGACTGGACCTGCGGGAATTTGACGACGCCATTACCTTTAAAGTGGCGCTGATGGTCAAAAAATACCTGACCTCCCGGGGTATTGACTCCTGATCATCGGGCTTGTATACCGGCCGGCGGGCGTTTGCCCGCCGGCGTTTTTCGACACGCCGGCCTTGACAGCCGTGGTATGATGTGATAGGCTGAACAGGCATACTATTATGATAGTATACGGTGAGTGCTTCCCGAAGCTGTAAATTTTCCCTGGCCGGAATCACAAACTTTTGTTGCATTGCGCTGGAAAAACGGATATAATGTGGTTTAATTGGGAATTATGTCGACCTGTCCCGGCGGCGGGACGTGGAGCTTCTGGGAAGAACAGCATTTGATATGCAAAGCTGCAAAGCGAGGTGCCTGTATGATCCGGCTGAAAAATGTGGAGATGGAATATGACAATGGGACGAGAGCCATCCGGGGAATCACCCTGACCATTGAGGACGGCGAGTTCGTCTTTCTGGTGGGTCCCTCCGGCTCCGGGAAGTCCACCATCATAAAGCTGCTTACCGGGGAGGTGGGCCCTTCTGCCGGGCGTATTATGATCAACGGCTTTTCCATTACCAAAATCTCCGGCAGGCAGATCCCCCTGATGCGCCGGACGCTGGGGGTCATCTTTCAGGATTTCCGCCTGATTGAGAAAAAAACGGTGTATGAGAATCTGGAATTTGTTATGCGGGCCGTGGGCGCCAGGCCCAGGGACATCAAAAGCCGCATCCACTACGTGCTGGATCTGGTGGACCTGGAGGAAAAGGCCTACAGCTATCCCACGGAGCTCTCCGGCGGTGAGCAGCAGCGGGTGGCCATTGCCCGGGCTCTGGTGAACAATCCGGACACCATTATTGCCGACGAGCCCACCGGCAACCTGGACCCAGAGCGGTCTTTGGAGCTGATGAGCCTGCTGGTGAAGATCAACGAGTTGGGCACCACTGTGGTGGTGGTAACTCACGAAAAGGATCTGGTGGACCATTTTGGCAAGCGGGTGATCACCATTGACAGCGGCCATGTGGTCAACGACAGCGTGGGCGGCTATGTGGGAGGACACATTCATGGGTAAGCACAACTTGGGATATTTTCTGCATGAGGGCGTCTCCAACATGTTCAGCCACGGCTTTATGTCCTTTGCCGCCATCGGCATCACGGTGGCCTGCCTTTTGATTATGGGTACCTTTACCCTGGTGGCGGTGAATGCGAATGGGCTGCTGGCAAAGCTGGAGCAGGAGAATGAGATTCTGGCCTTTGTGGAGGAGGACTATACGCCCACCCAGTCCAGGGGCGTGCAGCGCGATCTGGAGGCGGTTCCCAATGTGGTCTCCGCCACATACATCAGCAAGGGCCAGGCCATGGATACCTTTGCGGAGAAATACGCCGGGGACCCGCTGTTTCAAAACCTGGACCCGGAGATCCTGCGGGACCGCTATGTCATCAAGATTCAGGACCTGGCGCTGCAGAGCCAGACGGTGGAGCAGCTGCGGCAGGTGGAGGGCGTGGCCAACGTCAACGGTTATGAGGAGCTGGCCACCGGCTTTATTGCCGTGCGGAATATCGCCTCTGTGGTGTGCATCGCCCTCATTGCCATTTTGTTCATCGTGTCGGTGTTCATCATCTCCAACACCATCAAGCTCACCACCTTTGACCGGCGGGAAGAGATCGCCATTATGCGGATGGTGGGCGCCACCAATGGCTTTATCCGATGGCCGTTTGTCTACGAGGGACTTTTGATGGGGATTTTAAGCGCTCTGTTGTCCTTTTTTTTCCAGTGGGGGTTTTACGAGGCTGTGGCCCGCGGAGTGGACAGCAGCGATACCCTGCAGCTGATTGAGATCGTTCCCTTCCAGCAGCTCTGGCCGGCCGTGGCCGTGATTTTCGCGGTGGCGGGTTTGATGATGGGCGTGGGGGGCAGCCTCTCAGCCATCCGGAAATTCCTGCAGGTGTGAGGTGAACGGAATGGGACACATAAAAAATAAGCGGTTTTGCAGGGCGGTTCTGTCCCTGGTGCTGGCGGCGCTGATGCTTACGGCGGACCTTACGCCGGCCATGGCCCGGGTGACCCAGGCGGATATCGACGCGCTGAAGGGCGACGCCGCCAGCTTAAAAGACCAGCGCAAGGAGCTGGAGGCAGAGCTGAAATCCCTGGCGGACGACAAGAGCACCGCTGTGCAGCGCAAGAATATTCTGGATCAGCAGATTGCAAACACCGCCTCTCAAATTGAAAATGTGGAGGCCCAGATCGCAAACTATGACCAGCTGATTGCCCAGAAGGAGGCGGAGCTGGCCCAGGCCGAGGAGGAGGAGGCCGCCCAATACGCTCTCTTTTGCAGGCGGGTGCGGGCCATGGAGGAGCAGGGAACCATTTCCTACTGGTCGGTGCTGTTCAAGGCGGACAGCCTGACGGATCTTCTCTCCCGCATGGACTTTGTCAACGAGATCATGGAGGCCGACCAGCGGGTCATCGACAGCTTAAAGGTTCTTCAGACCCGCATTGAGGCGGCCAAGGAATCTCTGGAAGAGAGCCGTGCGGAGTCTGAGGCGGCCAAGAGTGAGCTGGAGTCCAAAAAAAAGGAGCTGGACGCCCAGCGGGCGGAGGCCAACCGTGTGATCCAGCAGATTATGGCCGCGGAGGATGAGGCCGAGGCCACGCTGGAGCAGATGAATAAGGACGCCGACGCCATTCAGAAGGAGATTGACCGGCTCAACCGGGAGCTGGCGGCCCAGCTGGCGGCTGAGGGCAAGTCCAACCAGTCCAATCCCGGCGGTTATATCTGGCCGGTGGACAGCCGGTATATCACCTCCACCGTGGGCGGGCGGCAGTCTCCCGGCGGCATCGGCTCCACCAACCACCGGGGTACGGATATCGGCCGGGTAGGCTACACCAGCCCCATCTACGCCGCCAAGGCCGGCACGGTGATCGTCTCCCAGAGCCATTCGTCTTATGGGCAGTATGTGGTCATCTCCCATGGCAGCGGCAACACCACGCTGTATGCCCACATGTCTACCCGCAAGATCAATGTGGGGCAGTATGTAAATCAGGGGGATGTCATCGGCATCACCGGCTCCACCGGCGTCTCCACCGGGCCCCATCTGCACTTTGAGGTGGTGGAAAACGGCCGGCGGGTCAATCCCCTAAGTCACGGCGCAGACCCCAAGATGGGCTATCTGACCGGGTATACTCTCTCCGGCACAGCCTGACCGGGAATTTATGGAAACATAAAAATTCCTCCCGCTCCATACCATGGAGCGGGAGGAATTGCTGTTATGATTGGAATACTGTTATGGAGAGAGCCCCAGGCAGGGCGGCGGCAAAGGCAGATCGCGCTGGCGGAGCGGAGCATACTGCACATGCGCTTTCTTGTGGCGGAGGTAGCCCGGGGACCGTGGACGCCGGAGGCGGCGCTGCGGCGGCGGGCCGCCGCGGCGGCGAAGCGGATGCGAAAGCGGGGCGTTACGCGGGTGGTGCTGCCGGAGGGATTTGCCTATACCGCACAGATGGAAAAACAGGGCGTGCGTCCGGTATCCACGCTGGCGCTCCGCCGCCGTCTGGCGGCGGACTGGGTGCGGGAGCTGCTGGCAAGGCGGGGGATCTCCCCCGGCGGGGCCAGGGTGGCGGTAGCGGCGGAGCAAATGAGTGGGGAGCTGGTGCAGACGGTGACAGAGCTGGCGCTGCGGCACCGCTATATCCTGCTGGATGTGCCCTATGGCGGGGAGGAATTCTGCCGCCAGCTGCGGCGGGAGTACGGCGTGTCGCTGCTGCTGAAGCCGGACCGGGCGCAGCTGGAGGAGGCGGATGCTTTGGTGCTGTTTGATCCCCGGATGGATCTGCGGCCCGGAGGAGGCGGCGTTTTGCAGCTGTACGGCGAGGCCTCGCCGCTGCCGCCGTTGTCTTTGCCCCTGGCAATGGAGGAGCAGCTGCCGGAGGGGGCGGACTGGGGTCAGCTTTTGGCGGCGCTGCTGGAAGCCGGAGCCGTCCGTCCGGGACAGGTCACTGTAAAAGCTTCACAGGTTCACGCTTGACAATCAGGGAACCACCCACTATAATATTAGCCTGTAATAGAATAGAAACGCTATATTCTGGAAAATGGGGCGGCATTTTCCAGTCAAAAGATGCCAGAAAGGAAACAGCAGCATGGAAAAAGAGTATAAAATGAGTCAATCCCGGGCCGATGAGCTTCAGGAGGAGTTGAATTACCTGAAGACCACCCGCTCAGACGAGGTGGCCGAGCAGATTAAGGTGGCCCGTGGTTTTGGCGATCTTAGTGAAAACAGCGAGTATGACGAGGCGAAGAACGAGCAGGGCAAGCTGTATTCCCGCATTGCCGAGCTGGAGGAGATTCTGCAGCATGTGGTCATTGTAGATGAGAGCAGCAACACCGACGTGGTGGCCATCGGCTGCAAGGTAACGGTGCAGGACGCCTCCGGCAGGGAGATGCCCGCCTATACCATTGTGGGCTCTCAGGAGGCGGATCCCATGCACGGCATGATCTCAGAGGAGTCCCCCTTCGGCAGGGCGTTGATCGGGGCAAAAGAGGGCGACACCGTCACCGTGGACGCACCCCAGGGGGCCATTGCCTACACCGTGCTGAAAATCGAGCGGTAAACGCTGTAAAGATAAAGGAGAAGAGCCATGAGTGAACAAATGACAAACCAGCAGCCTCAGCAGGAGCAGGATCTGGGCGAGCAGACCAGAGTTCGCCGGGAGAAGCTGGCGGCCCTTCAGGCAGCCGGGGAGGATCCCTTTCAGATCACAAAATACGTTGTAACCCACCGTTCCGCCGACATCAGGGAGGGCTTTGACGCCCTGGAGGGGAAAAGCGTCTCCGTGGCGGGGCGCATCATGAGCAAGCGGGGCATGGGCAAGGCCGTGTTCTGCGACCTTCAGGATGTTAAGGGCCGCATCCAGCTGTATGTCCGCATCGACGAGCTGGGCGAGGAGGCGTTTGCCAAGTTCAAAAAGACCGATATCGGCGACATTGTGGGTGTCGAGGGTGAGGTCTTCAGGACCAAGCGGGGCGAGATCTCCGTGAAGGCCCATAAAGTGGCGCTTCTCTCCAAGTCCCTGCTGCCCCTGCCGGAGAAGTTCCACGGCCTCACCGACAAGGAAACCCGCTACCGCCAGCGGTATGTGGACCTCATTATGAACGAGGACGTGCGCCGCACCTTCCGGATCCGCACGGCCTTTATCAAGCACGTGCGCAAGTACCTGGACGACCGGGATTACCTGGAGGTGGAGACCCCCATTCTGAATACCATCCAGGGCGGCGCCACCGCCCGGCCCTTCGTCACCCACCACAACACCCTGGGCCTGGATATGTATCTGCGCATCGCCACGGAGCTGCACCTCAAGCGGCTGACCGTGGGCGGTTTTGAGCGGGTGTATGAGATCGGCCGCATCTTCCGCAACGAGGGTATGGACCCCAAGCACAACCCGGAGTTCACCACCATCGAGCTCTACGAGGCCTATGCCGACTTCCACGACATGATGGACATCGCCGAGGGCATTCTCTCCTCCGCCGCCAGAGACATCCTTGGCAGCTACCAGGTCCAGTGGCTGGGGGTGGACATCGACCTGACCCCCGGCTGGAAGCGCCTGACCATGATCGACGCCGTGAGGGAGTATGTGGGCGTGGACTTTGACGCCGTCAGCGGCGACGAGGAGGCCTGCAGGGCCGTGGAGGCCGCAGGCATTGATATGGAGGGCTGCGAGCGCACCTGGGGCACCGCCCTGTACGAGGCCTTTGACCAGCGGGGCCGCTTTGAGCACGAGCTGGCCCTGCGGGACATGGGCAACGACGAGGCCGGCATGATGGATGAGGACTATATCACCGCCATGGAGTACGGCCTGCCCCCCACCGGCGGCATGGGCATCGGCATCGACCGCGCCGTCATGCTGCTCACCAACGCCGACTCTATCCGGGATGTGCTGCTCTTCCCGACCATGAAGCCCCTGGACTGATTTGAACCTTACGGGAGGAGGCGCGGCCTTGGAGACTATCACCAGCCGGACCAACCCGCTGTGCACCCACCTTCGCAGGCTCGCCGCCTCCCGGGCCTACCGGGAGAAGACGGGGGAATGCCTTTGTGACAGCCCCAAGCTCCTGCGGGAGGCGGTGCTCTGGGCCGCGCCGGCGGTTACGGCGGTGCTTTACACCGCGGGGACGGAGCTGCCCCCTCTAAACGGCGTCTGTGCCCGAGTGGTCCAGGTGACGGAGGGCGTGATGCGCTCCGTCAGCCCTATGGAGACGCCCCAGGGTGTGGTGTTCTCCTGCCGGATGGCGGAGACCGCCCCGCCGCCCCGCCTGGATGCGGGAGATGGCGGGCGGCGGTATCTGCTGCTGGACGGCGTGCAGGATCCCGGAAACGTGGGGACCATGCTCCGCACGGCAGACGCCTTCGGCTGGACGGTGTTTCTGCTGGAGGGCTGCGCAGACCTCTATAATCCCAAGACGCTGCGGGCCGCCATGGGCGTGCAGTTCCGCAGGCCTGTCTACCGGGCGCCTTTGGAGCGGGCTGCGGCCCTTGTCAGAGAGGCCGGGCTGCCGCTGTATGCCACAGCCCTGGCGGAGGACACGGCAGACGTGCGGGCGGTGGATCTCTCCCGCTGCGGCGTGGTCATCGGCAGCGAGGGCCGGGGCGTCTCCCTGCAGGCGCTGGCTCTGTGCCAGGGGACCGTAAAAATCCCCATGGAAAAGACCTGCGAGTCTCTCAACGCCGCGGCGGCCGCCGCCGTGGTGCTTTGGGAGGGGGCGCGGAACGATTGAGACGGGAGGCGGCCCTATGTTGAAATACTGGCTGTGGCTGGCGGAGCTGCCGGGGCTGACAAACCAGATCCGGCTGGCTCTGCTGCGCCATTTTGAGACCCCGGAGAACGCGTTTTACGCGGACGCCGGGGAAATTCTCTTAACGGAGGGTATCAGCAGGGGGCAGGCCGCGGCGCTGGAAAACCGGGACCTGACCGCCGCTGAAAAGATTCTGGAAAACTGCCGGCAGCTGGGAATCCGGATACTGACCTTTCAGGACGCGGAGTATCCCAACCGTCTGCGGAATATCTATGATCCGCCGTTTTTGCTGTATCTTAAAGGCCGCCTGCCGCCGGTGGATGAAGAGCCGGTGATCGCGGTGGTGGGCACCCGCAAATGCACGCCCTATGGCGAGTCCTGCGCTGAAAAGCTGGGCTATGGGTTTGCCCGGGGAGGGGCCGTGGTGGTCAGCGGCCTTGCCCGCGGGGTG
>CATNDT010000085.1 GCA_950097035.1 uncultured Oscillibacter sp.
TGGGGATCTCCGGCGCGGCCAGCTTCCCCGTATTGGAAGCCGGCGCCCCGGCGCAGACCAGCCCCCGGGCCCGCAGTGCCGCCAACAGTACCTTCTCCGTAGGGGAAATCAGGTTGGTAAGCGATGGGAAGGGAAAGATTTTCGTGGTAGTGCACAGCACCACGGTGCGCCCCGCCCCCGCCAGCGCCTCCCCCAGCGTCCGCAGCAGGGTGGTCTTTCCGCCGCCGCCAATAACGGCAGTGACGCCGGGCCGCAGCTCCAGCAGCTCCGCCAGTTCTATACGTCTCACCCCCATCGTTGTCTTTTTTATAGAATAACACTTCTTCCCTGCACCGTCAAGCCGGCGGTGGAAATCTCCTATCCTCTGCCGGATAGAAAAGGCCCCGGTCCGTTCTTTCTGAACAGGCCGGGGCCGCTTACCCACCGCATGCAGGACACGGCGTTTTTTAAGTTGTGGGTGAATTCCAGAGGTTCTCCCACCAGTTCCCGCTGTCGCCGGGATCAACCGGCGGATCCGGCTCTGCCGGCTCCTGGGGGTCTTCTGTCCCCGGCGTCGTCGTGCCGGGATCGTTGGGATCGGTGGTGGGCGGAACCGTCTCACCATCGCCCGGGGGCTGATAGTTGGGATCATTGGGATCTGTAATAGACGGGTCGTCGATACCCGGATAATAGGGCATGTCCGTGGCATGAACGGGGCAGCCTCCGCTCTCCTCCGCCGCCTTCTGGATATTCACCAGCAGATAGGGGTCGTCCGTGGAGGTGACCTTGGGACCATAGTCCTCCCGCTCATAGTTCAAAACGCCCTTTTCAACAATGGACCATTCCGGACAAAACTCCCCGGCTGGGCAATCCCCCTCTGTGCAGTAGTTGGCCATGACATGGAGATTGCACTCCTCCGCCGGCGCCAGACCCGCCGGGATCTCAAAGGACACCGCCCGGTCTCCCCGGATGTCCGCGTGGCAGGCGTCCGTGCACTTCAGCCCGCTGTCGGCACACACCGTAACCGTGGTCAGGCCGCTGGCAGGCTTGTCGAAGGACTTGTTGGGCAGATCCTCATGGATCTGCTGCATCACCTTTTTCCACATGGCCGTAGCCGTGTTGCCGCTGCCGTCCGGAATCTTGGCGGCAGACTTGAAGCCGGTCCACACCGCCGCGCAATAATAGGGTGTATACCCCACAAAGTAACGGTCACAGGCGTTGTTGGTGGTACCGGTCTTTCCGGCGATGGTCATGCCGCTGAACTTGGCGGAGGTACCGGTGCCCGTCTCCACCGCCTGGCGGAGCATGCTGGTCATCAGGTAGGCCGTGGTCTCCTTCATGGCTACGTGGCTCTCGTTCTCATTCTCCAAAATCACATTGCCGTTGGAGTCCAGCACCTGGGTATAGGTGCGGGGTTTGTTGTAGATACCGTTGTTGGCAAAGCTGGCGTAGGCCGCCGCCATCTCCACCGTGCTCAGGCCCACGGTCAGTCCGCCCATGCCCAAAGGGCTGGACGCCATATCGTTGGGATGCAGGTCCAGCTTCAGCTTTTCCGTTGCAAAGACATAGGCCTCGGCCACCCCCACCGCCTCCAGCGCCTGCACCGCGATGGTGTTAATGGAGCGGCGAATACCCTCCCGCACCGAGGTCCAGCCGGAATAACCCACGGGGGCGTTCTTGGGCCAGGGACTGCCCTCCAGCAATCGGACAGGATAGTTGTCGAAGGTGGTGGCGGGAGTGATGACCCCGGCGTCCATGGCCGGGGCATAGGCCGTAAGCGGCTTCATGGAGGAACCCACCTGCTTTTTCATGGTGGCGTAGTTGCTCATGAGGTTGCCCGTCTTGGGGTCCATGGCGCCCACGATGGCCACGATGTTTCCGGTGGAGGGCTCCACAACCGTGATGCCGGACTGGATGGGCTGCCCGTCTCTGGAGGTGACATCCAGGTTGCTCCGGTCCGCGTAGACGGCCTCGGCGATGTCCTGGATCTTCGGATCCATGGTGGTGTAGATCTGGTAGCCGCTGTTGTACATCAGCGTCCGGGCCGCGCCCTCGCTGATGTCGTACTTGCGGGCCAGGTCTGCGGATACATCCCAGATCACCTGCTCTACAAACCAGTTGTTGATCTCCGTATTGGTATTGGCCTGGGCCACCAGGTCCTCCGCGTCGGTGGAGCCGTCGGTAAAGTGGAGGGGCTCCGCCATGATCCGCTCCGCCTCCTCCTCCGTCAGGTATGGCAGGCCGGTGTCGGGGTTGATGACCTCCTCATTGCACATCCGGCCTAAAATCAGCTCCTGCCGGTATTTGTTGTACTCCCGGGGCGTCCAGGTGGTGCCGTTGGACCGGGTGATGGTGATGGTGGACATGGGGCCGTACAGCTCCGGATTGTTGGTGATGGCGATGATGCTGGCGCACTCCGCCGTGGTCAGTTCCCACACGTCCTTGCCAAAGTAGTACTGGGCCGCCGTCTGCACACCGTAGCAGCCCTTGCCCAGATAGATGGTGTTGAGGTACCGCTCCAGAATCTGCTGCTTGGTGTTGTTCTTCTCAAACTGCAGCGCCCGGAAGATCTCCCGGATCTTGCGGTTGACGGTGACCTCCTTGTCCTCCGTCAGGTTCCGCAGCACCTGCTGGGTGATGGTGGAGGCACCGCGGGTGTCCCCTCCTGTCAAAAAGGTCCTCACCGCGCCCAGCGTACCGTACCAGTCCACGCCGTGGTGCTGGAAAAACCGGTGGTCCTCAATGGCCCCCGCCGCCTGCCACATGGCGTCCGGGATCTGGTCAAAGGTCACCAGAATACGGTTCTCGTTGCCGTGGATGGTCTGGTACTCCACCCACTCCCCCGTCTCCCGGTCCTGATAGTAGATGAAGGAGCTGAGGTTCAGCTCATAGTCCTCCATGGAAACCGCCAGGTTCGGAGCCACGCTGGTCTCAATATACTGCATAAAGATATAGGCGAATATTCCCGCCGTGCAGACGCCGATGAGCGCCAGCGTAAAAAGGCCCAGGAAAATGTGACCCACGATCCGCGCGGCCGTACGGCCCGGGCTGGTGCGCCGCTTCCGGGAACTCCGCTCCGAACGGGCAGGCTGCCTGGGCGGCTGCGCTCTTCTTTCGTGCTCCAAACAAGAACACCTCCGTTCTCAATGAAAGATTTGGCAACATCCGCCCAAATCCGGGCGGACAACTATAATTCGCCATAATATCTATATTGTACCACTGCCTGTCAAGTTTGAAATTGTCGCATTTTCAACTGAAATAGTTGCGCTTTTGCATGGTTCCCGGGGATTTGGACAAGATATATTCCGTCAGAACCGCTATCTTTTCCTGTTTTCCACAAGTTCCTCCCTTGCAATTCTGAAAAAAGTCATGTACAATACGGTAAAATCCATCCACACCATGAGGAGGAATCCCTATGAGCGAGGAGTTCGGCCCCACCTTCATCACCGTCACCGATGAGGACGGAAACGAGATCGCCCTGGAATTTATCGACGCTCTGGAGTACAACGGCCAGCTGTATCAGGCCTTTTTCCCCGCCGAGACGGAGGGCGAAAATGAGGACGACCCGGACAACGGCCTGGTCATTCTGAAAGTTCTCCACGAAAACGGCGAGGATCTTCTCTCCACACTGGACTCTGATGAGGAACTGGACGCGGTATACCAGCTTTTTATGGAGTCTTTATTTCAGGAGGATGAATAATTACTCTTGCGTTCCGCCCCGGAATGTGATACGCTAATAGCAGCAAAAAGCATTGCCCTGCGGGGTTCGTGATAGATCTTTTTTTAACCCACATTTCGTTATACGGGATGCCGGATCAGCGCGTGGTTCGCAGGCCTCCCGGCTGCCGTCTGCGGCTGGAAGTTGGAAGCGATAAAGCGCGTTGGAGGCGACCCACCTGTCCGTAAAGGTGCAGGTTATAACGGGTCTACACGGCCTTCGCGGGGTACGTTTTTCAGCAGGGCAGCCGGTCTGCCCTGTTTTTTTATATTTCAGCGTGATTTCAGAATAACCCCCTACAATAGGTCAGGGTCAGAAACCGTTTCATCTATATCTGCAAAAAGGTTTGGAATTTCCACTTGCACAATGCCGTGGAATCCAGTATAATAAGCGAGTGCGTAAAATTCCGGCTGTAAAAACATCCGGAGCAACGAATACTTGAGAGGACTGAAACAACAAATGAGCGCATCTAGAGAAAAGAAATCCCGCCAGGAGCTGAACGGCGCCGGCCGGAGCGACCCAAGAACCGCCCACGAAGCGCAGCAGCGCAAGGAGGAGCGGCGCAGCAACATCCTGTACGGCGTTATCGCCGTGGTGTTCGTGCTGGTAGCCATCACCTCCATAATCTGGAAGAGCAACATCATCCAGAAGACCGCTACCGCCGCCACCATTGACGGGCAGAAGTACACTGCAGCCGAGGTGACCTTCCACTATCAAAATGTTTACGGCAACTTTTTAAACGATAACTATGCCTATATCACCTACGGCATGCTGAATCTGAACCCCAACTCTTCCCTGTCGAGCCAGACCATCGCCGAATCTGACGCCGCCACTCTGGGCCTGACACCGGAAGAGGTGGGGCAGACGTGGGAGGACTATTTTATCAATGAAGCCTTAAAGCAGATGGCCGCCGTCCAGTCTGTGCTGAAGCTTGCCAAAGAGGAGAACTTCTCCTATCCAGACAGTATTCAGGAGACTCTGGATGCCAATATGGCCTCTGTGCAGTCCAACGCTGCAGCCAGCAACCTCACCGTCGACCAGTATCTCCAGGCCAACCTGGGCGGCGCGATGACAGAGAAAGTATACCGTGAGCTGATGCTGCGCTCCCTCCAGTACGAGGCTTATGCCCAGGCCAAGTCAGACAGCCTGGTATACTCCGATGCGGAGCTGGAAGACGCCTATAACGCCGACCGCAACACCTATGACCAGGCGTCCTATGAGCTGATCAGCGTCTCCGGCGTCCCCTCGGTCTCCACCGACGCCGATGGAAACACCGTTGAGGCCACCGATGAGGAGCGGGCAGCCGCCATGGAGACCGCCAAGACCACCGCAGAGGAGATCCTGGCCGCCTATCGGGACGGTGCCAGCCTGGAGTCGTTTGCCGATCAGGAAAAGAGCATCGTCTACTCCAATCCGGACAATGCCACATATACCGGGACCGCCCTGATGGAGTGGGTGTTTGATGACGCCCGCCGGGAAGGCGACGCCCAGGTAATTGAGGGCACCTCCTCCTATTACGTGGCGGTATTTCACGAAAAATCCCGCAACAACTACAATACCATTGATGTCCGCCATGTTCTGATCCAGCCGGAGGCCACCACCCTCACCAGCGAGGATGAGGGCTATCAGGCCGATGTAGACATGAAAAAAGCGGCCGCCCAAGCCACGGCTGAGGCGCTGTATGCTGAGTATCTGGCCGGTCCGGCCACGGAAGAGTCCTTTGCCGAACTGGCCCGTGAGAACTCCTCCGACGGCAACGCCGCCGAGGGCGGAATCTATGAGAAGGTCTATAAAAACATGATGGTGGAGACCTTCAACGACTGGTGCTTCGACGAAAACCGTAAGAGCGGCGATACCGGCATCGTTGAGACCAACTATGGCTACCACATCATGTACTTTGTTGGCGAAAACGAACCCTACTGGAAGGTTCAGGTCTCCAACAACCTGAAGAACACTGCCATGAACGAGTGGTATGCAGGTCTTAGTGAAAATCACACCATTGAGAAAAATGCGTCCGGCATGAAGTACGTCGGTTGATTTTCTGTAAATTGCGGGGCGGCTTGATAAGCCGCCCTCTCTTTTTTGGGGAGGGATTCTATGCAGGAGCAATTCCGGCGCAGTGAAATGCTCTGGGGCCCGGAGGGACAGGCACGGCTGGCTGCCGCCCATGTTATCCTTTTCGGTTTGGGGGGCGTTGGCAGCTACGCTGCGGAGTGCCTGGCCCGGGCCGGCATCGGCGAACTGACCCTGGTAGACAGCGACACCGTCTCACTCACCAATCTGAACCGCCAGCTTGAGGCGCTTCACTCCACTGTGGGGCGTCCCAAGGCTCACGTCGTGGCCGAGCGGATTCGGGACATCTACCCGGAGGCCATTCTCCATCCCATCCACGGCCTCTATGACGCCGCCCACCGAATGGCTTTCTTTCCGGATGGCTGCCGGTACAACTACATCGTGGACGCCATTGACCTTGTGAGCTGCAAGCTGGACCTTGCGGAAACCGCCAGGCAGCTTGATATCCCTCTTATCATGGCCCTGGGCACCGGCAATAAACTGGACCCTTCTTTGCTGCAGGTGGCAGACATCTCAGAAACATACGGCTGCCCCCTGGCAAGAGTTATGCGAAAGGAGCTGCGAAATCGCGGTATCCTCCATCAAAAAGTGGTGTTCAGCCCTGAAAAAGCCGCTCCCACCCGGCAGCTGGAGCCGCCGCCGCCCGGGCGGCGCAGCGTGCCTGCCAGCACGCCCTGGCTGCCCGCTTCTGCCGGACTGCTGCTGGGCAGTGTGGTGGTGCGGGACATTTTAAACCAGAAAGAGAGAGAATCCATATGCTGACAGGAACCATTGTCAATGCCCTGGCAATTCTGGCCGGTTCTCTGGCCGGTATGCTGCTGACCTGGCTGGCCGGGCATTTTTCCACCCTTCTCCCTGCCGGCAGCACTAAACTGGGTGAAAGGCTGCAGACCATCATTATGGAAGGTGTGGCCCTGTGCGTCCTGTTCCTGGGCATCAGCGGCAGCTTAAAGGGACAAAACAGCCTGATCACCATTTTATCTATGGTCATCGGTGCCATTGCCGGTGAGCTGCTGGATCTGGACAGACGGATGCGCCGGTTAGGCGACTGGGTACAGAAAAAAACCGAACGGTTGGCCCTTGGCAGCGGCGGCGCATCTGTGTCCGAGGGCTTTGTCACCGCCAGCCTCCTCTTCTGTGTGGGGGCCATGGCCATTGTGGGCGCACTGCAGGACGGGCTCACCGGCGACCACTCCACCCTGTTTGCAAAGTCACTGCTGGATGGCATCAGCTCCATTGTATTCGGCGCTTCTTTGGGCATCGGTGTGACATTTTCCGCCGCTGCGGTGCTGCTCTATCAGGGATTAATCGCCCTTTTGGCTTCTGTTCTGGCCCCCTTCCTGGGAGACGCCGTGATTGCCGAGATGACCTGCGTAGGCTCTCTGCTGATTGTCGCGCTGGCTTTTAATATGCTGAACCTCACAAAAATCAAGGTCATGAATCTGGTGCCCGCTATCTTCCTGCCGATCTTACTGTGCCTGTTTATGTGAAAAGAGCCGCGAAAGCGGCTCTTTTTTGCTGTATAAGCTGTGCGTAGGGGGAGGTACGGTCACCCCATAAACGGCATCAAAGCCGAGGCGACCAGCGCCAGCACCAGCACCGCCACCAGGAGCAGTGCCATAACACGCTTCAGATTTCCCCTCATACTCTCCCCTCCTCCGTCAGGATCCTTTTGATGCTTTTTTCCGCTTTGCTGCGGGGCGTCATCAGCTCATGTCCGCATCCCAGGCACTTTAGCTTGATGTCCATGCCCACCCGCAGGATCTCCCACTGGGTGCTTCCGCAGGGATGGGGCTTTTTCAGCTCAACTTTGTCGTGAAGACGCAAGTCCATAGGGTTCCTCCTGTCATTACCGTTGCATATAGTATCTTATATAAAATGAACGCCGCGCCTGGCGGCAGATAGGATGCGATCAATATGCCGGAAAACAAACTGTTCCCGCCGGAGGGCCTGCGCCCTGCCATGACCCACACCCTTCCGGACCTGCGAGAGGCCCTGGAAAGCGGCGCCATTCTGGAGGCCCCTGTCCAGCGGTGCGACACCGGGCAGACGCTGCACCTCTCCCTCGGTGGTGTGGAGGGACTGATCCCCCGGACAGAGGTTACCGCCCCCTGGATCAGCGGCGCCAGCCGGGACATCGCCGTCCTCTCCAGAGTCGGCAAGCCCACCTGCTTCACCGTGAAAAGTCTCCAGGCCGACGAAAAAGGCGCTCCGGTGGCGATGCTCAGCCGCCGCTCTGCCCAGGAAAAGGCCATGGCCTGGTTTTTGGAACATCTGGAACAGGGAATGGTACTGTCCTGCCAGGTAGTCCGGCTGGAGTCCTACGGAGCCTTTTTGGATATCGGCTGCGGCATCGTGGCCATTTTGCCCATTGAACTCATCTCGGTCTCCCGCATCAGTCATCCCCGCGTCCGCTTTCAGGAGGGGCAGCGAATCCTGGCGGCGGTGTTGTCTTTTGACAAAGAGCGCCGCCGCATCACCATGACCCACCGGGAGCTGCTGGGCACCTGGATGGAAAACGCCAGCCGCTTTTCTCCGGGTGAGACGGTGCGCGGCACTGTCCGGAGTGTAAAGGACTATGGCAGCTTTATCGAGCTATCCCCCAATCTCTCCGGTCTGGCGGATGCCCGGGAGGGTCTGTCCCCCGGCGACAGCGTCTCTGTGTATATCAAAAACATACGGCCGGAGCGGATGAAGATTAAGCTCCAGGTAATCGAAAAGCTTCCCCCCGAGGGGGAGCCAAAGCCCCTGCGATACCAGATCACCGACGGACAGCTGGAGCGATGGACATACTCCCCGCCCGGATACGAACGGCAGCCGGTAGAAACGGTTTTTACACAGCCCCGCCCTTGAGCTTTTCCCAATAGGCTTTGGCTGTCTGCTCGGTCTTGTTGTCCCCCCACTCGTAATAGCGGACGGACTTCAGCACATCCGGCAAATACTGCTGCGCCACCCAGTGGCCGGGGAAATTGTGGGGATACAGATAGTGCTGCTGATTGTCAAACCCGGTGGTATCGGCATGAACATTCTGCAGCTGGCGGGGAATATCTCCGGTCCGTCCCGCCCGAACATCCGCCCTGGCCCGGGCGATCCCCTCATTCACGCTGTTGGATTTAGGGGCGGTAGCCAACAGCACGGCGGCTTGCGCCAAAGGCAGCTGGGCCTCCGGAAGCCCCAGCTGCATGGCCGTGTCCACACAGGCCTTCACAATGGCGATGGCCTGGGGATACGCCATGCCCACATCCTCACTGGCGGAGCACAGCAGGCGGCGGCAGGGGGTTACCAGGTCTCCGGCCTCCAGAAAACGGGCCAGATAGTGCAGCGCCGCGTCCGGGTCGCTGCCGCGAAGAGATTTCATCAGTGCAGAGGCGGCGTCATACATGGCGTCGCCTCCCTTGTCGTAGCGCATCGCGCTGCGCTGAGACACCTGGGCCGCATCCTCCACCGTCAAACGCAGCCCTTCCTGTGCCGGAACCGCCGCCTGACACAAAAGCTCCACGGCGTTGACGGCTTTTCGCACATCGCCGCCGCAGGCAGTGGCAATGTGGAGTGGAACCCCCTCCTCCCAGGTCAACGGCAGTCGGCTGCGCTGCTGCTGGATCTCCAGCGCCCGCAAAACAGCAGGCTCCACCTCTGCCGGCGCAACAGATTTGAACTCAAAAACCGTACTGCGGGAAAGCAGCGCGCCGTACACATAGAAATAGGGATTTTCCGTGGTAGATGCGATCAGCGTCAGCTTACCGTTCTCCATAAACTCCAGCAGGCTCTGCTGCTGCTTCTTGTTGAAATACTGGATCTCATCCAGATAGAGCAGTACCCCGCCGGGGGCCATCAACGTCCCCACATCGGCGATAATATCCTTGATATCCTGCAGGGATGCCGTGGTGGCATTGAGGCGGTACAGCGTTTTTTGCGTCCGCTCCGCGATGATATTTGCAATGGTGGTCTTTCCGGTGCCGGAGGGGCCGTAAAATACCATATTGGCATCGGTGCCGCTTTCGATCAGGCGGCGTAAAACCGCCCCCGGGGCCAGAATATGGCGCTGGCCCACCACCTGATCCAATGTTTTTGGGCGAATCTCATCCGCCAGAGGACGATTCATAGCGGAACCTCCCTTCTGTGATGATGAAAGTATAGGCGGCATAGATGCGGATCTGTCACATTCTCGGCTGCCCCGCCAGGGGCGGGCAAAAATGTGATAATAGCCGTCTTGCGGCTATTATAGCATCCTCCGCACAAAAATGCCACCCTTTTCCACAGCGCAGCTTTGTAAAAGGAGAAAATTAAAAAAACTCTCGCCAACTGTCCGATTTTGTGATATCCTGTCACCAAGAGGTGAATCACATGAAATCTAAAGCCGCGGTAAACCGCATTATTGAAACGCTGAAGGAACTCTATCCGGACGCTCTCTGCTCTTTGCAGTACGAAAAGGACTATGAGCTGCTGTTCGCCGTGCGGCTCTCCGCCCAGTGCACCGACGCGCGGGTCAACCAGGTGACCCCAGCCCTGTACGCCCGCTTCCCCACCCTGGAGAGCTTTGCAGAGGCCGACCCGAAAGAGGTGGGCGAGTATATCCGCTCCTGCGGCTTTTATAACGGCAAGGCCAAAGATATCGTGATCTGCGCCCAGCGGCTGATTCGGGACTTTGGCGGCAAGGTTCCCGGCACAATGGAGGAGCTGACCAGTCTTCCCGGTGTGGGCCGCAAAACCGCCAACCTTATTCTGGGCGATATTTTCGGTCGGGAGGGCTATGTCTGCGACACCCACTGCATCCGTATTACCGGGCGGCTGGGGATTACCGACGGTTCCAAAAACCCGCTCCAGGTGGAAAAACAGCTGCGGCTGTCCATCCCGCCTATGGAGTCCAACAACTTCTGCCACCGGATGGTGCTCTTTGGCCGCGACACCTGCACCGCCCGGTCGCCCCAGTGCGAGGGCTGCCCCCTGGCTAGGGACTGCGACACGGCAAAAGCCCAAAAATAGCGAAGAGAGCGCCTGCGTAAATACGCAGGCACTTTTTTATTCCTCTGCACATATATTGGATATAGAAACTGACCATTGGAGGATACGATATGGACGACAAGACGACCCGGCTGGTAGAACAGCTGAAGGGCAACCCCGCCATGCTGCGCTCACTGATGCACTCCCAGGACGGGCAGACCCTTATGCGGATGCTGACTCAGGGCGATCAGGGCGCGGCCCTGCAGCGGGCGGTGCAGTCCGCCGCCATGGGAAAACCCGATCAAATGGTAAAGCTGGTCAATCAGGTGATGCAGAGCCCCGGCGGAGCGGACCTGGTGGAACGGATCAACAAAGCAGTGCAAAAATAAACCGGCAAAGGGGCGGATGGTATGGCGGAATTTGATGAGAAGCTGAATAGTATCCTGTCCAACCCGGACGCCATGTCCCAGATCATGCAGCTGGCACAGTCTCTGGGCGGGGGAAGCGGAGCGAGCCAGGAGACGCCTCCCCCCGC
>CATNDT010000086.1 GCA_950097035.1 uncultured Oscillibacter sp.
CCCCTGCATCCCCTCAATGGTGAGAACGTGCTTCCCCTCCAGCCTGTCCAGACGGGTGACACAGGCGCGAACGGCTTCACCGTCCACAAGCACGGTACATGCGCCGCAGTGCCCTGTGGAGCAGCCCTCTTTCGTCCCCTTCATGCAGGACACACCGCGCAGATATTTCAAAAGCGTTCCATTTCCGCAGTTCTCCGCTGTCACCGGAGTCCCGTTTAAAACAAACGAAATGTCAGCCATATGTCTCATCCTCTTCCTTGATTCATTTACCCTTATGCCCGGTGCTTTGGGGGCAGGCCGTCCGGAGCCATTCCCGGCGGCCTGCCCCCGGTCAAAACAGGGGCGCTTCCCTCCCCCCGCGGAGGGTCACAGATCCACCGCGAAAGTCATACAGCGGCGTCCTGTCCGGCAGCCTCCCCGGCAAACCGTTCCATCTCCTCAGGCGTGTACTTTCGCGCGCCGATTCCAAGCACGCCAAAAATCACGTCCAACACCATCACAATGATGTTAAAAAACACGAAGGGCGCATACTCCCGGATAGGAACCCCCAGCTGGGCCATCATATACATACCGCCGGCATTCCAGGGAAGAAAAATCACAAAGTGGCTGGACAGGTCGTTGATTATGCGCCCGGCATTTTCAGGCCTGTAACCGGCTTTCTGATACAGCGAGGGCATCAGCGTACCCACAAAGGTCATGCAGAAATAATAGGTGCCGATCAGCGTGGTGCAGGCCAGGGTGGCGATGGCGGTGACGATACTCAGGCTGCGGATATTGTTTACCTTCCTGCTCAAGGCGATGATAAGCACGTCCAGCATCCCGGTGCCCTTTAAAATACCGCCCACACCCATGGAACCCACAATGATGGCCACCAGCTCATACATACTGGCAAAGCCGCCCCGGTTGAGCAGAGAGGCGATGATGGCGTTGTCGCACTCCATGGAAAACCCCTTGTTGACAAAGCCGAACACCTCCGCAAGGGTAAAGCCCTGGTAGAAGACGGACACCAGCATGCCAACCACGCTGCCCGTCAGAATGGACCAGAGCGCGGAGAACTTTTTAAACATCATCACCAGCACCACAGCCATGGGAATCAGGGTGACCACGCTGATGTGGAACAGGGCGTCCAAAGTGGATGTGATGTCATTGATGCCCGCCATGTCGATGGCCGTGCCGGCGTAGTGGATGCCCAGAAAGCCGTACAAAACGGCGCTCAAAACCCAGGCAATGCCGGAGGTATGGCTGAGGTACTTGACATGTTCCCACAGGTCTACATTGGTGACGGAGGAGGTCATCAGCGGCACGTCGGACACGGGGGACAGCCCGTTGCCGAAATAGGAGCCTGATATAATGGCGCCGGCCACCAGGCCGGAGGGCAGTCCGAGGCCCAGGCCCACGCCCATCATGGCCACGCCCACGGTAGCCACCGTGCCCCACGAGGTGCCGGTAGCCATGCCCACAAGAGATGTGACAATAAATGCCACCAGCAAAAAGACTGAGGGCGAGATGATCTTTAAGCCCCAGTAGATCATGGAGGGCACGGTGCCGGCGCAAAGCCAGATAGACACCATGCCACCAACGGCGATCATCAGCGCCATAACACCCACCGAGGGGCGGATCAGGTCAAGGGCCGCCTTCTCCATCTCCTGCATGCTGTAGCCAAGATACAGGCCAAAGGGCACCAGCAGCAGCCACGAGAGCAACATCACCACCACAATGGGAGCCTTTGCGGCACTAAGCATCAGCGCAATGAATAAAACGAGGGTCAGCATGGCGATGGCGGAAAACGCCACCGTCGCCTGTTTCTTCTCTCTTGGTAAATTTTTCATGTAAGCGCATCCTTCCAAAAATGAATGATCTCGGTCTTCCCCTCCTGATTTCAGGTATGTCTCCCCGGTGGTCCGGAGGGATCCCGGCTATTTCTCCAAAACTGTAAAGGCCTTTACCCGCTCCTCGTCCAGCTCCACGCCGAAGCCGGGCCCCTGGGGTGCGTGGATACAGCCGTCCTCCCGGCAGATGCGAAGAGGCTCTTTCACAATACCCTGAAAACTGTCCGGCCCGATAGCCGGGGGATCGTGGGGGTATTCCAGCCAGGTGGCGTTGGGATAAGAGCAGATCGTAGCCAGCGCGGCGGCCACCCCGGTGCCCGGGACCCAACCGTGAATGTTGCACAGCTTGTTCCCGCGGCGCTCCGCCATGGCGGCCACCTTGCGGACCTGGCTGATGCCGCAGCACAGGGTGATGTTGGGCATATAGATATCATAGCAGTCGTTATCGATCAGGGTGGCAATATCCTGTATGCCGTTCATGATCTCACCACCGGCAATGGCGATATCCGTGCTCTCCGTCAGGCGGCGGATACCGTGGAGGTCATAGTGGTCCAGGGGCTCTTCCAGCCACAGCACATCCAGGTCGTGCAGGGCTCTGGCCGTATCCAGCGCCCGCTGATAGGTCCAAAAGGGCACACGTCCCTCAAAGTTCCGGTCCCGGACCGGCCCCTGGTTCGCATCGCATATAATGGTCATTTTGTCGCCCACAGCCCTGCGGATATTTTCCACCAGGTGGATATCCTCCCGCATGGTGGGCATGAAGAGGCGGAGCTTCACCGCCCGAAACCCCTCTTCCAACAGCCTGAGGGCATCCTCCCGCCGCTCCTCATCGCTTCTCAGCTCGCACATAGCGGCGTAGGCGGGGATCTTGTCCCGGTATGCTCCCATAACCTTATAAGTTGGCTGGTTGCAGATCTTGCCCATCAGATCCCACAGGGCGTTTTCCACAATCCAGGGCCGGGGCGCCAAGCGGCCGTCCCCCTTCATGCGGCAGGCCAGCCTTTCGATCATCATGGGGTCCTGTCCAATCAGCCAGGGGGCCACCATATCCTGAATAAACTGCATATAGGTGGGGGTCAGCCCAAAGGGGAACTCTCCGCAGCCATATCCCTCCAGCCCCTCATCCGTGGCGACCCGCACCAGCAGAATATGCTGGTGTGTCTCCCGCCTGCCGGGATACCACGTGGGTTCAAAGGCCCTTTCATAGGGCGCCTTCAGCCACTGTGTTTGAATACCGGTTATCTTCACCGCCGCACCTCCTCATTCATCCCCCGGCCTCTCAGCGGCCTGCCGCCTTCTGGGCACGCCACTCCCGCAGCAGCTCCCCGGAATTCGTGTTCAAACCGATATACCGGGAGATCATCAGCCCGGCGGCCGCCTCGTCAGCGGGATTGGAGCCGCGGGTCATATCCATACAGAGAATCACCTTGTAGTCCTTGCTGCCGGCATAGTAGGCAGAGCAGAGGTCACAGCAGTTGGTCATAATACCTGTAATGACCATCACGTCCTTGCCCAAAGCCCGCATCACCATGTCCAGATCTGTGGTCTCAAAGGCAGTCACCCGCTTTTTGGTGTTTACCACCACATCCTCCGGCCTGTTCTCCACCACCAAAGCGCTCCACCTGGTATTCTCCAGGCCCAGATTGCCGTAGTATTGGGTCGTGGGCCGCCGGGACTCCGGAATCATGGAGTAGTGGCCCTCCGTAATGCGCCGCCAACCGGACTCCACACCCTCAAAATCTCCGGCGCGGTAGGTATTTACAATGTGTACCACCGGGATACCCAGCTCCCGGCACGCCTGATTAAATCGGTCTACCTCTCCGATAATCTCCCGGCCCCGGGCGCTGGGCGCCGGGCAGTCGGGCTCCGGGTCCAGGTGGCCGCCGTGCATATCCAGCTCCACAATGGCCGCACGGCTCCAGTCAATATAATCTTCAAAGCCCTCCGGCAGGGAAATCATCCGGCCGTTAATGTTGATCTTCATATCTGTAAGCGGCATATCCTCACTCCTCTCCCGCAGCGTTGGCCCGGATCTCGGCGGCCAGCTCCTCCCCCTTGACCACCAGGCCAATGAACAGGGTGGCCGCCCTGGCGCACTCCTCCCCCAGGTCCTCAAAATAGGGCAGAAACAGATCCTCTACCATCAGGCACTTAAAATCCTTGCACATGCCGCAAAAGCCGGTGCCCATTCCAAGGCAGTCCAGACCCGCACCCACCAGCAGCAGGATCCTCCGGTCCAGCACCTTCAGCAAAAATTCCAGGTCCGAACCCTCAAATGCATTGTGCCGTTTGGCAGACAACAGCGTATAGTCGCTCTGGGCCACATGGGTGGCAAAGGCGCACAGGGGGCTGCCGGCCTCCATCTCCGTGTTGGGAAAGGGCTTCTTTCCAGACAGCGGTGTAATGCGCACATGCTGCGCGTTGCAAAGATCCAGCCCGCCGGAGCGGTACTCGCTGCCGGCGTGGATCACGGGGATACCCGCTCTCCGGCAGACCTGGTTGAAATCGTCCACCCGGCGGATCAGATCCCGGGCCTTTTCCGCCTCAAAATACCCCTGCTCCGGGTCCAGGTTGCCCTTTTGCATCCCCAGCTCCAAAACAGCCATTCTGCTTACATCCAAAAAATCGTCAAACGCCGGCGCCACCGGGAGCCGGCCCCCCTCCACAGGAAGACGGATAAACTTCGCTGTCAATGCGGTTTTCGGCATCGTGTCAGCTCCTTTCAAAATCCGCGGTACAACCACCGCAAAACAGTATGTTCTTTTTCTGGAAAATCATTGTTCAATGCACCGGTGCCGTCTTTAATGTATCCTATATTGCGTCCTTTGTCAACAATTTTCGACACATAGGACTCATCTTGCCGCCATGGTCGTTGTACTATTTTGAGAATATCCCCAAATTTTATTGCTATTTTATATATATTTTGCACATTTTTTAAGATGCACTTATGAAACAGTTGGTCAATCCAAACCTTTTTGTTTCTCATAATGTTTCCTGTAAATAAAAATTTTGCTTTCCCACCGCCATTTTATAGACAAACCAGAAAATATCTGATACACTGAACCAAAAAGGGGCGGACAAGGCGCAGGCCGCGGCTGCTCCAAGGAGGTTTCCCATGACCAAAAGTGAACTGCTCATCGCCCAATTTCAGCGGCACGCAAACGCGGTGGATATTATTTCCTCTCTGCACACCCAGGAAATCATCAGCGGCTACACAAACTCCGAGCTCAACTGCATTGAGTGCATCGGCCATATGCGCCGCCCCAACGCCTCCCGTATTTCCAAAGAGATGAATATGACCCGCAGCGCCCTCTCCAAGATTCTGCGCAAGCTCCTGTCCAAGGGTGCCGCGGACTCCTATCAGCTGCCGGAAAATCAAAAGGAGATCTATTACCGCCTCACGCCCTACGGCCGGGAGATCTTCAAAAAACACCGGCTCCGGCACCAAAAATGGGAGAGCCGGGATCTGGAATTCTTCAACACGCTGGACTCCGCCACACTGGATGCGGCACTGCTCTTTATGAATACCTACAACGGCTATCTGGAGCTGAAGGTGGCGGAATACACCAGCGCGGACCTTCTCCCCGATCTCCCGCCAGAGGACGACCCGTGAAAAGACAGATGCCAATTGATCAGATGAGAGGAGTGCGGATCATGATTGAAAACCGCTGCTGGCTGGAGATCGACCTATCTATCCTGCGCAAAAACTGGGCGGTCATCCAGGGTCTGCTGCAGCCCGGATGCACACCCATTGCCGTCGTCAAGGCCAACTGCTATGGGCTGGGCGCCGTACCCATCGCCCGGGAGCTGGAAAAGCTGGGGTGCCCCATGCTCTCCACCGCGGACCTTGCGGAGGCCCTGGAGCTGCGCCGGGCGGGATTGCAGGCCCCCATCCTTCTGTTGGGCCCCATCGACCCGAAGGATACCGCCGCCGCCATGGAAAACGGCGTGATTGTCCCCGTGGTGGATCTGGAACACGCTCTGCTGATGGACAGCGCAGCCCGCCGGGCCGGTGGCCGCCTGCGGACCCACATCAAGGTGGACGTGGGTCTGACCCGTCTGGGAATACCGGTTCCCGGCCGGACCGGCGCGGCCATCGCGGAAATCCAGCAGATCACCGCCCTCTCCCACCTTACCAACGAGGGCCTTATGACCCACATCTCCGGCATGATGGACCCGGCATACGACTACCGCAATGTAGAGCAGCTCGCCCTCTTCCGCCAGTTCCACGATCAGCTCACCGCCCGGGGCATCTCCCTGAAGCCCCACTGCGAGAGCAGCCTGTTGTTCCTGTCCCACCCGGAGTATCAGATGGACTATGTCCGGCTGACCTCAGCCATTCTGGGCATTCAAAAGGGCTATGACAAGCTGGGCACCCGATGCGCCGCCCAGTTCAAAACAAAACTCCTGCAGATCAAAAAGGTTCCCAGGGGCGCCAGCATCGGCTATTGGATGACCTATGTCACCCCCAGAGACATGACCGTCGGCGTAGTGGGTGTGGGCTATGGCGACGGGCTGATTCGCTCCCTGACCGCCGGGGCGAAAATGTCGGTCCGGGGCAGGCAGACAGATGTGCTGGGAAAGCTCTCCATGAGCTTTGCCGTCATCGATCTCACAGAGATTCCGGAGGCAGCCCTTGGCGATGTAGTCACTGTATTCGGGCACGAGGAGGGCGCTCCTTCCGTGCAGGACTACGCCGCGTTGTACGGCGGCCATGCCTGCGAGGTCATCACCATGTTAAAAGACAGCATACCCAGGATATATCTATAGATATCCGATCAGCACAGAGCCGCCGTGTCACACCCCTCGGTGACACGGCGGCTCCTTAAACATATCCTGAATGTATGAAGCGACTCCCTATTTCCTCCACTTGGAAAGGCCCCGCAGCCGTTTTGCCACGTCACCTTCCAGCAGGCCCTGCCGCTCCAGAGAACACAACTGGCTCCACAGCTCGTCCGGCA
Source organism: uncultured Oscillibacter sp. (assembly GCA_950097035.1). Lineage (GTDB taxonomy): Bacteria > Bacillota > Clostridia > Oscillospirales > Oscillospiraceae > Oscillibacter. The sequence continues at coordinate 6,791 of CATNDT010000086.1, forward strand.
TGGAGAGGAAATCATCGTCATCCAGCTTCATCAGCACATCATAAAATTCCTCAATCTCCTCCTCCGTCGGCTCCTGTGTCTCGTCGTCAAAATAGTTGAAAAAATCCTCCTCCAGCTCCTCCAAAAGGGCGTTCTCCGACTGGAGCACCAGGCGGATTTTCAGTGCCGCCGCAAGATTTTTCAGCAAGCTCTGCGTCCGCGCGTCCACCACCTGGATCTGTCTGGGTACGCCGTGCTCCAGCATCTGTTTCCCCAGAGCCTGCAAAAGCTCCTCTGCGCCGCCCGCATAATCCGCCACAGCCGTTGTGGACAGGCCCATACCTGTGTCACAGTCTGCCGCCAGCAGCGTATAGGGGAAAAACGGCACGGAAACCTCGTCCTCCGCGGCGGCCTGAAGCAGCATCACCACATCGCACACCCACACGCCGCTCCGCTTTCCGCTCTTTCTCAGCCGCAGCATAAGCAGCTCGTCCTTCAAAACCGGCTCCGGGTACCGGACCGGCTGCCGCTCCGGAAGAGGCTGCACGCCCCAGGAAAACCCCTCACCGCACCGCGTCAGCAGCGGGACAGACCGCCCATAGGCCGGGCCGCCCTGAAACCCCAACTCCGCCTTATCTGTGCGCCGCAGCATCTCGCCCACCGCAAGGGCGGCCTCCAGCGCAGCGGCAAGCAGAGCCATATCCCCCTCATCCGAGACAGGCCACGGGCAATACCCGGGCCGGTAGGCGACGAACTGCGGAAAGGCGTTGGCGCCCCGAAGGGCAATCCCATGTGCCGCCGCATAACCGCGAACGGCATGCAGCTCCTGGGGATACATGCCGTCCTTACTCTCAAAGGCGCACTGCAGGCACGCCTGACTTAGCAGCTCCTCCTGAACCTTCAGCGGAATCAGCCCGCCGCTGCCCGCCTCCTGCATACGCCGGTAACTGTCCAGTCCCAGGCGCCCTACATAGAGCGCCAACGCCAGATGTTCGCCCATCCACCCCATTACGCTGCAATAACCCGTCTCACCGTTTGGCAGCGTTATGGCAAACAGCTCGCCGTCATGCAGCGTTTTCCAGAGCTTTTGCTTTCGGAATGCAAAAGCAAGTTCATACAGCCGGTCCGGATACATTGCGCAGTTCCACCTTTCTAGTTGAATTGCCAGGCGCGCCGCGATACATCAGCGGTTTTTATCCGCTTTCAGTTTATCTAAATATTACTAAAATGTCAACTAAAATCCAAAACATTTGTTTATTCCATCCAAAATATTCCTTTATTATCATTTTTTAGCATTTACAGCCTGTGCACACCCCGCTCCGAACATGATTTTTCCCCTTTTGGGCATACTATCTCCAAAGGAGTGGATCATCATGGCACATTTAAGCACCTATTTTACACTGGAGGCCCCCACCGGGGCCCACGAGGTCAAGCTGCTGAAGCGGGAGCTGGATGCACTGCCCGGCGTCACCTCCGTCAGCGTCAGCGACGGAGGCTGCCTGGCAGTGGATTACGACACCTCCGGCGTCCGGCAGGAGCAAATCCGGCAAAAGGTTCAGGAACTGGGCTTTTTGCTGCGGGAGGAAACCTGAATAAAATAACAAAACGCCGCGCTCCGCTCATCAAGCCGTAGCACGGCGTTTTGCCGTATCCTATTCTCTGGCCCCTGGCAAAAACTCCTCCCCCGCCGCCGCCATTTCCAGTTCTCCGGCGGAGAGCTCCCGAAGTCTTGGCGCAAACGCCTCCGCCCTGCCGGCGGGAAAAGCCGCCAGCAGGACAATGTCCGCGCCATAGGTCACATCCCTCACCACACCGCCGCAGGCAGCTATCTCCAGCTTCACCCGCTCAAACAGCGGGTAGGTACAGGGAACCTCCCACAGCGTCCAAAGGCTCACACGGCAGATACCCGCCGCGTCCAGCGCGTCCCTGGCCCCCCGGGTATAGGCGCGGGTCAAGCCTCCGGCGCCCAGCAAAATACCGCCGAAATACCGGGTCACCACACAGCATACATCGGTCACGCCCTGGCGCTGGAAAACATTCAGCATAGGCTGCCCGGCAGTGCCCTGGGGTTCACCGTCATCGGAATAGCGGATAACGCCGCCCTCTTTCAGCAGATAGCACCAGCAGTGGTGGCGGGCGTCGTAATGGCGCTTGCGTACCTCCTCCAGGCGGGCGCGGGCCTCCTGCTCCGTCTCCACCCGCCAGAGGCTGCTGATAAAGCGGGAGCGCTTTTCCGTGAATTCACTCTCGGCGTCCTCAAAGGGGACAAGATAGTCTGTCATTGCATACGGCTCCTTCCAATCAGATCGTCCACAAAAACGCCGAGACAATCCGGCGATCCGCTCTCACCGGAGATCGGGGACCACAAACTCCTCCACTTTTCCCAGCGTCCGCGGCCCGCAGACCACCGTCACCCGGATAGCCTCTCCATACTCCACGTTCTCCACCTTTGCCTCCCGGTACAGTGCGTCCACCACGCCCCCCTGGTCATAGGGAATCCGCAGCACCACCCGCCGGGCGCCCTTGTCCAGCCGCCGGCCAATGGTCTCCAGCAGCTTGTCCAATCCCTCGCCGGTCCTGGCGGAAACGGCGCAGATATCCTCCCCATGGGGCATGATCTCCCCCACCGGCAGGCAATCGCACTTGTTGAACACGTCCACCCGGGGCAGCTCTCCGGCCCCCAGTTCCACGATCAGGTCCTCCACCACCCGGGCCTGCAGCCGCCACTCCGGGTTGGATACGTCGATCACATGCAGCAGCAGATCCGCGTACTCCAGCTCCTCCAGCGTGGCCTTAAAGGCCTCCACCAGCTGGTGGGGAAGCTTGCGGATAAAGCCCACCGTATCGGAGAGTACCACATCCAGCATGTCGTTCACCGCCAGCAGGCGGCTGGTGGTGTCCAGCGTGTCAAACAGGCGGTTATTGGCGGAGATACCCGCTCCGGTAAGGCGGTTTAACAGCGTGGACTTGCCCGCGTTGGTGTAGCCCACAATCGCCACCACCGGCACCTCGTTCTTCCGCCGCTGCTGGCGCTGGGTGCTCCGCACCCGGCGCACATCCTCCAGATCCGCCCGCAGCTTGTCTATTTTGCGGTGGATGTGGCGGCGGTCTGTCTCCAGCTGGGTCTCACCGGGGCCTTTAGAACCAATGGGCCCCTTACCGCTGGTGCCCGCCTGGCGCTCCAAGTGCGTCCACATACCCGTCAGCCGGGGCAGCAGATACTGGTACTGGGCCAGCTCCACCTGAAGCCGGCCCTCTTTCGTTCTGGCCCGCTGGGCGAAGATGTCCAGAATCAAACCGCACCGGTCCAGCACCTGCACCCCCAGCATCTCCGTCAGCACCCGCATCTGGGAGGGGGAGAGGTCGTTGTCAAAGATGACCATGGTTGCGCCCACATTCTCGCAGTAGAGCTTCACCTCCTCCGCCTTGCCCTCGCCGATAAATGTGCGGGGATCCGGCGCAGGCCGGTTCTGCAGCACCATGCCCTCCACCTCTCCCCCGGCGGTCTCCACCAGGGCGGAGAGCTCCTCCAGGGTATCCTCTCCGGCAGTCTCCTCTTTTTTCAGCACCGGGGAATTCAGGCCCACCAGTACTACCTTATCTCGAATTTCAGTTGTAGATTGCATAGAACTCCTTGTGTTTTATCTGTAATTTCTATTTTGCGGCGTAGGCCTCCACGATCTCTCCGGTGTAGATCCGGTGCCATCCGCCCGCCGGGCCGTAAAAGGGCCCGATCTTCTCCTGCCCTGCCACAATGCAGGATGGGTCCATATCCTGAACATACAGCTTGCGGCACACCAGCACGGATTCCGCCTGGTCAAAGAAGGGCGCGTCCCCGGCGCCGTAGCAAAGCGTCAGGCCGCACTCCTTCACCTTGTCCACATCCCGGCCGCTCCTGCTGCCGCAAAGCTGCATAACGGATCTGGCCTCCGCCGGCAAAACGGACACGGTGAAATACGCCTGTGCCTCCATAAAGCCGTATGTATGCCGCTCCGGCCGCACGTACACGGTGCACACCGGCAGGTTCCAGAGCCTGCCGGTCTGACACCAGCCAATGGTCATGGTGTTGCAGCCTGTCCGGTTCCCGGCGGTCAGCAGGGCGTTCTGCCCGCCCATAGCCCGGGCAATCTCCGGGGACAGTTCCCTTACATCCACGCTGTGCAGTCTCATCGCTCACCAGCTCCTGTATCAAAGTATTTGTATCCAGTATATGCGCCCCGGAGACAAATGTAAACACAAAAATCCACCGCGGCGATACATCCATACACAAAAAAGGGCCTGCCGGACGGCAGACCCTTTTCGCTCTCTTCTATCACTTGTCCAGGCCAAAGCGCTTATTGAACTTGGCCACGCGTCCGCCGGTATCCACCAGCTTCTGCTTGCCTGTGAAGAAGGGGTGACACTTAGAGCAGACTTCCACGCGAATGTCCTTCTTCGTGG
>CATNDT010000087.1 GCA_950097035.1 uncultured Oscillibacter sp.
TTGGAGATCAGCTCCACCTTCATCCGCTCGCTGCGGGTCTGCTCCGCCAGGGCGGCCCTCATGCCCGCCTGAATGTCGTTAAGGGCCTCCGCCGTGCGGTGCAGGTCCGCGTCCTCGGGCAGGTCCAGGGGCGCAGCCAGGTTCCCGGCCCGGATGGCCTCCACTTGGTCGTTCAGCCGCCCCAGGTCCCGCCCCAGGCGGCGGCTGCGAAAGGCGGAGACCAGCAGAACCAGCACGGCAAGGGCCATCACTGCGGCTAACATTGAAATCAGCTGCCACCTGGCGCTGTAATACCGAAAATGGGGCAGCACGTCCAGAAGGAAAGCCGCCAGAACCGCCAGCACCAGGGCCAGCGCCGCCGTCCCCGCCAGAATGGTGCGGGTGATCCGCCTTTCCACAGGCCGCTTCAGGTCCCGCACGCGGAGACTGCGGGAAAGTGCCCGCACACCCCGGAGAATCGACCGGATCAAACTCTTCCGCCCCTCCCGGGAATTGTAGCGGCAGTGGTTGAACAGCAGCCAGCCGTTCCATCCCAGGGCCAGCACCGCGGGGATCACAGAGAGCGCAAAGCTCGCCGCACCGTAGAGCAGCTGGCGGCCGACGCCATAGTCATATCCCCACCAGAGGTCCTGACACATCCAGTACAGCTCCTCCCAGCTCCGGCTGACCAGCAGCCACGCCAGCACCGCCGCTGCCGGCAAGAGCCAGACCTCGGTCCAGACGCGGCCCGTCCAGGCGGCTATCCTCCGGTCCGCCAGCCGCTTTTCCCGCCGCAGGGCAAAAAAGACGCACAGACACGCCAAACCCACGCCCAGCAGCGCCGCCTGCCGGAGATAGAACGTCCGGGCCGCTTCCATCCGCTGGACCACATAGTACATGGGACTGCCGCCCCATCGGGCGTCGCTTCCGTTCTGCCCGTAATACCGCACCGGCTCCCGCCGGACGGCCATGTAGACGGAGACGCCCTCCAGCGCCTCTCCCGTCAGGAAATTGTCGTACCCCGGCAAAAACCAAAGGGAATCCCCGTCATAGATACCGTCGCCGTACACGTCCAGCGGCTGCCCGTCCAGAACGATGGACGCCTTGCCGTTTTCAAAGGCGAGGTAAAAGTTATAACCATCTTTCTCCAGGCCGCGCTGGACCACATTGCCCCGGGAGGCTCCGTTTTGATAGAGGACCTCTCCGTTTTTCTTAATACAGTACAGCACATTTTTGTCGTCCCGATAGGCCGCGTCCGCCGCCGCATCCCGTTCGCTGTCGGCCTCGGTCTGCGGCCGGCCAACGTCCTCATACGGAACGTCCGACACCACGACTTCGGTGACATAGCGGGTGGGCCTGCCGTAGTCGCCGCCCAAAACCAGCAGACCGTCGCCGTCGTACCAGTTGATGTCCTCCCCGGCGCCCAGGTTCAAAAACGCCAGCAGATAGCCGGACACCTGGTCCCGAAAGGCCTGGGTCCTCTGCCAGCCGCCGGACCAGTTCAGGTCCGCGTCCCGGCGGGCGATGAGCCGCCCGGCCGCGGTCCCCAGGCTGCCGAAAACCAGGCTGATCCCCAGAAAAAAGGCCAGAAAGCCGATGACCGCCTTCACCCGCTCCCCTTTGACCGCAGGCGGTCCCGCCGCCTCCTTGACCCGGGCGGCCACAAAGTACTCCAGCTCTCCGCCCGGACTGCTATCCGTGCGGCTCCATTTTGTATCCAATTCCCCACACCACCTTGATATAGTCTGGCTCTTTGGGGTTCAGCTCCACCTTTTCCCGAATACGCCGAATGTGCACCATCACCGTATTTTCGCAGGCGTAGCTCTCCTCGTTCCACACCCGGCGGTAAATCTCCTCCGCCGGAAACACCCGTCCCGGATTGCGGAACAGCAGCTCCACGATCCTGGTCTCTGTGGCGGTGAGCTTCACCACCTCCCCGTCGGCCCGGAGGGTTCTGGAAACCGTGTCGTAGGCGAGCCGCCCGTTGCGCAGCTCCCCCTCCCGGGCCGCCGTATGGATATCCCCCAGCAGGGTGTACCGCCGCAGCTGGCTCCGCACCCGGGCTGCCAGCTCCTGGGGATTATAGGGCTTGGTGACGTAGTCGTCCGCCCCCATGGAGAGGCCCAGGATCTTATCCGTGTCCTCACTCTTGGCGGAGAGGACGATAATGGGCAGGTTCCGCCGCTCCCGGATGCGGATGAGGGCGGACAGGCCGTCAAGCTTTGGCATCATCACGTCGATGAGGATGAGGCGGACCGCCGGGTCCAGGGCACAGTCCACCGCCTCCATGCCGTTATAGGCCCTGCGGACCTGGTAGCCCTCCCGTTCCAGGATGATGGCGATGGCGTTTACGATCTCCGGGTCATCGTCCACCACCAGGATGCATTCGTTCATACCGTGCGCCCCCCTTTGAGCTGTTGGGTATCATAGCAGGGAATTCTTACAAAGAAGTCCATAAAAATCTTACGAATTTCTTACGATTTTGGAGGCGTGCTTCAGCGGCATCGTAAACACAAACCGGGTAACGCCGCCCCCGCTCTCCGCGCGGAGCGTGCCCCTGTGCTCCTTGGCGATGGCCTCCGCAATGCTCAATCCCAGTCCAAACCCGCTCTGCTCCCCCCGGGAGGCGTCCGCCCGGTAAAACCGCTCAAACACCCGCAGCAGCTGCTCCGCCGGGATCTCCCCGGGATTTTCCACCACCAGCCGCGCCTGCCGTTCCAGCCGTTCCAGCGACAGCGTAACGGCTCCCCCGGGCGCCCCGTATTTAATGGCGTTGTCCAGCAGGATAGACACCAGCTGCCGCAGCCTGTCCCGCTCGCCCAGCACCGGGATCTCCTCCGCCGGCGTATACTCCAGCGGCTTGCCCGCCTCAAAGGCCACCGGCTCAAAGGCCAGGGCGCAGCCCTCCGCCACCTCGGTCAAAGACACCTCTCCCAGCACAGCGGTGCGCGCCATGTTGTCCGCCCGGGCCAGCGTCAGCATCTCCTCCACCAGACTCCGCATCTGCCGCGCCTCCGAGCTGATGTTGTCCGCCCAGCGGGCCGGACGCTCCTCCAGCGCCGCCCCCTCCAGCATCTCCGCATTGGAGAGGATCACCGTCAGCGGAGTTTTCAGCTCGTGGGACGCGTCTGACAGAAACTGACGCTGCTGGCTCCAGGCCCGCGCCACCGGGCGGGTGGCCCACCAGGACAGCAGAATAGAGACCCCCAACAGCAGCAGCAGCGCCGCCGCGCCAATCACCAGATAGCTGCCCATCATCTCCCGGAGCACGGCCTGCTCCATGGACATGTCCACAAAAGCCAGTTTTTCATACAGGCCGTTGCTCTGCCGCAGGTAGCGCAGGTGGTACTCCTGAATAACGCCCTCCCGCCGGTTTTGCCCTAGGCAGTCCGTTAAAATGGCGGCCAGCTCCTCTGTGTCCTCCAGGTCGTCGTAGGTGCCGCCGGTGACATAGGCGGTGTCCCCCCAGAGGCGCACAGTGAAGTAGGGCAGGGCGATCACCCGGTCCCGGTCCAGGGAGATGGCCAGCTCAGGGTGGGCCACGGCGTCCTGCTGCACCACCCGGTGCAGCAGCTGCCGGCTTAAATCCGCAATATTCCGCTCCATGGCAATACAGACGGCGAGAAAGACCACCGCCAAAACGGCGGTGACCAGCACCATGCAGATAGCCACAAATTTCAGCCGCAGCTTTTGGATCACGTCAAAGTCCCCCTGTCAAAAAATTGCAAAGAGGGTCAGCTCTCGCCGCCCTCTAAGCAGTATCCCACCATGCGGATGGTCCGGATCTTCACCCGGGAGTGGAGATGGCCCAGTTTTTTCCGCAGGAAGGAGATATAGACCTCCACATTGTTGTCCTCCGCGTCGGACTCGTAGCCCCAGATCTTCAGCAGCAGATTTTCCTTTGTGATGACCTGTCTCTGGTTCAGCATCAAAAGCTCCATCATGTCAAACTCCTTGCGGCTCAGCCGGACAGACCGCTCTCCGCAGGCCAGGGCAAAGGCGCCTCGCTCCAGCCTGATATCTCCATAGGTCAGCGCGTCCTCACGCCGCAGCTCCGGCTGCCGCCGGGCCAGCGCCCGCACACAGGCCAACAGCTCTTTGGGCTCAAAGGGCTTGGTCAGGTAGTAGTCTGCGCCGCCATCCAGTCCCGCCACCCTGTCCGACACCTCAGAGCGGGCTGTGAGCATCAGCACCGGCGCGGCGGACCCCGCCTCCCGCAGGCGGCGCAGCACGGTAAAGCCGTCCATCCGGGGCAGCATCACATCCAGCAGAATCACATCGTAAATGCCGCTCAGGGCGTTGTCCAGCCCGGCCTCCCCATCATGGCAGACATCGGCGGTGCAGCCGTCCATCTCCAGCAGGTCCTGCAGCGTGGCGGCCAGCCGCTGCTCATCCTCCACCACCAGCACACGCATAAAATCCCTCCTTGCTTACACGGCAAAAAAACCTTACTCCGTCATATCCAGCCCATTGGCGGCCAGCCGCATCAGCGGATCCAGCGCGGCGGTGGGCAGCGAGTAGATGGTGGGGCTGTCTCCCAGGCGGACATAGCGGCCGGAGCTGTCCAGCACGACATCGCCCACAGTCACCACCAGCGTCTCCTCTGTGCCGGTATCCGTTGTGTAGTTGACGGTCATCGTGGCGTGCGGCGCGTCAAACCCGCAGATAGACGCCGCCTCGTCCGAGGGCTCATAGTCCACGCAGCGGGTCAGGGTCAACGTCCGGATATCCTCCAGCAGCGCCTTGACATACTCGTTGCCACTCACATCCTCGCCGCCATGCAGCCAGGTGACGGGGCCGTCCTCACCGCTGCGTTTGGCGGCGGTGAACAGCGTGACCAGCGCGGGAATCTCCTCGTCCACATCCGGCCCCCGCAGCAGGATGGAGCGGATGGCGCCCTCCTCCAGCTGCGGCAGGACGGGCAGCTCCATCATGTCGTAAATCGGGACGTCCATATGGGTAAACAGCGTGTCTGGGACGATATACACCGTGGAGGGGTCGCTCTCCTCCATCACATAGCGGCTGTCGCCGTCGGTGGTGGTTTTGCCAAAGGCCAGCGTCCGGACCGGGCCGTTTTCACCGCTTAAAATCAGGGAGCCGGAGGGCTCCGCCAGGCCATAGGTGCTCAAGTCCTCCTCCGCGGCCAGCGTCTGCTGGGGCCGCCAGTTCTCCAGCAGCGCTAAAATCGCGCTTACGGTATCCTGTTTCAGGGGGAATTCCGTGTCGTTGCTCCAAACCCACTTGCCATACTCGTCCACAGAGAAAGACAGCGTGGTGCTGCCATTGCTGTAGACCAGAGAGACATATCCGCCCGCAGTCATCTCCTGGACGGACTGGCCATCCTGCCGGGACTCGTCCTCCTGCCGGTTTTCCCGGTAGCGGATGCCCAGCACAATCAGCACCGCGGCAAATAAGGTCAGCAACACCGCCGTCAGCATGGTAACGGTCCGCCTCTGTCTCCAATCCATTTCCATAAAAGGTGGGTCCTCCTAAAATCATTCATCTGAAATTGCAGCATAGCAGTTATTATAGCATATTCGCCGGTTTCGTCAATGAAGCACATGGTAAATCCTCTGGCTGAAAATCCCCTGAAAGGGTATGTTTACAGAAAATTCAAAAAAAATCAAGGGTATTTTCATATTTTGGGGTTATGATAGGTCCATCCTCCAAGGAGGAAAATCTCCCTCTCATTTCTTTTTTCTCTCCAAACACGGCGGCGCAGACCCGGCAACCGGGCGCGCCGCCGTGTTTGTTGTGTCCGGCGGACGGCGGCCTTTTCCACCGCTTCCTGGAATATATACTTGCAAACAGGTCCACACTCCTATATAATCAAAAATATCACAAAGTCCCCGGAGGGTATGCGGCCACCCGGAGGCGCTATGGAGGAATGAGCTATGCGAGGAGTGCACAGCGCGGTAGATGATATCCGCCGCACCGTATTTAAAGAGGTCGCCCGTCTGGCCTTTGAGGGCGCCGATCCCCGGCAGGCCGACCAGATCCCCTTCAAGATGATCCAGGGCGACGTGGCCCACCACCGCCACGACGTGTTTCTGGAACGGGCCATCGTGGAGGAGCGGGTCCGTCTGGCCATGGGCCTGAATATGCGCTACGCCGGAGACGCCACGCCCATCAGCGAGGATATCCAATGGGCCGAGAAATTCCAGGAGCACTACCAAAACCCCCTGGTCAACATCATTCCCTATGCCTGCAACGCCTGCCCGCCCAAGCAGATCCGCATTACAGACAGCTGCCAGGGCTGCATCTCCCACCCCTGCATGAACGTTTGCCCCAAAGACGCCATCTATCTGGACAAGGACAAGCACTGCCACATCGACCAGGACAAGTGTATCAAGTGCGGCAAATGCTTTAACCAGTGCCCCTATCGGGCCATCAGCAAGATCGACCGGCCCTGCGCCGCCGCCTGCGGCATGGACGCCATTGAATCCGACGAGCTGGGCCGGGCCAGGATCAACTACGACAAATGCGTCTCCTGCGGCATGTGCCTTGTGAACTGCCCCTTCGGCGCCATTGCCGACAAGAGCCAGATCTACCAGCTGGGCCAGGCTCTCCGCCGGGGGGAAAAGGTCATTGCCTGCGTGGCCCCGGCCTTTGTGGGCCAGTTCGGCAAAGACGCCACCCCCGCCAAGCTCCACGCGGCCATGAAAGTTCTGGGGTTCTACGATGTGGTGGAGGTGGCCATCGGCGCGGATCTGTGCACTGTGGAGGAGGCCCACGATTTTCTGGAGGAGGTGCCGGCAAAACAGCCCTGGATGGGCACCAGCTGCTGCCCCGCCTGGAGCGTGATGGCAAAGAAGCTGTATCCTGAATTTGCGGACTATATCTCCATGGCGCTGACACCCATGGTCATCACCGCCCGCATGGTGAAAAAGGACCATCCCGACGCCAAAATTGCCTTTATCGGGCCCTGCTCCGCCAAAAAGCTGGAGGCCAACCGCCGGACCATCCGCTCAGATGTGGATTTTGTGCTGACCTTTGAGGAGCTGCTCGGCATTTTTGACGCGGCGAGCATCGACTTTTCCAAACTGAAGGCCAACCCGGAGGACGACATGAACGAGGGCACCGGCATGGGCCGCGGCTTTGCCGTGGGCGGCGGCGTGGCCGCCGCCGTAGTGGAGGCAATCCGCCACATCGACCCGGACCGGGAGGTCAGGATCGAATACGGCGACGGGCTGAAAAACTGCCGCAAGATGCTGGCCATGGCAAAGGCCGGCAAGCGGGACGGGTATCTGCTGGAGGGTATGGGCTGTCCCGGCGGGTGCGTGGCCGGGGCCGGCACCATCCGCCCGGTAAAGGAGAGCACCCTCAGCGTGAACCAGTTTAAGGACGCCGCGCCGGAGCAGAGCTGCACCGCCAGCCTCTATCTGGACCGGCTGAAAGAGGTTGAGGAATAACTGCCGAAAAGGGGCCCATGCGGCCCTTTTTCCTGTATAACCCCCGGAAAACCTGTCCATACTTCCCTCATACAAACCTTTTAGGGAGGGACTATGTATGAACAGACTGCGTTCGATCTTCAGCGGGACCGGCTTTTACGCCGCCCTGGCCCTGTGCATTCTGGCCGTGGGTGGTCTGGGGTGCCTGGCGCTCTTCGGCGGAAGCAAACCCGCCGTGGAGGAGTCGCCCGCCGGCCAGGCGCTGATCGCCCCCGACCCCGCGCCCGCGCCCGCCGTAACGGAGACGCCGGCCGTGGTGGAGACCATTTCCCAGACACCGGCAGAGGAGCAGGAAAAGGAGCCGGACCCCGCGCCGCCGCCCATGCCTGAGGTCCCGGTGGACGACACCCCCGTTGTGCTGGAGGCCCCCCGGCTGATCGTGTCGCCCCTGAACGGGGAGGTGGTCACCACCTTCTCGGTGGACGAGCTGGTGTATAACGAGACGCTGGCGGACTGGCGCACCCACGACGGGCTGGACATCGCCGCCGTGCAGGGCACCACCGTGCTCGCAGCCAGCTCCGGCACGGTGACAAAGGTGACGGACGACGACATGATGGGCACAACCGTGGTCATCCGCCACGACGGCGGATATGAGACCACCTATTCCAACCTCCAGGCCCGGCCCAATGTGAAGGAGGGCGACAGCGTCTCCGCCGGGCAAATCATCGGCGCGGTGGGCCGCACCGCGGCGGCGGAGTCCGCCCAGGGCCCCCACCTCCACTTCTCCGTCACCAAGGACGGGGTGGCCATCGACCCCAGCGAGTATTTAAACCGGTAATGTGACAAGGGACAGGGGCGCCCCATCGGGCTTCCCTGTCCCTTATTCCGCTGTATGGCTTTTATGCCAATATCTCTTTCCAATTAGCCGGAAAGCCCATACAGGACAATATTTTATTCCGTTGAAAAACTTTTGTCTTTCCGCACAGGTCATCCAGCGCCGTGTCAAGATCGGCTACAGTCTTTCTAAAATCAACATCCTCAAGTAAATATTTTAAACAGATCAACGCCGCAAACAGATCCGTTTTCCCCTGGTTATAGAGGCCCGCCCTAGTTTTTGATATGCCAAGCGCCGTATGAACAGGCATATCCTGAATCGCACGGCTATTCTTAACAGAAAAGTCGTAAAGGCGCTCATTGTGCGCACATACATTTCTCACCCGTGTCAGCATGTCCAGCATTCCAGCCATCGTGTCTGCTGAAACGAAGGAAAACTCTTTTGCAACATCGCTTTGAACAGCGGACGTACATAAGCTGAACATTTTTGAGATCGTGCCAAACGTAATAACCTTTACTGCCGCCCACAGAGGAACGTTTTTGTGCTGATCCCACTGGTGTTTGATATAAATATGGTCCGAAGGGGGCGTTACTACGGAGATGAATGTGGTAATCAGCTTTTTAATTTCCTTTTGGCGGGTAACTTCATCATGGGAGCCGGGGCGCGTATCGTAATTCAGCGGAGAGAGATATGCATCCTGTTTTTCACCGTATTTACTCACAAAAGAATATGACAGCAATGATTTTATATTCTTTTCAACAATTTGAATTGCATGGAAAAAGATATCCCGCAAAATATCGTCAAATTCATACAGGGCGAAAATATCACCTATTCTTGTCCCTGGAAGGTATGTATGATCCGCCGCTTTGAAAAGATTTTTATAGCCTGACACCAGAGAGAAATAACTGTATTTCTTCAGAAGAGAAATCGCCCTGCCCTCATCCTCCGGATCAATTGTCAGTCCTTTTTCATCCCGAAGTTTTTCTATAAGCTCCTCATACGTTTTAAACGGCTTATCGCCCATCTGCCCATCACCCCGCTACTTCCTACAGTGAAAAAGGGAACTTCCTCGCGGAAGTTCCCCCCTTCGGCTGTGCGCCCCACGAGCATGCACAGCACAATCACTGGAATCACTATACCAAGAAAAAGTCCGCATGTCAAGCGTTTTCCACATACTTTTCCACAGGGATACCGCGGCAAAACCGGGAAGAAACGCCATATCGTGTGCACCATCCCTTTGATAGTGATCCTACTGTACTATATGTGGTTTTTTCATTATTATTGCCCCTGAACCGGCGGCAAATGAAAAAATTTATAAACCGGTATAAATACCCGGCTTCAGGCCGGCCCGATCTGGGCCTCCACCCGGCGCATGGTGCGCCGCAGAAAGACGATGCTCAGCACTAGGGAAACCACCTCCGAGATGGGGAAGCAGAACCACACCAGATCCAGCCTGCCCGTTTGAGCCAGCAGCCACGCCACCGGCAGCAGGGCCACCAGCTGGCGGCAAACAGAGCAGATCAGCGTGTACACCGGATTGCCGATGGCCTGGCAGACAGAGCCCGCGATGATATCAAACCCCGCCAGCAAAAAGGAATAGCTGATAACCCGCAGGGCCACCGTGCCGATGGCCAGCATCTCCGCCGAGGGGTTGAAGAAGGAGAGCAGCACGTCCGGAATCAGGTTAAAGGCCGCGCAGCCCACGCACATGATCACCGTGGCGGTGGCGGCGGTGAGCTGGAAGGTCTTTTTTACCCGGTCCAGCCGGGCGGCGCCGTAGTTGTAGGAGATGATGGGCACCATACCGTTGTTCAGTCCGAACACCGGCATAAAGATAAAGCTCTGCAGCTTGAAATAGGCCCCGAACACGGCGGTGGCGGTGTCTGTAAAGCCGATGAGAATTTTGTTCATGCCAAAGGTCATCACAGACCCGATGGACTGCATCACAATGGAGGGCAGGCCCACCCGGTAAATCTCCCCCACGATTTCCCGGTCGGGGCGGATATGGCGCAGGCGGATGTGGATGTCCTGATTGAATTTTATATTCATTATCAGGCCTATACAGGCGGCCACGAGCTGCCCCATGACCGTGGCAACGGCCGCGCCCGCCACCTCCAGCCGGGGAAAGCCGAAGAGGCCAAAGATCAAAATGGGGTCCATGATGATGTTGATCACCGCGCCGATGATCTGGGTGACCATGGAGTACACCGTCCGTCCGGTGGACTGGAGCAGCCGCTCAAAACAGAACTGGCTGAAAATACCGATGGAGAGCCCCAGGCAGATGCGGGCGTAATCCGTGCCATAGTTCACAATGGCGGCGATATCTGTTTGGGCCAGGAAAAAGGGCCTTGCCAGCGCCACGCCGCACAGGCCAAACACAACGGCGCTGAGCAAAAAGAGAAAGATGCCCGTGTTGGCGGCCCGGTCGGCCTGCTCCTGCTTTTTCTCTCCCAAAGAGCGGGAGAGCAGGGCGTTCATGCCCACGCCGGTACCGCCGCCCACGGCGATCATAAGGTTCTGCAGGGGGAAGGCCAGGGACACGGCGTTCAGCGCGTCCTGACTGAGCTGGGCCACAAAGATGCTGTCCACCACATTATAAAGGGCCTGGACCAGCATGGAGATCATCATGGGTACCGCCATCCCCGCAAGCAAGGGGGCGATGGGCATCACGCCCATTTTGTTTTCCGCCGCACCGGCGGCCGGGGTTTTGTTTTCCATTTTTTGTAATTCCTTTCCCTGAAACAGCGCACAGACAGGCGGCAGTCCGCCACACCTG
>CATNDT010000088.1 GCA_950097035.1 uncultured Oscillibacter sp.
GGCAGGCGGACCGCCTGCCCTTTCAGCACCCCCTGTCTTCGCCGCAGCCTCCGCCCCGACCGCCTCCGTCCCCAACAGTTACCGCCGGGTAACTATGCCACAAATTTGTGCGTACTTTACCGGCGGAGAGAACCCTGCTACAATTGGAAAAACCGCCTCCGTATCGGCCCGGCAAGGGCCCCGGAGCATTTTGGGAGGAGCCCTATGGACCGCTCGGCAATACTGCATTACCTGAATACCGTTTTGTTGGACGAGATGCCGGAATACCGCTCCCAGGCAGAGCAGTTCCCGCAGGAGAACACCGCGCAGCGGCTGCTGCTTCGGAGTTTGATGAATGTCCGCCCGCCAAAGCCGCTGCGGCGGGATTTCCTCGCCGCCCAGGATCAGCTGCTGTCCCTGGAGCGGGAGGAAAAGGGCGTTGTGGAGGCCGGCGGTCTGCCCCTCACAGCGGCCCATCCCCAAATCGCCGTCTGGCAGGGAGACATCACCCGGCTGGCCGTGGACGCCATTGTGGACGCGGACAACAGCGCCCTGCTGGGCTGTTTCTGCCCTTGCCATGGCTGCATTGACAACGCCATCCACTCGGCGGCCGGTCTCCAGCTCCGGGACGAGTGCAATGAGATCATGCAAAGACAGGGATATCCGGAGCCCGCCGGGCGGGCGAAGCTGACCCGTGGCTATAACCTCCCGGCAAAATATATTCTCCACACCGTGGGGCCCATCGTCCGGGGCCGGGTGACCCCCAGGGACCGGCGGGAGCTGGCCGGCTGTTACCGGTCCTGTTTGGAGCTGGCGGCGGAGCACGGGTTGGAGAGTATTGCATTTTGCTGTATCTCCACCGGGGAGTTTCACTTTCCAAACCGGGAGGCTGCCGAAATCGCCGTGAACACCGTCGCCGGTTTTCTCCGGCGGGATACTTCTGTCAGAAAGGTGATCTTCAATGTTTTCAAGGATCTTGACGCAAAAATCTACCGGGAGCTGCTGGGCGAACATTGAGCGGCTGCGCGGGGTGCTGGCGAAGGCCGACGCGGTGGTCGTCGGTGCCGGAGCGGGGCTCTCCGCCTCGGCGGGATTTACCTATTCCGGCCGGCGGTTTGAAGAGAACTTCGGGGACTTTATTGAAAAATATGGCATCCGGGATATGTATTCAGGCGGTTTTTTCCCCTTTGGGTCGCCGGAGGAGTACTGGGCGTGGTGGAGCCGCCACATTGCGGTGAACCGCTATACGCGCCCCCCAAAGCCGGTGTATGACGATTTGCTGAAGCTGGTAAAGGACAGGGAGTATTTTGTCCTCACCACCAACGTGGACCACCAGTTCCAGCTGGCGGGCTTTGACAAGCGCCGGCTCTTTTACACCCAGGGCGATTACGGCCTGTGGCAGTGCTCCGCTCCCTGCCACCAGAAGACGTATGACAACGAGGAGACCGTCCGCCGGATGGTTTCGGAGCAGCGGGACATGCGGGTTCCGGCAGAGCTGGTTCCCCACTGCCCGAAATGCGGTCGCCCAATGACCATGAACCTGCGCTGCGACAACACCTTTGTGGAGGATACGGGCTGGCATGCGGCGGCGGAGCGGTATATACAGTTTCTGCGCCGCCACCGGGGACTGCGGGTGGTATTTCTGGAGCTGGGCGTGGGCGGCAACACGCCGGCCATTATCAAATACCCCTTCTGGAAAATGACCGGAGAAAACAGCGCGGCCACCTACGTCTGCGTGAATTTCAACGAGGCCTTTGCGCCGGATGGGATCAGGGCGCGGTCTATCTGCATCGAGGGAGATATCGGGGAGCTCCTGCTTGCAACAGGCGATCTTCACGGGTGATCGGGGCAGAGGAGACGGTCCCGCCGGGAATCTCCCCGAATCACCTCTCTTTCCGCATATCCGTGCCCAGTTCGCGGAATACGCCCCTGGAATACACCGAGGTGATCACTGCGGCAAAGGCCGCGCCCATCAGAACGGCCCAGGGGGAACACGCCTCAAACAGCACGCCGTATACCGCCTGCCCCAGGGGGGATGCGCAGTTTGAGACCGCCATGATAAACGCCATCACCTTGCCCAGCAGGGCCGGCGGCGTCTGCCCCTGGACCGCGGCGCTGAGCTGAACGACAAGCATCGTGGACAAGATCATCATGGCAAAGCCGGCGGCCGTCACCGTCCAGTATCCGGCCAGGGGAGATATGCCCGGCAGCAGGGCGGCCGCCAGAACGGCCGCCGTCAGACTGGCGGACAGCAGCACGGCACCTCCCCGGCGCAGCTGCAGGCGCGGACCCAGGCACGCCGTCAAAAGCCCGCCCAGAAGTCCGCCCAGCCCCATGGCAGCCTGGGTGAGGCCCAGACGGAGGTCGCTCATGCCCAGCACCTGAACCACCGCCACAGGGATACCCACAATCAGGGCGGCGGACAGCACCAGGTTGAACAGCGCCAGCACCACCATGACGGACAGGAACACCGGCCGTTTTCGGCGAATGAAATGCCAGCTCTCCTTTAAGTCCTGCCGCACCGTGGAGAGCACGCCTCCCGCCGCCTGCCGCCGCCGGTGGGGCATGTGGATGAACAGCTCCATGACGGCGGAGAGGAAGAAGCAGCCGGCGCTTATCCACAGGATGGGCCGGATACCGAAGGAGCCGAACAGCACCCCGCCGGTCACCGGCCCCAGCAGCCCGGACAGCGTACTGACCATATTGACCACGGCATTGGCGCTGGTCAGCTGCTCCGCCTCGACCAACAGGGGAATGCTGGCCTGCACAGCGGGCTGATAGGCCCCCGCAATGCCATAGAGCAGCATGAGGCAGGCAACCGACAGCGGCACCAGAGGCACCCTCCCCAGCAGCAGCGTAAAGGCAAGGATCAGCCCCGCCGTGAAAAAGTCCAGCGCCGCCATGATGTTTCGTTTGTTCACCCGGTCCGCCACCACGCCGCCGACAGGGGAGCACAGCACGGCGGGGACCAAGCCCGCGGCCCCTGCCGCGCCGAAAAGCGCGGGAGATCCGGTCTGCCGCAGCAGGTACAGGGGAATGGCAAACCGCGCAACGGCATTGCCGAACAGGGATATGATCTGCCCGATTACCACCAGCGTAAAGTCCCGACGGAACAGGGGTGTCTGCGCTTGCATCATGGAAAAATCCTCCTTTATAAACCGACCGTCGGTTTTTATATAGCCATAAAGAAACTGCCGTAAGCGGCAGCTTCTTTTTATTCTTTTCAATCTGCACTCTTGAGGTCCTGGGACGGATGATTGGCCAGATCCACGTATCCCGTAAGCGTGTCTATAATCTCCTGATCGATCAGCCGGGTGATGCCAAAGCCGCTGAAGAGCTGGTTATATATGGTGCACCGGGCAATAATCTCCTCTGAAGTGGTGGGGCGGACAATGGGGTTAATCCAGATGTCCGACAGCAACAGCATTGCCTCCGCCAGCTCCCTGGGGCGGCCGGTTTGAATCGAGCCGTCCGCCATACCCTGGCGGATGATCGGCTCTACAAAAAGCGGCACAACCTCCTGAAAGATGCTCTGCATCTCGGTGGCCAGGAACTTGGCGTTATCCAGCAGATAGGGCATCATGCAAAACATCTTGGCCTGGCGCTCCGGCTGCAGGGAAACCTTGAAGATGGCCCGCAGCTTCTCCAGGCCGTTCAGGCTGCTGTCGTCCCGGACTTTTGCCAACACTTCGGCATTGTGCTGCCCGATGCGGTCACACACCGAATAAAAGATGTCCTCCTTGGAGGCAAAGTGGTGATAGATGGCCCCTTTCGAGAGACCTGTCGCCTCAATAATGTCCTGAAGAGAGGCGCGATCATAGCCCTTTTCAACGAACAGCCTCTCTGCCGTATCAAGAATCTTCTGCACAGTCTCTTCCGGATACTTATTCCTCGCCACAGATCTTCCTCCAAACAAACCGTCGGTCTGTATGACAGGATATCACAGAAGACGGGCGGTGTCAAGGAGAATCTGTGCGGTTTTTCGCTTTATATTCCTCACCCCAGCTCCACATGGCGTCAAGAACCGGCTTAAGACTGTATCCCAGGTCGGTCAATGTGTACTCCACCCGAGGCGGGACCTCCGGATAAACGGTCCGAATCAGCAGGCCGCTGCCCTCCATCTGCCTGAGCTGGGCGGTCAACACCTTTTGGCTGACATTTCCAACAGACTTTTTCAGCTCGCCAAACCGCTTCGTTCCGGAAAGCAGATCGCGCAAAATCAGAACCTTCCACTTGTCACTGATTAAGGTCAGAGTCGTCTCCACCGGGCAGGCCGGAAGTTCATTTGCGGCTGACACTGTCACCATGCAGGTACCCTCCAATCATTCCCTACTCTTTTCAGCGGTATAACCTTATCTTACTGTATCGGTTTAAAAGCTGTCAAGTATCCAGATGTATTTAAAAGTAAACACAAAATTTTTTAGAGGAAAAGCAGCCGGAAAGGCCTGGAACTACACAATCGTTTCCTTCCGGTAACCATCCAATTGTTACCTTCAGGTAACTATACCACAATATTGTGCGTACTTTTCAAGGGGTTCCGGTTGTTGTATGATACAGACAACAGGACGGGGAACACCCCCGCCGAACAAATCTCAGGAGGTATTCCCCATGAAACACAGCCACACTACTCACACCGCAACCGACCACATTGAAAAGGAACAGGTGCAGACCGGAAAGGCCCTGGCCCTCATCAACACCTTCGCCTCCGGCGATACCGCCGCTGCCCGGGAGCTGCTGGCCGAAGGCTACATCCAGCACAATCTTGCCTACGGCACCGGGCGGGACGCCTTCCTCGGCTCTGTGGAGTATCTGGCCTCCGCTCCCGTCAAAACCACGGTGAACAACATCCGCGCCTTCGAGGACGGCGACAAGGTCTTCCTCCAGACCATCTACAACTTCGCCGGGGCCGGCGAGCAGGTGGCCTTCGACATCTTCCGTTTCGATACGGAGGGCAAAATCACGGAGCACTGGGATAACCTGGCCGCCCTGGCCGCACCCAATCCCTCCGGCCACACCCAAACCGACGGCACAATGACACTCACAGATCTTGATAAGACCGAGGCCAACCGGAAGCTGGTGCAGGACTTCCTCTACGACGTGATGCAGGGCAACAACCTGGAGAAAACTCCGGACTACTTTGACGGCGACGCCTATATCCAGCACAACACAGGAATCGCCGACGGCGTGTCCGGCCTGAACACCGCCCTGGCAGCTCTGGCGGAGCAGGGAATCGCCATGGTCTATAATGAGGTCCATCAGGTCCTGGCCCAGGGCAATTTTGTCCTGGCGGTCAGCGAGGGCACCTTCGGCGGCGCGCCCACGGCCTACTACGACCTGTGGCGGGTGGAGGACGGCAAGATTGCCGAGCACTGGGATGTGATGGAGACCATCGCAGAGCAATCCACCTGGGCCAACGAGAACGGCAAGTTCTAAGCAGAGCGGAAAGAGGGCGCCGCTGCCAGATGCGGCGCCCTCCTGAAAATACGACACTTCGGCGGATTTTGAAGATTGCTTTACAAAAATGGGCTTTGGTACAATTAAGTTGAAATCTCCATTTGAAAGTCCCCTTGCAGCGTGGATAAAACACCTTTTCGTGCACTTCCGGACACCAAACGGTACGAATCCCGCAGGGACAGCAATCCAGTCCGCAGCGTTTGAATCAGGGTTTCTCGGAGTAGTCATTTTCCCGGGCGCGGGGAGGGCGAAGCACCTTGGCCAGCAGGGCAAGCTGGCGGTTCTTGATAGGATCCAACACCAGGTCGATGCTGTCATAGTACATATAGAATGTGGCGCGGTGAATACCGGGATATGATGGAGCGGTGTTGGGAAAAGTTTCAGCACTATGAGGCGGCGGGCTGCGAGACAACCTTTGATCTGAAGGATCACCTCTGGACGCTGTTCCGGTACGAAAAGGGCCTGTTTGACCCCAGAGGCTATCCCGATGACGAATATGTCTACGACGGCTGCAACTGCGGCAACTGCCATCTGACCATCCTCTCCGACGGGGTCGTCTACGCCTGCCGCCGGATGGAGAGCAGGGTGGGGAATGCCCTGACGGACGATCTCTATGACCTGTTCACCGGGCCAAAATTTGACCGATACCGGGTGTACGAAAACTTTGAGAAGTGCGCCAAGTGCGAGCTTCTGCGGGACGGCCGGGTACAGGTGCTGGGCTATACCATGTACAAGGAGATGATCCGCCTGTCCGGCAAGGCCGAACCCGTTCCGGCGGAGGAGCAGGAACGGTGGAAAGATGTCATCTTCCAGGAACAGCCCTATCTTGCCAACGTCTATCCCGGCGACACCCGAAACATCGGCATCATCTTCCGCATTCAGGACATGGTGATCGAGTATTTCAGCCTGGGCGTCAATCCCATTTTCCGGGAGAGTTACACCGTGGGCGGCGGTAGAATTGCCCGGTTCAGGCGATCCTTCGCCTGTGCCAGAGTAATATAGAGAATTGATACATAGAAAACAGGGGCCCCTGTCTGCTCAGCACTCCAGTTTTCTCTGCCTTAAACAGCTCCATCCGGTCAGCATCACACCCACAATTAGCAGACCTGCGACGCAGACCGCCTCCGCTCCCTTTGGCGCGGAGAACTCCGCATAATCCCAGGCGGAGCGGAAGAAAAACGCGCTGCCCACCACCCAAGTGGCGAAAAATCCACCCATGGCCACAAACAGAGGGAATGCCTTGAGCAGCATGGACACATAGCTCTCACTGAATCGGGACAGGAACAGGGTCACGGCGCCAATCCCCATCCCCAAAGCCAGCACCATTCCGGCCAAAATGGCCAGATACTGCCCATAGGTCCAGTCAAACCAGGGCGTTCCGCAGTCCCAGACGCTGTTGCCCAGGGGGCAGTCCCGGAAGCTGAGGGGGCTCTGAGCCAAAAAAGGGACTGCGTAGGCGATGACATTGACCACACTCGACAGCAGTGCAGAGACCAACCCCGCCGTCAACTGCGTATGCAGTACCCGCCTGCCTCGACGGCTGGACCACTGAAAGGGCCGCATCCGCCGCAGGCGGTCTCTCACCAATGTGGGGGATAACAGCAGGATCACGCTGATGGCCGTCCACTGGGCCAGACATTGAAGATAGTTTTCGGTGGAATCCATAACAGACCAGGGCATAAGGCTCTTAGGCCAACTCTCCACCGCCAGCAACTGCGCCTGCTCCTTTTTTGTGTAGTACTCAAAAAACTCCGGCTGCCCGAGATAGTCTCTCCGGTAGTCATAGCGTTCCAATATTTGCTGGATCGTTTCAATCCTGCAACAGTTGGTTTTATCCCAAATGGCCCACATCAGCCCGGTATCTTCCCCGTTCTGGCCAAAGGCGGCGCGGAAGCCGGTATAGTCTGTGACGCCCACCGCTGCGGCCTCCGGGAGTTCCTTCAGCTGGCGGTTGAATATGGCGATCTCCTCCGCCAGCTGGCTGTCCATCTCCGCCCGCTCCTCCGGCTCCAGGGTGGGCCCGTACTTTTCAACCCACTCCACAGACAGATCAAACACAGCCTGGGCGGCGGAGCCGTTGGAAAACTGTTCAATATAAAAGCTTGGGAACATATAGTAGTAAATCAGTCCCAACAGGACAATCCCCCCTAAAATACCGGAACGCCAGATTTTCCGCAGTTCCTGTCCAAATAAGCTCATGTGTTCACGTCCTTTCTGCCAAAGCGCCTCAGTGACAGGGCGGCTCCCAGCCCCAACGCCGCCAGTCCCATCCCCACGCTGACGGTCTCCTGCCAGGGGACGAAGGCGTTCAGCCCCAGCTCCGTAAACCAGCCGTTGATGCACAGCCAGACGCTGACCGGCTGGAAGGTCAGCAGGGCATAGCCCATCCACAGTCCGGCCCGGGCGCAGAGCGCCTGAGCTGCCACACCGCCGCACAGCAGCAGGGCCAGCACCAGAGCGGACAGATATGCATTCCGCACCAGTGTTCCGCAGACTGCCGCCAGCAGCGCAAAGGCCATAACCAGCAGGCCGCCCAGCACCACCGCCGCCACAAGGTAGCTCCCCGCGGTGAAGTCCGCCCAAGTAAAAAAGGGGCGGCTGACAAACAGATCAATGATGTAGTTGAACTGACCGGACACACTGCCGCCCCACACGCTGCTCCAATCCCAAAGCAGCAGAAATACCCCTAAAGTGACCGCCGCCAGCAGCAGATACGCCGCCAGGGACCAGGTAATGCCGGCCAGCACCTTATAGCGGCACAGCTTTCTCCCGGTGCGGGATGCGTAAGCCCCGGCCGCTGTCCGTTGCCGGTCTTCATAGCCCAGCAGGAAAAGCATGGACAGCATCCCCAGCACCGCCCCCTCGGTGAGAACGGCCCGCATCAGCGTGCCGTAGAGGAACTGGTGGGCGTAGTGGGTAACCGGTCCGCCGTACCAGTCCATAGCCGCCCCTGTCTCAGACAGACGGGCCACCCGCTCCGCCAGTTGTTCATACTTCCGCTCCATCAAGGCCGCCGCTGCGGGAGCGCTTTTGACATAGCCGTTGTAAAAGTTTGAGAGGAGGGTCAGGTCGTAGTCCTCATAGATATCTGTCATGCCCTCCGCGGCGGAGAGCAGATAGTCCCGGTACTGCGTCCGGGGCTGTTGATGCAGTCCATCCAGAAATCCCCTGTCCACCCGCCGGCCCAGCTCGCCGGTCAGGGCGCCGGCTGCATTCCACTCCCGGCGCCAACGGTCCCCGCTCCCGATGAGCAGGCAGTTGAAAGCCAGACACAGAGTCAGAAATCCCCAGAGGGCGGGCAGGCGGGCCAGTTTGCCCCACTCGTATCCCAAAAGCCTCATGTCTGCCCCTCCCGGTAGGTGGCCAGAAACGCGTCCTCCAGACCGGGCGTCACCGGAACGGCCTCCTTGGGCGGCGTATCGCAAAAGATCCGCAGGACCGCCCCCTGCTCCCCCTGCCGCTCGCTGAGAAGGAACTGCTCCGGCCCCAAGGCCGTCCCCGCCGGAACCTCAAACACCCGGCCTTTCATCTTTCCGCAAATACCCGCCGGGCTGTCACAGCAAAACAGTCTGCGGTCCCGGAGCATGACGATCTGACCGGCAATGGTCTCAATATCAGAGACGATATGGGTAGAGAGGATGACGGTCCGATCCTCTGCCAGGGAGTGAATCAGGTTGCGGAACCGCACCCGCTCCCGGGGATCCAGTCCAGCGGTTGGCTCGTCCAGAATCAGCAGCCTGGGGTCGTTGAGAATGGCCCGGGCAATGCCCACCCGCTGGCGCATGCCACCGGACAGCTGCCGCATTTTTTTATGCTCTGCGCCGGACAACCCCACCAGCTCCAGCAGCTCGCTGATCCGCCTGTCGGCTTCCCTCCGGGGAATACACTGGAGGGCGGCGGCATAGCGCAGAAACTGCCGTGGTGTGTAGCCGGGGTAATAGCCCAGCTCCTGGGGCAGATAGCCCAACAGCCCCCGGTAGTCCTCGTCCAGGGCATGGATATCCTCCCCCTCCCACAAGATTTGTCCGGCGGTGGGGAATAGCAGGGTCGTGAGCATTTTAATCAGGGTGGTCTTGCCCGCCCCATTAGGAGCCAGCAGGCCATAAACTCCGGTGGTAAACTGCAGGGAAATATCCTCCAGAGCGGTAAAATTACCATATCTCTTGGTGACATTTTCAACTGTAAGCATAAAAACGGCCTCCTCGGTTGGGATAGCGGAGCATCTGCCCCAGGATATGGAGACAGCAGGCCAGCCCGCCGGCTGCCAGGAAAAAGAGAACCAATACAGGAACCTGAAGCAGCAGTTCTCCGCCCCGCTCCCAGGCCAGCAGAAACAGTCCGGTTATACCCCATACAGCCGGGGGAGGTATCATCCCCCGGCGAAATCGCAGACAGAACAGGGTCAGGGCGGCATACAGGAACAGACTGGAGAAAGACAGGCCCAGCATCCAGGGCAAGGAATAGCTCCGCCCGGAGGTCAGCCATATCAGGATGTTGGCAGGCACACACACCGCCACCGCCAAGCCGCCAAATACCAGCATCCGCAGGGCCAGAATAGTGCAGGCCGACAGCCGGCAGCTCCGCCGCCATTCCCCGATACCGCTTAGTGCATCCTTCCAGGCAGTCAGCAGATGGAGGGCGGCATATAAGGCGGGGGAGAACAGAAACAGCAGTGGGGCCATGGGGGCAAAACGAGCCGACGTCGCACCCGGAATCAAGTATAGAAGCGCCGCCAGCACCGGCAGGAACAGGCAGTCCTCCACTCCAAAGAACACGACAGACAAAGGGACTCTCCGCCGTTTGGACCGCTGCGCTGCCTCGCTCTGCTCCACAATGCGCCGGATAGCCGCTTGCCGCTCTTCGCCGGTGAGCATGGGAATCTTTTCATCCATAAGGGTCAAACTCCTCTCTGATTCGCCCCAAAAGGCGGTAGTATTGGCTCTTTACCGCCGCCTCAGACTGGCCCAGAGCGGCAGCAATCTCCCCAAAACTCTGCTCCCCGTAAAGTCTCAGCCGAAACACCGCTTGAGTGAGAGGGGCCAGCCCGGACACGTAGTCTTCGATCCGCCCCAGTAATTCCCGGTTATGGATTTGAGAGACAAAGTCCTCCTGAGCGGGCAGACCTAGTTCCTCCAGAGAGGTGACGGCAGGCCGATACCGGCGGCGGGCATCGATAACCTTGTTGGCAGCGATACGGTAGAGCCAGGTGCGAAAGGCGGCTTTCTCCGGGTCGTAGGCAGAGAGCGCCCGGAAAACCGCAAGGAAAATGCTCTGTGTCAGATCCATGGCGTCCTCCTTGCGCCCGGTCTGGCGGTAGACAAAGACGTATATCTCATCGTAGTCCCGCTCCACCAGCTGCTCCGCCGCCTGAGGGGAGCCGCCGCGCCGGATGTCCCGTATCCACTTGTTCTCCTGCTCCATGTTCTCACCGCCTCTCCCTACCGATATATTCGTATGACAGGGTAACATCGTTGCAGAAAAAATAAAAGTTTTTTCTCTA
>CATNDT010000089.1 GCA_950097035.1 uncultured Oscillibacter sp.
GGTCAAAATATTTTCCCCCTGCAGGACGGCTTCGCCTGCCATATCAGCCGCTTTCGGCAACGGAAAACGCCGGGCGGCGGGAAATTCTCCCGCCGCCCGGCGCGCTGTTGCTCTGTCGATTACTGCATGAATGTACCGTCGGTCATCTGCTGGATATACTCCGCATACTGAGTCTGCTTCTCCGCGGGGACCAGGCTGCTGAGGGCTCCGGGAGAGAGCACGCCGTTTTGCAGGTTGCCAAACAGCGTCTCTCCGCCAAAGGAACCATCCTCCACCGCCTGGAAGCTCAGGGCAATGAGAGAGGAGTTGTCCGTGACCTGAGAGCCGATGATGCACTCGTTCTGGCCCAGAAAGTCCGCTGGCTGGGCAATGTCGTAAACGCTGACGGAGCCGGCGGCGGCGTTGTGCTCGTCAATGGCCTGGCGCGCGCCGGAGTCCACCGCGGAAGCGTCGCCAAAGAACACGTCTGCGCCCTGCTCCATCATGGCATTGGCAAATTCGATGCCCTTGGAGGCATCGTCATAGGAGTTGGCGTAAACCGCGTCCAGCGCCCGGATGGTCTTACCCTGCTGCTGGCCCACATACTGGGCAGCCTCGCAGAACCCCTGGTACTTGGCCAGGGTGGTGGTCAGCTCCATGCCGCCGATAAAGGCCACGGTACCGGTCTCCGTCATCAGTCCCGCCAGGGCCCCTGCGATCCAGCCAATCTGCTGGCCGTTGGGCAGCAGGGACGTAACGTTGCCGTTTTTGGCGGCGGCAGGGGTATCCTCAGCGCCGTTGAGCAGGGCGAAGGCAATGTCGGGATACTCCTCCGCCACCTGAAGCATCGCGTCGGTGTACTCGCCGCCGGGCGCATAGATCAGGTCAAAGCCCGCGTTGCAGTAGGCCACCATGGCGTCATAATAGCCGTCCTGTGAGAGGTTGTCGGTAGACTCCATGCTCCAGTTGGGGCTTTTTTCCACAGCGGCTACCAGCTCGCTGTAGCAGGCGGTGCCCCAGCCGCCGTCGTTGATGCTGCTGTTGAGAATAAACGCCACTTTATACGCGCCCTCTCCGCCGCCGTTTCCGCTGCTGCCGCCCTGCTCGCCGCCGCAGGCGGTCAGGCTCAGGGCCAGCACCAGTGCCAGCACCAGTGCAATTCTCTTCTTCATACATCTTTTCCTCCTGAAAATTTTATAAAACCGGCCGCGCCGGGGATACACGCTCAGCGCTGCTCCTTACGGTAGGGCAGGCCGTTGGCCTTGGGCCCGGACTTTTTAGAGCCCACCACGGCCAGCACCAGCACCGTTGCAACATAGGGGATCATCTGGAAGAACTGATAGGGGATGCCCACATTGACGACCTGCAAACGGATCTGCAGCGCGTCGCAAAGGCCAAAGAACAGACACGCCAGCAGCACGCCGCCGCCGGTCCACCGCCCAAAGATCACCGCCGCCAGAGCAATGAAGCCGCGGCCGGACACGATCCCCTCCGTATAGGTGGTGGAGTAGCAGGTGGTGAGATACGCCCCTCCCATACCGGCCAGCACACCGCACAGCACGCAGGAGAGGTATTTCACGCCGATCACGTTGATTCCCAGGGTGGCCGCGGCCTTGGGATGTTCGCCCACCGCCTTATAGTTCAGTCCCGCCTTGCTCTTGCTGAAAAAGACGCAGGTGAAGGCGACCAGCGCAACGGCCAGATACACCATAGGCGTCTGGTTAAAAAGCAGCTGCCCCAGGAAGGGAATATCCTTCAGCACGGGGACGGCAATACCGGGCATGAGGGTGATCTGCATCAGGCTGCTGCCCGTGCCAAAGAACACCCGGTAGATAAAGGAGGCCAGCGCAGGGGCCAGCAGGTTAATCGCCATGCCGTAAACCGTGTGGTTTGCACAGAGCGTGATGGTGGCAAAGGCATAGACCATATTCACCGCGGCTCCTGCCAGAGCGCCGCAGAGGATGCCCAGCCACACGCTGCCGGTGGTATAGGTCAGCATAAAGCCCGCCAGCGCTCCCACGGCGGCCAGACCCTCCAAACCGATGTTGACCATACCCGCCCGCTCGGAATAGAGCTCCGCCAGGGCGATGAACAGCAGCGGCACGGCCATACGCACCGTTGCCAGAATGATGCTGGAGACAAATGTCCAGTTCATGCGCTCACCCCCTTTTCCCCGCTCTTCCGAAAGAGCCGGAGCCGGAATGCCTCAAACTCCGGCAGCTTGGTCAGCGCCATGCCCGCCACTGAGAACACGATGACCAGCGCCTGAATGATATCGGACACGCTGGTGGGCACGCCGGTCGCCACCTGCATGGATGTGGAGCCCACCCGCAGGGCGGCAAAGAAGATGGCAACGACGATGGTTGCCAGCGGGTGCAGCTGGCCGATAAGCGCCATGGCCACACCGTCGAAACCGTAACCCGCGCCATAGCCGTTGATAAGGCGGTACTGGGTGCCCAGCAGGTCTGAGGCGCCGCCCAGGCCGGCGATCGCGCCGGAGGCAATGAAGCTGATCAGTATGTAGCGGTTGACCGGAAAGCCGTTGAAGCGGCTGGCTGTCATATTCAGGCCCACCGCCCGCAGCTTGAAGCCAGGGGAGGTCCAGTACAGGAAATAGTACAAAATGGCGCCCACCGCCAGGGCGATGACAAAGGCCCAGGTAAAGCGCATACCGGGGATCACCCGGCTGAGCGTCAGAGAGCTGTCCACCGAGGGGGTTTGGGGCATGTTGGTGTCCCGGATCCAGTTGGTGTAAATCACGCCCATAAACAGCGTCGCCACATAGTTGAGCATGATGGAGATGATCATCTCGTTCAGTCCGCGGGTAATTTTCAAAACGCCGGGGATCAGTCCCCAGAGTCCGCCCGCAACCGTCCCCACGACCATGGCAGCGAGGATGCCGGGCAGGCCCTTCAGCCCCAGGCAGTACACGGTGCAAAAAGCCGCAGTGGCCCCGATGAGAAACTGCCCCTCGCCGCCCAGGTTAAACACGCCGCACTTATATGCAAAACAGGCGCACAGAGAGGTAAAGACCAGCGGCACGGACTTGTTCAGGGTGGTGCCGATGCTGGCGGCGTTGCCAAAGGCCCCGCCGAACAGGGCGCTCAGGGCCCGCAGGGGATCGGCCCCCAGCGCCGCCATAATGATGGCGCCGATCAAAAAGGCCAGCAAAATCGAAAGCAGCGGCACCAAAAACGCGGTCATCGTTTTTTTCAATTTTTCCATATGGCACACCCCCTCACTTGCCGGTCATGGCCAGGCTGATGTCTTCCACCGGCGGATTGCTGCCGGAGAACTCACCCATAATCTGGCCCTCAAAGATCACCAGAATGCGGTCGCTCATCTCCAGGATCTCATCGAAATCCGCGCTGATGAGCAAAATTCCCACTCCGCGCTCCCGGGCGTCGATCATCTGGTCGTGGACAAACCGGGTGGCGCCGATGTCCAGCCCCCGGGTGGGGTGCACCGCCACCAGCAGCTCCGGCCGGGACTCCAGCTCCCGGGCCAAAATCACCTTTTGCTGGTTGCCGCCGGAGAGGCTGCGGACATCCTGCCCGGTGGAGGTGCAGCGCACATCGTACTTTTTCACCAGCGAACCGGCATGGCCGCCAATGGCCTTCTTTTTCAAAAACAGGCCGTGACCAAGGCTGAATCTGCCGGAGTCCACATCCTTCATCACCAGGTTGTCTGAAATGGACATGTCCCCCACCAGGCCCTGGAGATTCCGGTCCTCGGGCACGTGGGACACACCCTGGCTGATAAAGGCCGAGGGGTCAAATACGGAAACGGCGCTCTGCTTCAGCGCAACGGCGCCCTTCTCCGGGGCAATGACGCCGGTGACCAGCTGGGCCAGCTGAGTCTGCCCGTTGCCGTCCACCCCGGCAATCCCCACGATCTCGCCGGGCCGGACCTCCATAGTCACGCCGGCCAGACCGCTGTGCTTGGACTGCTCGTGATACCGCACCTCCTCCAGCCGCAGCACTGGCGGGGCGCTCACCTGCTTTTTCTCGTATTGAGAGCCGCTCAGCTCCCGGCCGATCATCAGGCCCGCCAGCTTCTGCCCGTCGGTCTCGCCGCACCTGACGGTGGTGACTACCTCACCCGCCCGGAGGATGGTGATGCGGTCGGAAATCCGCATCACCTCCCGCATCTTGTGGCTGATGAAGATGATGCTCTTGCCCTCCCCCACCAGTTTTTTCATAATGGCGAACAGGCCCTCTACCTCAATATCCGTCAGCGCTGCGGAGGGCTCGTCCAAAATCAGCAGCTCAGCGCCGTGATACAGCGCCTTCAGGATCTCCACCCGCTGCTGGGCGCCCACAGAGATCTCCGTGATCTGCTTTTCCAGCTCCACATCCAGCCCGTAGCGCTCGCTCAGCTCCCGGATCTCCCGGCGGCGGGCCTCCCGGTCAATAAACACCCCCTGGGACTTTCTGTCTCCCAGGATGATGTTTTCAAATACGGTCATGGCCTCCACCAGCATAAAGTGCTGGTGGACCATGCCGATGCCCAGCTTCACCGCCTGACTGGGCGAGTCGATACGCACCTCCCGGCCGCGGAGAAAGATCTTCCCCTCCGTGGGCTGGTAGAGACCGATGAGAATGTTCATCAGCGTAGACTTGCCCGCGCCGTTCTCCCCCAGCAGTGTCAGCACCTCCCCGCAGTTAACGGACAGGCTCACATCCCGGTTTGCGTAAAAATTGCCGAATCGCTTACTGATGTGCTCGATCCGCAGCAGTTCCTCCAACGTCTGCTCCTCCCCTCGTCATGTGTCTCCCACCGCTTTTGCGGCGATTATCCCGCCTATTTCGCGGCCTGGTCCGGATCCCAAAAGCCCTTGTGGGGAGCCACAAGCTCCTCCTCCATCTCGCTGAAGGGGCCCAGGCATTCGATATTCTTCTGCCCTGCGGCGATTACCTTGTCCGCGCCCATATGAAAGGTGGGGTTTTTATCGTCCGCACCCGTCATCTCCAGCAGCTTGCCCTCTGAAATGCCGTATACGATCCGGCCGATGTTCGCCCAGTAAATGGCGCCGGTGCACATGGGGCAGGGCTCGCAGGTGGTGTAAAGCGTGCAGCCCCACAGGTCCTTTTTATCATAGGCGGCGCTGGCCCGTGAGGCAAGCATCCGCTCGGCATGGGCGGTGGCGTCGTGCAGCTCGTGCTCGGCGTTTCCCTGCTCCATCAGGATCTGGCCCCCGGCATCCACCAAAATCGCACCAAAAGGCGTGTTGCCGCAGGCGCGCGCCTGCCTGGCCACCTCGTTGGCCCTGCGCAGGTAATCGATATGTCTCATAGTCCAATCTGCCTCCTTATTGTGTTTTCGACGGTATCTTATCATGACAGGTGAAAAAACGCAAGCAAATCATCCAAAAGCCCCTAATTTCTTTTAGGCAAACTAAAAAAACAGAAGGTTGAAAAGCACAGGCCAAATCGCCGCCCCTCAAAGCCGCAGCACAAAAGAAAATACCAGGTCCCTCTCTCCGCTGATCTGGTAGGCAGTCTCCACATCGCTGCCCCAGCTGTCGATGCCGCCCACCCCCCGCATGGCGCCGCACACCGTCACCACCGTGCGCACGGGCCGGGGCAGCTCCTCCCGGTGCATGGCTCCGGACAGCTGCTGGGGAGTGTAGGGGAGCGCAGAAAAGGCAAAGGGCGTTTCCGCCATCTCCAAACGCACCCGCGCGCCGCCGGGCATGTGGAAAGACGCCTGCCGCGTGTCCACATGGCAGCCGCACTCCTGGGGAACCAGGTAGCCGGAAATGTGGGGCGTCTCCTGATGCCATCCAAAAACGCCGCCCTTTTTCCGGTCCGGATACGTCTCGCCGGAAAGGCCCAGCCACCGCACGCTCTCCAGGGGAACAGGGGTCTCGAACCGCAGGCCAAACAGCGGCAACTGCGGCCGTCCCGCCTGGCCGTGATAGCGCATATCAACCCTGATACGGCCGGCGCCATCCACTGTGTAAACAACCTCCGTCCGCAGTCCCGGCAGGGCGGGGGCGGTGTAAACGTAACACACAGAGACCTCTTCCCCGCTCTCCCGCAGCAGCCGGATGTCCTCACAGCTCTGCCAGCCGTCCGCCGCCGCCCATATGGAACTCTTTGCGGCAAAGCCGCTGCCCAGGTCGTTTTCCGTGGGGGCCCTCCAATAGGCCGGACGGGGCGCTCTCCACAGCCACTCCCGGCCGCCGGATACCAGAGAGACCGGTCCGCCCTGAGCGTAGGAAAAGAGGACCTCAAAGTCCCCGCCCCGCACGCCCAGGGCCGCGTCCCCATGGGTGACACGCAGCGGCGGCGATATCCGCGCCGCCGGCGGAACAGCGGCGTCTCCTCCGCGCCGGGCCGCCGCGTCCTGCCGCGCCCGCTCCCCGGGGGAGGCGTACCAGTAGCGCACCTCCTGCATGGCGGGCTTTTCTGTGCCGTCTGCAAACACAATGCCGTTGGCGCTGAAGGCGTAGTCGCTCTGCCGCTCGCCAAAGTCGCCGCCGTAGCCCAGCACCCACCGCCCGTTTACGTCTGTGCGCCAGAGCGCCTGGTCCATATAGTCCCAGATAAAGCCCCCCTGATACTGGGGGAACTCCTCCGCCAGGCGGATATAACTCTCCATACCGCCCAGGGAGTTGCCCATGCTGTGCATATACTCACAGAGGACAAAGGGCTTTTTCGGCCCGCTCTCCAGATATTTCCGGACCTCCTCCGGCGGGGCGTACATCCGGCTCTCCACATCGGAGATCCCGTCAAACGCACGGCAGTGGAACACGCCCTCATAGTGGACCAGCCGGCTGGGGTCCCGGGCCCGGAAAAAGTCCGCCATGGCCCGGATGTCCTCTCCGGCATAGGACTCGTTGCCGCAGGACCACAGAAGGATGGACACGTGGTTTTTATCCCGCTCAAACATAGATCCGGCCCGGTCCACCACGCACTCCCGCCACTCGGGCAGGCTCCCGGGCACATTCCAGCCGGGCTCCACCTTCCCCAGCTTCTGCCAGGAGCCGTGGGTCTCCAGATTGGCCTCGTCGATCACATAGACGCCGTTCTGATCGCACAGGTGATACCACACCGTCTGGTTGGGATAGTGACAGGTGCGAACGGCGTTGATGTTGTTCCGCCGGAAGACCTCCATGGCGGCGGCCATGTCCCCGAGGCCGATGGCGCGGCCCGTCTCCGGGCTCCACTCGTGGCGGTTCACCCCGTTAAAGACAATCCGCTCCCCGTTGAGGCGCATGATCCCATCCTTGAGCTCAAAGCGGCGAAAGCCTGTGTCATAGGGAACCAGCTCCGCTACGGTCCCGTCCTCTTCCAGCAGTGTCAAAACCACATGGTACAGCGCCGGCGTCTCATGGCGCCAGGGCCGGATATCCGCAAACCGGAAGACCTGGCTGCGGAGGTAGGCCCCCTCCCTCCGCAGGTCCAGAGGGGCGTCCAGCAGCAGCCGGCCGTCGGGGCCGGATATCCGGCACAAAACCGCGGCGCCTCCGGTCTTGCCGGCAAGCAGCAGCCGCACGGACAGCGTGCCGGTCGTATTATCCTCCTCCAGCCCGGCCTGCAGCCACAGGTCATCCAGGTGCAGCGTGGGCTTTGCGTAGAGGAACACGGAGCGGAAAATCCCGCTGAAGCGGAAAAAGTCCTGGTCCTCCAGCCAACCTCCGCTGCTGTGCTTGTAGACCTCCACACACAGGCGATTTCCTCTCTCCCGCACATAGGGGGTGAGGTCAAAGTCCGAGGGGGTGAAGCTGTCTTCGGCATAGCCCACAAAGCAGCCGTTCAGCCACACGTAGCACGCCTGCTCCGCCCCCTGAAAGCTCACGCAGACCTGCTTTCCCCGCAGCGCCGGCTCCAGGTCAAACTCCCGCACATAGCTGCCCACAGGGCAGTCCTCCCAGTCGATCTCCGGGGGCCGCAGCTCCGCGTGCCCGTCCCAGGGATAGGGGGTATTGATATACCGGATCTGCCCGTAGCCCTGCAGCTCCATGTGGCCCGGCACCTGGATCTCGCCAAAGGCGGAGTCGTCGTACCCCGCCCGCCAGAAGTCCGCCGGGCGGGCGGAGGGGGTCCTGCTCCACGCAAAACGCCACACCCCGTCCAGACTCTGGCGCAGGGAGGTCTCTCCCCGGGCCAGCTCCTCCGCCGAGGCGTAGCACACATGGTCGGAATGGGCGTCCAGCCGGTTCACCCGGAACACGGTGGGGTCTGTCAGCCAGCTGAGCTCTGCCTGCATATCGATCTCTCCTTGTCACTCTTTCACCGTTTTTATCTCCGGCGGCCTCCGCAGCCCCGATCTGAAGGAACAGTGCCTACAGCTTGCAGATACCCCACACCGCGTTGTGGTCGGACAGCTCCTCCCCGGCAAAGGCGGCCAGCGCGGAACCCTCCGGGGCAAAGCCGCAGTCCTCCCGCCGGGTGGAGACCGTGCGGCTCTCTCCCGACCGCACACCCCGCACCAGCAGCCAGTCCAGCCGCAGCCCCAGATAGCCCCCGCCAGGCAGCGGCTTGCGCCGGGTGGCCACAGGGGATTCCGGCAGCAGGCGGTACCCCGCCGCCTCCGCGGCGCCCAGGCAGCCCTCCCAGGCGGCCACGTCCGTCAGGCACCGGCGCTGCAGCGCCGGGCTCCCGGCCACGGCCTGAATGGCGTCCTTGTCCCGGCCGTCAAAGGTGTTGGTATTCAGGTCGCCGCCCAAAATCACCGGCATCCCCGGAAACATCTTCTCCGCCGCGGCGAGAACCGCCTCCAGCTGGGCCTGCCGGCCCGGCCCGTGGGTGCGGTTTTCCAGATGGATGGACCCAACCCCCACCGGCATGCCGTCCACGTCCAGCTCCGCCAGCACCGCCAGCCGCCCGCCGATGCGGCGCTGGCGGTCAAAATACCAGTTATATTGCTCCGGCAGCCGCACCGCTTCGGCCCGGCAAATGGGAAAGCGGGAAAAGACGGCGTTGCCGTGAAACCCCTTGGGGTCCTCCCCGTTTACCAGCTCGATAAACTCCAGACCAAAGGCCGCGTTCATCCCAAGCCGCCGCGCCAGTTCCAGTGTGGTGTTCTTTCCCCCTGAGCGGACACAGCCGTCGTCCAGCTCATTGGCCAAAATGATATCAAATGGCCGCACGTCGGGGCAGGTCTCCAGAAAGTCCCCCAGCTCCTCCAGAAAAATGCCCCGCTCCATGTTGAACACCAACACACCCAGCGCCTCCGCCGTTTTCTGCGGCTTCGGGGAGAGGTTGTGGATCTCCACCCGGGAAAACTGGGAGATCATGGCCATAACGCGGTCCTGGCTGTCATGGTCCAGCAGCGCCCCCAGGCGCTGCCGCTCCGCATTGGGCAGTCCGTTCATACGCGGTTCCTCCCTTGACTTTTTTATTGAGTACTCCGGCGCAAACGCCTCCATTTTCCTGAAAAGACGATATCATTTGCCGCCGGCAGTTGTCAAGCCACGCCGCACCCTTTTATTTTTTTAGTTCACCTAAAATTTTTTTAGTTTACACTTGCTTTTTTCTGTCTGTATGCTATGATACAGATAGCAGCTAAAAAATTTTTAGCGGGAAAAACTTTTTTGGAGGCAATCGTATCATGAAAGAGCCAATTAAGTGGACTCTGAACCGCATGCCCAAAAGCGATGACCGGCAGCTTGCCGTGATGTCCCTGCCCAATGTGGCAAAAGCCCGTTTCTTCCACAGCGGCTTTCCCCAGTACTCCATTACGCCGCTGGCCCAGCTGGAGGGCATGGCCCGCTATCTGGGTCTTGGCGGCCTGTACGTGAAAAACGAGGCCCACCGCTTTGGTCTGAATGCCTTTAAGGTGCTGGGCGGCTCTTTCGCCATGGCCCGGTATATTGCCAAGGAGATGGGCCGGGACGTCTCTGAGATGACCTACGACTACCTCACAAGCGGCGCCTTCCGCCAGGATTTCGGCCAGGCCACTTTCTTCACCGCCACCGACGGCAACCATGGCCGGGGCGTTGCATGGGCCGCCCACAAGCTGGGCCAGAGGGCGGTGGTCCACATGCCCAAGGGCAGCGCCAGGCCCCGCTTTGACAACATCGCCAAGGAGGGCGCCCAGGTGACCATCGAGGAGCTGAACTATGACGACTGCGTGCGCCTGGCCGCCGCCGAGGCCGCCCAAACGGAGCACGGCGTCATCGTGCAGGACACCGCCTGGGACGGGTATGAGGAGATTCCCTCCTGGATCATGCAGGGCTACGGCACCATGGCCGGCGAATCCGCCGAGCAGCTGAGGCAAATCGGCGTAAACCGGCCTACCCATGTGTTTGTGCAGGCCGGCGTGGGAAGTCTGGCCGGGGCCGTGATCGGGTATTACACCAACCTCTTCCCCAACGACCCGCCCAGATTTATCGTGATGGAGGCCCGGGCGGCGGACTGCCTCTACCGCAGCGCCATGGCCGGGGACGGCGCCCCCCGGTCTGTGGACGGCGACCTGAAAACCATTATGGCCGGTCTTGCCTGCGGCGAGCCCAACACAATCTCCTGGGACATCCTCCGCAACCACGTGTCCGCTTTCCTCTCCTGCCCGGACTGGGTCAGCGCCCGGGGCATGCGGATGCTGGGCGTGCCCGTCAAGGGGGACCCCGTGGTCATCTCCGGTGAGAGCGGCGCGGTGGGCATGGGCGTCATCGCCGCCCTGATGGAGACCGACGAGTACAGGGATCTCCGGGAGGCCGTGGGGCTGGACCGCTACAGCCAGGTCCTCATGTTCTCCACCGAGGGCAACACCGATCCCATGAAGTTCCGCAAGGTGCTGTGGGACGGCGAATACCCCACGGTATAACCCATTTTCAAACAGTCACGGCCCCTCCCGCTG
>CATNDT010000090.1 GCA_950097035.1 uncultured Oscillibacter sp.
TCATCCACCTCCATGGCGCCCAGCACCGTGGCGTCCACGTGGCCGCCGCGGATGATGGAGAAGCTCTCCTCGGAGCCGAAGAAGTTGCCGTAGGGGGCGTAGGTGACGTAGGCGCCGCCGGAGTTGATGACGTCCACGTCCTCCTGACCCTTCTCCGGCGCGCCCAGCAGGCCGGTGAAGCCGTTCTCGGAGTGCAGCACGATGGTCACGCCCTCGGGCAGGCAGTTGGCCACCATGGTGGGCAGGCCGATGCCCAGGTTTGCGATGTCGCCGTCTTTAAATTCTTTCGCCGCACGTTTGGCGATTCTCATTTTCAGATCTGCCAAGGCTGCTCACCTCCTACGATATAGTTCACATACACGCCGGCGGTGGTAAAGGTATCCACATCCACCTCGCCGATCTCAACGACCTTCTCCGCGCCCAGGATAACGGTGTCCGCCGCCATGGCCATGACGTGGTTGAAGTTCTTGGTGGCCTTGTAGCAGCTGAAATTGCCGAACTTGTCGCAGATGCTGGCCCGGCAGAGGGCGTAGTCCGCGTGGAGAGGCAGCTCCAGCAGATACTCCCTGCCGTCAATGGTCAGGGTCTGCTTGCCGTCGGCGATGATGGTGCCCACGCCCGTGGGGGTCAGCACGCCGCCAAGGCCCGCGCCGGCGGCGCGGATCTTCTCGGCCAGAGAGCCCTGGGGCACCAGGGTGCACTTCAGGGTGCCGTCGTTCATGCCTTTGCCGATGATGGGGTTCATGCCCACGTGGGAGGCGATGATGTGGTCGATCATCCCCGCGGAGAGCAGCTTGGCGACGCCGCGGTCGGTAGTGCCGGTAACGGAGGCAGGCAGACCGCCGTCGTTGGCGATGACGGTGAGGTGCTTTACGCCTTTTTCCACCAGCGCGTCGATCAGGATCTCGGGGGTGCCGGTTCCCAGGAAGCCGCCGACCATGACGGTCATCCCGTCCTGGATGCCGGCCACAGCCTCCTGGGCGGTTCTCATTTTGTTGATCATAGTTTGTTTTTTTACTCCCTTCACCGCGCCGCTGCGCCGCCCGGTACAAGTACCCGGCGGACAGGCCACGGCCATAATTTTGCCCTGTGGTAAATTGAGCCCTTGTTCCAAAAACCTCCTCGTATATGTATTGTGCCGGCAGGGCGGTCATGATACCGCTCTTTCGACAGTGGTTTACGCTCTATGCCATCATAAACCAAATTTCAGAAGTTGTCAAGTTAACTATATTGAGACTTCAAATGAACTCTCAAATTGTAAATTTGACCAATTAAAGCACTGAAATAGCACTGAAATTGGATGAAATTGGATGCTATGAATAAAGTGGAGTGCTTTAAAAAAAGAGACAGCCTTCAAATTTGCGGTGCAATATTGCAGAAGACCGGCAGGTAAACGTATACTGTCGCTTTGCACTGAATAAAGAATTGATTTTTATCCTTACCGACCGGCTCTGCCCGGCGGTGGGCGCATCAATTTGTATGCGTGTTTTGCTGGATAAAAATTCTGCGTTTTTGTCTGCGGCAGGAGACATGCCGTGCAGGCGCGGCGGACGGCGATTTGTTGCCGCACTGATATTGACAGACCTGCAAAAAACTTGGGATTTGAATCGGGGTTGGTATTGAGAATTAGAGGCGACTGTGCTAGAATAGACCCGCTTACCGGGTAATTTTCTGTATACGAACGCGCATGGTATAGCAGTTATTTTTGAACTGCCGCAAGCCCTTGAAAAATCAGGAGGTATAAAAGTTATGAAACTCGGAATCGTGGGACTGCCCAATGTGGGCAAGTCCACCCTGTTCAACGCCATCACCAACGCCGGTGCGGAGAGCGCCAATTACCCTTTCTGTACCATCGACCCCAATGTTGGTATGGTGGCTGTTCCGGACGAGCGGCTGGACAAGCTGGCAGAGATGTATGAGCCGGACAAAAAGACCCCGGCGGTCATCGAGTTTGTGGATATCGCGGGTCTTGTAAAGGGGGCCAGCCAGGGGGCGGGCCTGGGCAACAAGTTTTTGGCGAATATCCGGGAGACGGACGCGATCGTCCACGTGGTCCGCTGCTTTGACGATGAGAACATCATGCACGTGGTGGCCGACGCCGGCACCAACGTT
Organism: uncultured Oscillibacter sp.; assembly: GCA_950097035.1. Taxonomy (GTDB): domain Bacteria; phylum Bacillota; class Clostridia; order Oscillospirales; family Oscillospiraceae; genus Oscillibacter. The sequence continues at coordinate 2,113 of CATNDT010000090.1, forward strand.
CCGGTAGATCCTCTGGGGGACATTGAGACCATCGACCTGGAGCTCATTATGGCGGATCTGGAGATGGTGAACCGCCGGGTGGAAAAGGCCCAAAAGGCCGCCAAGGGGGACAAGAAATTCCTCCACGAGGTGGAGGTGTTCAAGACCCTGGCGGAGCATTTGAACGGCGGAAAGTCCGCCCGCACCTACCAGTGCGGCCAGGAGGATCTGGCCCTGATCGAGACGTGCGACCTTTTGAGCCTTAAGCCCATTATCTATGCCGCCAACACCGATGAGGACGGCTTTACCAATCTGGACGGCAACCGGTATTACCAGCAGGTAAAGACCCTGGCGGAGCGGGAGGGGGCCCAGGTGCTGCCTATCTGCGCCAGGCTGGAGCAGGACATCGCCGGGCTGGAGGGCGAGGAAAAACAGCTGTTTCTGGAGGAGCTGGGGGTGGAGGAGTCCGGATTGGACCGGCTGATCAAGTGCTCCTACACGCTGCTGGGGCTCATCTCTTTTTTGACCTACGGCAAGGATGAGTGCCGGGCCTGGACCATTCAAAAGGGTACGAAGGCCCCCAGGGCCGCCGGCAAAATCCACACCGACATTGAGCGGGGCTTTATCCGGGCGGAGGTCATCGCCTATGAGGATATGGTCCGGTGCGGCAGCGTTGGCGCCGCCAAGGAGAAGGGCCTGCTTCGCAGCGAGGGCAAGGAGTACGTGGTGCAGGACGGCGATATGATCTATTTCCGGTTCAACGTCTGATATGAAGGCGCGGCCGGTGGCAGACCCGGAGGCGAAATGCCCCGGGTTTGTTTTCTTGCGGAAACTACTGAAATAGTATTGACAAAATGAAACTACCGTGATAGTATCATGGAAGACTATTGCAATAGTGTACATAATTTGGAGGTATATGATGTCGGTAAAGCTGTTTGATTCTGAGCTGAAGGTAATGGACGTGCTCTGGCGGACCGGGGACCGGACCGCCAGGGAGATTGCCGTTATTTTGGGGGAGGAGACCGGCTGGAACACCAACACCACTTACACGGTTATCAAAAAGTGCATTGCCAAGGGAGCCGTGCAGCGCAGTGAGCCGGGGTTTCTCTGCCACGCCCTGATTTCCAAAAGGGAGGTGCAGGCAGCGGAGACGGAAGCCCTCATCGGCAAGCTGTTTGACGGTTCGCCGGACCTGCTGTTTGCCTCCCTGCTGGACAGCAAAAAGCTCACCGGCGAGCAGCTGGAGCGGCTGCGGCACCTGGTGACCGCCATGGAAAAGGAACACCGGTCATGAGCTTTGCAGAGCGTGGGCTGGCCGGGGCGGCGCTGATTTTGGCTGTTGCTTCGCTGCGGGGAACCCTGGGCCGCGCCCTGCCCCGGCGGGCTGTGGTGGCGCTGTGGTGGGTAGCTGCGGCGCGACTGCTTTTGCCCTGGGAAATTCCCTGCCGGTTCAGTGCATACACCCTGTTTGGGCAGCTTCGGCCCGCCGCTGTACCCACCGCCTCTCAGGCGGCAAGGGGCGCGACGACGGTGCGGCTGCTGCCTGTGGATCTGGGGCCGTCCGTTCCGCGGGCTGTGGAACAGGCGGCGTTCCCGGCGGTGTCCTTCAAAACACTGCTTTGGGTGGGGGGCAGTCTGCTGCTGGCCCTCTGGTTTACAGTGTCCTATATCCGCTGCAGGCAGAGATTCAAATTATCCTTGCCGGTGGAGAATGCGTGTGTGGTACGGTGGGCCCGGGAGCATCCCGGCATTTCGGTGCGGGTGTCGGACCAGGCGCCTGCGCCGCTGGCCTACGGCGTTTTGCACCCCGTCATCCTGCTGCCGAAGCGGATGGACTGGGGAGATGATACGGCGCTGCGCCACATCCTCACCCACGAATATATCCACATCCGGCATCTGGACAGCTGTGCCAAGCTGGTTTTTGCGGGGGTGCTGTGTCTCCACTGGTGGAACCCGGCGGTATGGCTGCTGTACATCTTGGCAAATCGGGACCTGGAATTGGCCTGTGACGAGGCGGTGGTGCGGCGGTTGGGAGACCCGGCGGCCTACGCCCGCACGCTGCTCCGCATGGAGGAGATTCGGGCGGGGCTATACGTCTTGTTCAGTCAGAGCCCTATTGAAGAAAGGATTAAAACGATGATGAAATTTCAACATAAACGCGTGCCGGTTTTTTTGACGGTCTGCGCCCTGCTGCTGGCGGCGTGCGTCACCACGGCTTTTGCCACCTCGGCCCGGCAGGAGGCTCCGCGGCAGACGCTGGCAGAGCAGCTGGCGGCCGGCATTTCCTGTGAGGGAGACACCCTCTCTTTCACCCTGCCGGAAGCGGATGTGACATGGGAGCTGTGGATCGCCGGACGCATCCGGGCGGACGGCGCGGATACAGGCGTCCGCTACCTGGAGGAGGAGAGCGCGGCCGGCGGCTGGCAGCCGGGACGAACCTACCGATTCCAGCTGGCCGGGGCAGCCTATAGCGAGCTGACCATCAACGGTATTGCCGGGGAAGAGCCCATTGACCTCAGCCTTCTCCCCTGGTTACCCCAGTGGGAGCGGAAGGCTGTTTCTGAGCAGGCTGCCGCCGGGGATATGACCTGGCCCACGGAGGGTGTCCGCATCAGCAGCGGATTTGGCGGGCGCGCCGCTCCCGGCGGAGCCAGCGTCTATTTCCACAACGGCGTAGATATCGTGGGCGAAACCAGCGGCGTGATCGACGGCGCGCCGGTCTATGCCGCGCTGGACGGCACGGTGGCGGAGACCGGGTACGACGCGAAGCTGGGGAATTACGTGCTGCTGCGCCATGAGGACGGACTGGAGACACTGTACGCCGCCTGCCGGGAGGTCTGTGCGGCAGCGGGAGACGAGGTGGCCCGGGGAGAGACCATCGCCCTGGTGGGCTCCACGGGCCAGTCCACCGGGCCCCACCTCCACTTTGAAGTCCGGCAGGATGGAACGGCCCAGGACCCGCTGGATTATTTCAAGGCGGTGGAGTTTTCCCTCAGCAGCCGTCCGGCGGAAAACTGAAGATGCGGGACGAAACCTCCGCCTAAGCCTGATCTCATTAAGATAAGCGCCCAACGCAGCCGCCTCCGGGAGAGAATCCCGGAGGCGGCTGCATAAACGCATAAATCTTAAAGGGCGGTTGACCCAAAATGATATGAACCTCTGCCTCAGACAACGACAGCCGGCTCTTTCTCATAGGCCGCTGAATCCGATGTTGCGCTCCATCAGTAATATGGAGATGCAGAAAATCAAGCCACCGGCACGGTCGGTGGTTATGATTTTCACAAAAATAAAATATAAATAACACTTGACTTTAATAATGTTAATGTTTATACTAAATTTTGTGAAAGGAAGCGATAGCTTGGAGAATCTGCCCATCTGGCTGGCGGACCTGGAGGACGAGGACGCCGCATTTATCAAGAGGTTTGTGCTGGCCTCCGGTTCACTGAAAGAGGTGGCTGCGGTGTACGGCGTCAGCTATCCCACGGTGCGGCTGCGGCTGGACCGGCTGATCCAGAAGATCCGAATCAGTGAGACGGCGGAGGCTGACCCCTATGTGTCGCTGGTGAAGCGGCTGGCGGTGGATGACAAACTGGACTTTGACACGGCAAAAATCCTCATCGGCGAGTACAGAAAGACCAGGGGGGAGCGGTAGACGCCCCGCGGCGGCGGTATTTTTTATTAAAAAAGCGAGGTGCTTGAGATATGCAGATTGCTTCAAAAATTGTGATTGTCACACTGGCGGTTTTGCTGGTGCTTGTGGTGGGCGGCGTGTGTTTGCAGATATTTCTCTCCCGTCGGAACAGCCGCTGGCCGGGGCTGGTCTTGCCGCTGCTGACATTTGTGTCCGCACTGCTGCCGGTGGTGAACATTGTGGACACGGGCAGCGTGTCCGGCAACGTGCTGGCCGTGCTGGCGGTCATTTTGGCGGGCAATATTCCCACACTGGTGCTGCTGGCCATTTACTGGGCGGCCCGGGAGAAGCTGCGCACCCGGATCCAGATGGAGAAGATGGGAAAAATGGATATCGGCGAGCTGTGAAAAAGCGCCCTCTCCCGGCGGGGAGGGCGCTTTTTCCGTTGGTTCTATGTATTTTAGTCCCTTGACCGGGGCAGGTTCCAGCGGTAGTGGGCGGAGAGACCCCGGATAAAGAAAACGGTGACGGCTCCGGCTCCCATGGCGTACAGCTCCAGCTCCGGCAGCCAGAGCAGCACGCAGGCCAGCGCACCCGCCAGCGAGGCGGAGGCGTATACGTGCTTGCGGAAGATATAGGGTGTGTCTCCGGCCATCATGTCCCGCAGCACGCCGCCGCCCACGCCGGTGACCACACCCACAAATACCAGCAGAAACACCGTGGGCTGCGGAACAGAGGTGTATGCGAGCTGCACGCCCATCACGGTGAAGATCCCGAGGCCCAGGGTATCCATCACCAGCATGACAAAATTGTAGAGCGGCTGGTTATGCATCAGTAAATGCCGCACTCTGGGCAAAAACAGCACCAGAGAGGTGACGACCGCCACAGAGGCGTAAATGGGGTCTTGAAAGGTGGCGGGTGGCGTATTGCCCAGGATCACGTCCCGTATTACGCCGCCGCCTACGGCGGTGGTCAGCCCCAGAATGCACACGCCGAAAAGGTCCATGCCCTTTCGCAGCCCGGTGATGGCACCGGAGGCGGCAAAGGACATCACGCCCACCAGCTCCACCGCTAAGAGGATCATGTCCATGCGCTCACTCCATTCCGCTCCGCACCATCTCAATAAAGGCCGCTGCTGCCGCTGTGGGCGTCACATCCTGCAGGGTGCACATATCCACGCTGCGGGCGGGAATTTCAAAGTCTGTTTTCAGCAATCGGATGTCCCCATGCTCCAGGTCTTTGCCCACAAATTCCAGCGTGACCCCCGCCACACCCAGCCCGATGCGGGCCAGAGACACCAGCAGCTGGCGGGAGGAGAGTTCGATCTCCGGGGTCAGGGTGACGCCGCCGCCCAGAAAGAACTGCTCTAAAAATATCCGGCTGCTGGCTTTTCGTTCCAGCAGGATCAGGGGGAAGGCGGCGATCTCCAGCAGAGAGTATACGTGGTCAAAGTCGCAGCTGTACCCGCTGCCGGCCACAAAGGCCGCGTGGGTGGCAAAGCAGGGCCAGGCGGCAAGGCCGCTGCCGGCGGGAGAGGAGGCAAAGGCGATATCCACCGCTCCCGAGCGCAGCATACTTAGGACCTTGGCGCTGCGGCCGCTGATGATTTTCAGGCGAATGCCCGGATGCTCCCGGTGAAAACGCTCCAGATAGGGGGTGAGGTAGAGGCCGGTCACCGTGTCGCTGGCGCCGATGACCAGGGAGCCCAGCAGCAGCTGCTGGGCCTGGGAGAGCTTGTCCTCCCCGGTGGCGATGAGCCCCAGTGCGCTGCGGACGTATTGATAGAGCATCCGCCCCTCCTCTGTCAGGGCCACGCCTCTTGGACTGCGGGCGAAGAGCCGGGCCTGCAGGGCTGTTTCCAGCTGTTTGACGGACTGGCTCACCGCCGACTGGGAGATATACAGATTTTTGGCCGCCTCTGAGATGTTGCCGGTTTCGGCCACCTCCTTAAATACGCGGTAAAGCTCCAGTTTGACTGCCATACGATCCCTCTCCTTAGCGCTGTGAATGACTGTCACAATACGATTATACGGGAAAACGTCCCGCCGCGCAATGGGAAAAGTAATTTTCCGGCCGCTGTCTCTTCACTGGGGAATGCGCTTTGTACGCGCTGCGGCGGCACAATTATCGGAAATACCTTTGCAAATCCCCTGTTTTTTGGTATACTGTTCTGGTAAGCAAAGATTTTGACGGCGGAGGGAAGCAAATGCTGTATCACATATTGGCCGTGGGCGACGTGGTGGGAGAGCCGGGCCTGCGGCATCTGGAGAAAAACCTGCGTGCGCTGCAGAAGTTCAAGCAGGTCCATTTTACGGTGGTCAACGGGGAAAACGCCTCAGGCGTGGGGCTCACGCCTGAGCAGGCGGAGCGCATCCGCGCCGCCGGGGCGGATGCGGTGACCCTGGGAAATCACGCCTTTGGCAAAATGCAGATCAGGAGTTTTCTGGACGACACGCCCTGGCTGCTGCGGCCCGCCAACTACACCGGGCGGTCGCCGGGCCGGGGCTGTGCGGTGTTTGACCTGGGGGCTGTGCAGGTACGGGTGGTGAACCTGATTGGCCGCTGCAACCTGGCCTGGGGGGCGGAGAACCCCTTTACCACGGCGGACAAGCTCCTCTCCCGGGGGGAAGCGGACTTTACTCTGGTGGACTTCCACGCTGAGGCCACCAGCGAAAAGCTGGCCATGGGCTACTATCTGGACGGGCGGATCTCCGCCCTGTGGGGCACCCACACCCATGTGCCCACGGCGGACGAGCGGGTCTATCCCAAGGGGACGGGGTATATCACGGACCTGGGGATGACGGGGCCCGTGGAATCTGTGCTGGGTATTGAGCCATGGCAGTCGGTGGAGAGCTTTCTGGGCGGCCTGCCGGGGCGGTACAGGTCCCCGGAGGGGCCCTGCAGGATGCAGGGGGCGATCTTTACGCTGGATGGCTCCACCGGGCTCTGTACCGCGGTGGAGCGGATAGATGTGCGGTAAACCGCCCCGGCGGCGGCTTTCAGTTTCGTTGAATTGAGAACAGTGGGGGATAGAACATGTCGATTCAAAAGGTAAGAGCATATTTTGCACAGTTTGGCATTGCGGACCGTATCCGTGAGTTTGAGGTCTCCTCCGCCACGGTGGAGCTGGCCGCCGTTGCCGTTGGCGTGGAGGGCGCCCGCATTGCCAAGAGCCTGAGCTTTAAGGTGGACGGCCGGCCCATCCTGGTGGTGGCCGCCGGGGACGCAAAAGTGGACAACGCCAGGTACAAGGCCCGGTTTCACACCAAGGCCAAGATGCTGACCCATGAGGAGGCCCACGAGCGCATCGGCCACGATGTGGGCGGCGTGTGTCCCTTTGCCCTGCCTGAGGATGTGCAGGTCTATTTAGACGTGTCCCTGCGGCGGTTTGACACCGTTTTTCCGGCGGCGGGAAGCAGTAACAGCGCCGTGGAGCTGACCTGTGCGGAGCTGGAGAAGTACGCCTCTAACTTTGTGGAGTGGGTGGATGTCTGCAAGGCTTGGCAGTGAGCAGAGACTGCCTGAGGAGATAGTGTTATGTTAACTTTTGTACATGCGGCTGATTTCCATTTAGACAGCTCTTTTGGCGCGTTAACCGCCGGTCAGGCCACCGCCCGCCGGCGGGAGAGCCGGGAGCTGGCCTTTCGGCTTTCGGATTATGTAAATGAAAATGGCGTTGATCTGGTGCTGCTGGCGGGGGATCTGTTCGACAGCGGCGCAGCCTTTCGGGAGACGGGAGAACAGCTGGCCCAGGCCCTGGGGCGGATGAGGGCGCGGGTATTCATCGCCCCCGGGAATCACGACTATGTGGGTCCCGGCAGCCCCTGGCTGACAGTGGACTGGCCGGAGAATGTGTATATTTTCAAAGAGAGTACCCTTACCGCCGTGGAGGCACCGGAGCGGGATCTGGTAATCCACGGGGCGGCCTTTACCGGCCCGGAACAGACGGAAGGGGTGCTTACGGGCTTTACCGCCCCGGAGGACGGCAGGCGGCACATCGGCCTGCTTCACGGGGAGCTGGACCCGGCGGCAGCGCGTTACGGCCCCATCCGCAGGGAGGAGGTGGCCGCCAGCGGTTTGGATTATCTGGCGCTGGGACACATCCACAAGCGGTCGGAGCCGGTCAGGCTGGGACAGACGGTCTGCGCCTGGCCTGGCTGCCCAGAGGGCCGGGGATTTGATGAACTGGGTGAGAAGGGCTTTTATCGGGGCACTATAGACGGCGGCGGCCATGTGGCGCTGGAGTTCGTGCCCTTTGCCCAGCGGCGCTATGAGGTTTTGGAGGTGGATGTGACGGGAAAGTCCCCACGGGCCGCCATAGAGGCGGCGCTGCCGGAGGACACGGCCCGGCACCTGTACCGTATTTTGCTGACTGGGGAGACCGGTGAGGGCGGCGTGGATGCCGGGGCGCTGCAAACGGCGCTGGCAGACCGGTTTTACTCCCTGGAGCTGCGGGATCACACCCGCATGGCGGAGAGCGTCTGGGCCCGTGCGGAGGAGGACTCTCTGCGCGGCCTGTTTCTCAGAGCCCTGCGGGAGCAGTGGCAGTGGGCGGAGAGCGACCGGGAGCGGGAGACGGTGACACAGGCGGCCCGGTTTGGTTTGGCGGCGCTGGACCACCGGGATCTGGGGTGAGAAAATGAAGAGGATCCTGCTCATCGGCACCGGAGGTACCATCGCCTCGGAGATGACGGACGGTGGACTGTCGCCGGAGCTGACCACGGAGCAGCTTCTCTCCCGCGTTCCGGCGATCTCCGGTATCTGCGAGGTGGGCTGCATCCAGCTTTTGAATTTAGACAGCACCAACATCGGCCCGGATCATTGGCGGATGATGGCCCGGTGCATCCGGGCCCGCTATGAGGAGTACGACGGGTTTGTCATCACCCACGGCACGGACACCATGGCCTATACGGCGGCTGCCCTGAGCTACCTCATTCAGGGC
>CATNDT010000091.1:0-1460 GCA_950097035.1 uncultured Oscillibacter sp.
TCATCGGCGGCAGCCAGCGCGAGGAGCGGCTGGAGATTCTGGAGAGCCGGATCAGGGAACTGGGCATGAAGCCGGAGGACTACTGGTGGTACTGCGACCTGCGGCGGTATGGATCCTGCAGGCACGCGGGGTTCGGGCTGGGCTTTGAGCGGATGGTGATGTACCTCACAGGCGTCAGCAATATCCGTGATGTGCTGCCCCACCCCCGCACGGTGGGCAATGCGGAGTTTTAACTGCGCCTCTTTCTGCGCGGTTGGCATTTGGAGACGAAAGAGGGATACGCGTGAAACGGTACACTGGGAAAAAGCGGGACATGCGGCGCTGGGCGGCCCTGGACGATCTGCGGGGGCTCACGCTTTTGAGTATGACCGCCTACCATGCCTGTTGGGATGCGGTTTGGATATTCGGCGCCGACTGGGGCTGGTACCGTTCTGTCGGGGCCTATCTCTGGCAGCAGAGCATCTGCTGGACCTTTATCCTGCTTTCCGGTTTTTGCTGGTCTCTTGGCAGTCACCACCTGCGGCGGGGGTTGGAGGTCTTTGCGGGGGGGCTTTTGGTCACGGCGGTAACGCTGGCTGTCATGCCGCAAAACCGCATTGTTTTCGGTGTACTCACGCTGCTGGGGACCGCCATGCTGCTGATGATTCCTTTGGAGCGGGTGCTGGAGCGCGTTCCCGCCCGGGCGGGTCTTGCGGGCAGCCTGCTGCTGTTTTTGGTTTTGCGGAATGTGAACGGCGGCTGGCTTGGCTTTGAGGGGCTGCGGCTGGCCGCCCTGCCGGCGCGGCTGTACCGGAATCTTGCCACGGCCTTTTTGGGCTTTCCGCCGGTGTCCTTTTCCTCCACCGACTATTTTTCCCTGCTGCCCTGGTTCTTCCTGTTTTTGACCGGGTATTTCCTTTACCGGCTGTGGAGAGCGCACCGGCGAATCCCCACCGGAGGGGTCAGTATCCCGGTGCTGGGCGCATTGGGGCGAAATTCCCTGGCGGTTTATCTGCTGCACCAGCCGGTGGTGTATGCCGTGCTGTTTGTGGTCTTCCAGCTGCAAAGCGCATGAGCAGCCGGTTTTCGGCCAACCTGTAAAAAATTCTATCTGTTTAGGCGGTGTGGCTGTGGCTATGCCGCCTTTTTCGCCTGTCTGCAAGACGCTCCCGGAACAGCTTCTCCGTTTCCCGCATTATACCGCGGGGTTAACAGGATTTTAAATGCCACCATAATACCTATTGACAAAGTAGGTTGATAGGAATATAATGGTGCCAATTCAGAGAAAGGGGGATTTTCCCATGAGTTATAAATTTGAAACCTTGCAGCTCCATGTGGGCCAGGAACAGCCTGCCCCCTCTACCGACGCACGGGCGGTTCCCATCTATCAGACCACCTCATATGTTTTCGGGACTCCGCTCATGCCGCCGCCCGTTTCGGACTGGCGGATGCCGGGAACATCTACGGGCGTTTGACCAACT
>CATNDT010000091.1:1470-10640 GCA_950097035.1 uncultured Oscillibacter sp.
CGCGGCCCTGGAGGGCGGTGTGGCGGCTCTGGCGCTGGCTTCTGGCGCGGCGGTAATCACCTACACCATCCAGGCCCTGGCCCGGGCGAGGAATCATATCGTGGCACAAAAGACCATCTGCGGTGGCAGCTACAATCTGCTGGCCCACACCCTGCCCCAGTTCGGTGTATCTGCCGCTTTTGTGGATGCCCACGATCTGAACGCTGTCACTGCCGCAATCCGGCCCAACACCAAGGCTATCTATCTGGAGACCCTGGGCAACCCCAACAGCGATATTCCCGACATCGACGCCATTGCCGAAATCGCCCATGCCCGCGGTCTGCACTTTGGTCATCGACAACACCTTCGGGACACCCTATTTGATTTGCCCCATTGAGCATGGCGCGTCCATCTTTACCTTTGAAATCAAGGGCGGGCAGGCAGAGGCCCACAGGTTTATCGACAATCTGGAGATTTTCTCCCTGCTGGCCAACGTGGCGGACGTGAAATCCCTTGTTATTCATCCTGCTACCACCACCCACTCCCAGCTCTCCCCGGAGGAGTTGCCGGATCAGGGCATTAAGCCCAATACCATCCGGCTGTCCATCGGCACGGAGCATATTGATGACATTATCGCTGACCTGGAAAAGGGCCTCACCGCCGCAGCACAGAAATAAGAGGAGGAATCCGTTATGTCCAACATTTACATATCCGCCGATCAACTGATCGGCAAGACGCCCTTGCTGGAATTGACCCATATTGAAAAGGAAACGGGAGTGAAAGCCCGTATTCTGGCTAAGCTGGAGTATTTTAATCCCGCCGGGTCGGTAAAAGACCGCATTGCCAAGGCCATGATCGATGAGGCGGAGGCCAGTGGAAAGCTGAAACCCGGTTCCACCATTATTGAGCCCACCTCCGGCAATACCGGGATCGGGTTGGCCTCTGTGGCCGCCGCCCGGGGCTACCGCATTATTATCACCATGCCGGAGACCATGAGCGTGGAGCGCCGCCAACTGATGAAAGCCTATGGCGCGGAGCTGGTTCTTACCGAAGGGGCCAGGGGGATGAAAGGGGCTATCGCCAGGGCGGAGGAACTGGCAAAGGAGATTCCCGGCAGCTTTCTCCCCGGCCAGTTTGTCAACCCGGCCAATCCCGCCGCGCACCGTTCCACCACTGGCCCGGAAATCTGGACGGACACCGATGGCGCGATGGATATCTTTGTGGCGGGCGTGGGCACCGGCGGCACCGTCACCGGCGTGGGACAGTATTTGAAGGAACAAAACCCGGCTGTAAAAGTGGTGGCGGTGGAGCCAAAAGATTCCCCCGTTCTCAGCGAGGGCCGCTCCGGGTCCCATAAAATACAGGGCATTGGGGCGGGCTTTGTGCCGGAGGTTCTGGACACCGCTGTCTATGACGAGATCATTCCCGTGTCCAATGAGGATGCCTTTGCCGCCGGACGGCTGGTGGGCCGCAAGGAGGGCATCCTGGTGGGAATTTCCTCCGGGGCGGCGCTCCACGCGGCAATTCGGCTGGCAAAACGGCCGGAAAATGCGGGAAAGACTATCGTGACCCTGTTCCCGGACACCGGCGACCGATACCTGTCCACACCACTGTTTGCTGACTGAGCATGAGACGTGAACACGCCGGTACTTTCACCGGCGTGTTCACGTCTGGAAAGGATATTGCTATGATTTACGCAGACAACGCGGCTGCCACCAAAATGAACGGGGCCGCAATCGACGCCATGACCGCCTGTATGCAGGACATCTGGGGCAATCCCTCCAGTCTGTACAGCCTGGGGCAGAGAGCAAAGCGGTTCCGCTATCGCATCCAGTTCTATGGCAACCGAGCTTATCAAGGGAAAGCCCCTTTCCAAAGCGCTTCAACTCACCAATAAGGCGGTCACTGAGGCGCTGGACGGTCTGCCCGCCCATAAACTGCACTGCTCCGTTCTGGCTGAAGAGGCCATCCGGGCGGCGGTCAAGGACTACTATAACCGGCAGGGTATCGCCTGTGACCCAAAGGACTTCCCTGACTGCGGTTCCGGTAAAGACTGTCATGGATAACATAATATTCGTCGATGACTTTCTCCAATTCCACAGTTGCAGGGATACGGCGGCGAATACCGTTGCGGATTCATGCATAAATTCGGTATCGGCAAACTGAGCAACCGGCTGCGGTATATCCTGATAAAAAGGAGACACCGGCTTTTTGCCGCCGGAAAAAAGCCGGCGTCCCAGACGGTTTTTGATGGATTCGCACATTTACATCTTCCGGTGCTATGGGGTAGAATAGAGAAGGACGCAGAAGGAAGAAAACAATTACCCCTTGGAAAGGTGGAGTAAATTTTATGAGAAAGACAAAGATCGTCTGTACACTGGGACCGGCCACGGACCGGGAGAGCGTTCTGCGGGAGATGATGCTGGCGGGCATGAACGTGGCCCGGTTCAACTTCTCCCATGGCAGCCATGAAGAGCACAAGGCCCGGCTGGATATGCTGAAAGAGCTGCGGGAGGAGCTGGATCTCCCGGTGGCGGCCATGCTGGATACGCGGGGACCGGAGGTGCGGCTGAAGCGCTTTGCGGAGGGCGCCGTCACGCTGCGGGCAGGGGCGGAGTTCACCCTGACGACAGAGGATATCCTGGGCGACGAGACCCGCTGCTCCGTTACATATGTCGAGCTGCCCGGAGACGTGAAGGAGGGGAGCACCATCCTTTTGGACGACGGCCTGGTGCGTTTAACGGTGCTGGAGACCACGGCCTCCGCCATTCGCTGCCGGGTGGAGAACGACGGCGTGATGAAGGACAACAAGGGCATCAACGTTCCGGACGTGCGGCTGTCCATGCCCTATATGAACCAGCGGGACCGGGAGGATATTCTCTTTGGCGCGGAGCAGGGGTTTGACTTTATCGCCGCCAGCTTTGTCCGCTCCGCCGCCGATGTGCGGGAGATCCGCCGTCTGTTGGACCAGAAGGACGCGCCGCTGCGGATCATCGCCAAAATCGAAAATCAGGAGGGAATCTCCAACCTGCCGGAGATTTTGGATGTGGCCGACGGTGTGATGGTGGCCCGGGGCGACCTGGGCGTAGAGGTGGACTTTACGGAGATTCCGGCCATCCAGAAGCAGATGATTACCCAGTGCGTGGCCTGTGGCAAGCCGGTTATCACGGCCACGCAGATGCTGGACTCCATGATGGAAAATCCCCGCCCCACCCGTGCGGAGATCACAGACGTGGCCAACGCCATTTATGACGGCACCTCCGCCATTATGCTCTCCGGCGAGACGGCGGCGGGCAAATATCCGGTGGAGGCCGTCCGCACCATGGACGCCATCGCGCAGAAAACCGAGTCCAATATCGACTGCTCCCGCCGGGTAAAGCTGGACGGTAAGCGGATGTCCATCACCGCCGCCACGGCCCACGCCGCCTGCACCACGGCGCTGGATATCGGTGCGGACGCCATTCTCACCGTCAGCCAGGGGGGCACCACCGCCCAGATGGTCAGCCGTTTCCGCACCAGGACCACGGTGGTGGCACTGCTGATGGACCCGCAGGTGCGGCGGCAGATGAACCTTTACTGGGGTGTGGAGCCCATCATGATGCCTTATGCCAGCAGCACCGACGAGATGGTGGACTTTGCCGTGCAGGCGGCGGAGGGCGCGGGCCTTGTGAAGCAGGGAGACATTGTGGTGGTCACTGCCGGCGTGCCTGTGGGCGTGGCCGGAACCACCAATATGATCCGGGTGCGCCAGGTGGGCGGCTCTTTGATCAACGGCGTTGGCGTGGGGACCCAGATGGCCAGCGGCCCCATGTGTGTGTGCCGCACCCTGGAGGAAGTGAAGGAGAAATTCCGGCCCGGGGACGTGCTGGTGGTGCCCTATACCAGCAACGACCTGCTGCCCTATATCCGGGACGCTGCCGCGGTGATCTGCGAGGAGGCCAGTGCGGAGGGCCACGCCGCCACCGTGGGGCTGACGCTGAACAAGGCGGTTATTGTGGGCGCCGTGGCCGCCACCCGGCGGATGGAGGACGGCGTGCTGGTGTCTGTTGACTGTGCCCGGGGCGTGGTGCAGACGCTGCCCCAGTAAAAGCGCGTATTCAAAATAAACACCCGGCGCCGACCAAATGTCGGCACCGGGTGTTTGTATCAGAAGCTCAAAACAGCCCCGTGATCCTGCCGTCCTCGTCCACGTCGATCTTTTCGGCGGCGGGAACTCTGGGCAGACCGGGCATGGTCATGATGTCTCCCGTCAGGGCTACCAGAAAGCCCGCCCCGGCGGAGACCCGCAGGTTCCGCACGGTGACGGTAAAGCCCCTGGGCGCGCCCAGCCTTGCGGCGTCGTCAGAAAAGGAGTACTGGGTTTTGGCCATGCAGACGGGCAGGTCTCCAAAGCCCAGGGATTCCAGCTCCTTCAGCTGCTTTTGGGCGTTGGGGGTCAGCACCGCGCCGTCGGCGCGGTAGATCCTCCGGGCAATGGCGTTGAGCTTGTCCTCAATGGAGTCCTTTGCGTCGTAGGCAAAATGAAAATTACCGGGCTGCTCACAGAGGCGGACCACCTCCTCCGCCAGTGCCGTGCCGCCCTCGCCGCCCTTGGCCCACACCTCGCTGAGGGCCGCGTTGACGCCCAGCTCCCGGCACTTGTCCGCCACCAGCTTCAGCTCGGCGGCGGTGTCGGTGGGGAAGGCGTTGATGGCCACCACACAGGGCAGGCCAAAGACCTGAGTGATGTTTTCCACATGCTGCAGCAGATTGGGCAGGCCCTTTTCCAAAGCGGAGAGATTTTCGGCGTTCAGGTCCGCCTTGGCCACGCCGCCGTGATTTTTCAGCGCCCGCACGGTGGCCACCACCACCACGGCGTTGGGCCGCAGGTTCGCCAGGCGGCATTTGATGTCCAGGAATTTTTCCGCCCCCAGATCCGCGCCGAAGCCGGCCTCCGTGACGGTGTAATCCGCCAGCCGCATGGCCATTCTGGTGGCCATTACGGAGTTGCAGCCGTGGGCAATGTTGGCAAAGGGGCCGCCGTGGATAAAGGCGGGGGTGCCCTCCAGGGTTTGAACCAGATTGGGCTTCAGCGCGTCCTTTAAAAGGGCGGCCATGGCGCCCTCGGCCTTCAGGTCGTGGGCGGTAACGGGGTGACCGTCATAGGTGTAGGCCACGACCATGCGGCCCAGGCGGGCCTTCAGGTCCGGGATGTCGGCGGACAGGCAGAGAACCGCCATAATCTCGCTGGCCACCGTGATGTCAAAGCCATCCTCCCGGGGCACGCCCTGCATCCGTCCGCCCAGGCCGTCCACAATGTTTCGCAGCTGGCGGTCGTTCATGTCCACGCAGCGCTTCCAGACGATTTTTTTCACGTCGATCCCCAAGCTGTTGCCCTGTTGGATGTGGTTGTCCAGCATGGCGGCGCACAGGTTGTTGGCCGCGCCGATGGCGTGGAAGTCCCCGGTGAAGTGGAGGTTGATATCCTCCATGGGCACCACCTGCGCGTAGCCGCCGCCGGCCGCGCCGCCCTTTACGCCGAACACCGGACCTAAGGACGGTTCCCGCAGGGCTACCAGCGTGTTCTTGCCCAAACGGCGCATGGCGTCTGCCAGGCCTACCGTGGTGGTGGTCTTGCCCTCTCCGGCGGGGGTGGGATTGATGGCGGTGACCAGGATCAGCTTGCCGTCGGGCCGGGGATTTTCCCGCAGGAGGCGGTAGTCCACCTTTGCCTTGTAGTTGCCGTAGAGCTCCAGATATTTGCCGTCTACTCCGGCGGTTTTTGCGATTTCCGTAATGGGCCGCATGGCACAGGACTGGGCGATCTCGATGTCGGATAAAATCTTCATAGGCGACCTCCGTATAAAAGGTATTACTTTTCCGCACAGGGAAAATATACCATGAAACGGGGGAAATGAAAAGTGGGATTTTGCACAAGAGCGGCTGTGTTTTTTGCCGCTTCATGGGCAGAGCGCAAGGCGGGCCCCGGCCTCATTGCCGTTTATCGGCCAGCAGGCGTTCAATATTGTCAAAGGCGTCCAGCAGGCGGGGGGAATCCCAGGATGCCCGTGCCGCGGCAAGCAGCGTCTCTGCCTGACTGTACTGCCCGTTCATAATCGCCGCCAGGATATCTGCCTCCGCAATATTGCCGCCGTATGTTTTATTTTTTCTAAATGGTGCAAAGACCTGCCGGCTTGTCTGATAGAGCTCTTTGGCTCTGTCGTACTGCGCGGTATAAAAATAGCAGATGCAGAGGTTCAGACAGTAACACATTTTCACTGCGCCGGTGGAAAAGCGCTCGTGGGACAGCTCCTCCAGAATGTGGGCGGCCGCGGCGAACTGTTTTGCCTCCATGTGTCCGGCGGCGAGGTTTATTTTCAGGATATTCCGCAGACCGCGTCCCCTGGCTGTTTGCAGCAGGGCCTCAGTTTTGGCAATATACTCCTCCGCGCATCCATCCTCCAGCAGCGCGGCGGCTTTGCGCATTTTCTGCTGGTAGGAGAGATTGTAGAGAACGTTAATCAACACGGCCACCCCTATGGCAGACAGCGCGATAATCCAATAGCCGCGCATAAAGAGAGTGGCGTCGATGTGAAGCAGTCTCCGGACCACGGCCAGAAGCAGACCCAGACAGATTCCAAGGGCCAGGACTTTGAAAATGTGTTTCATAGATGAGCTCCTTTTAATTTTCCGGTGTGTTTTTTCGTAACACTGTGCTAAAGTACAGAGTTTTTTGTCCATAGCTTGTTCGGCACCGGTTTGCCGTGGCCGAAATATATAGTTCTGCTGCCGGTATGGCTGATTTTTTTGGCGCTTTCCAGCATGCCGGCCTTATCGCGGTACAACATTGAAACCGTGGGATAGAACATGTTCATCAGGGCGTCGCCGACAATCAGATGTTTATGCTCTATGTCGATTCCAATTGAACCGTCAGTATGTCCGGGTAAAGCGATAATTTGTGCGTCTATTCCATAATCGGATAAGCTGTCTCCACAGAGGGGATTAAATTACAGTCGTTTTCGTTCATTCCTATTGGAATTCCCAATACCCGATATTCGTGCCGCATTTTATCCGATAAATTTCGCTCATTTCCTGCCTCCTGCTACTGGTGTTTTTTTGATTATATCACCGGTACTGATTGGCCGCAACGGATCTGGCCAAATTAAAAAAGGACAAATTCAATGTCTGATTGACAGCGCGGACGAAATCTGATATGATAAACAGGAAATTTAGAGCAGAGGGGTGAAAGGATGAAGTCTGCTTCCTGCTGAAAACAGATAGGGCGTTGGAGGAGGTTTCCAAGGGGGCAGTCTGTCCATCGCCGGAAGCAGGAGAGAATTTCATCCTTTCGCGCCGTTGGACAGCAGACGCCCGCCTTTAGACAGCGGGGCATTTCTGTTATGCCATGAGCCGTGGGACTTTCCTGCGGCTCATTTTTTATGTTTGGAGGAATGCCATATGTCTATGATCCGGGTAGAGGACCTGACCTTTGCCTATCCGGGCAGCTGTCACAATGTATTTGAGCATATTGATTTTCAGTTTGACACCGATTGGAAATTGGGCTTCTTAGGCCGCAACGGCCGGGGAAAGACCACTTTTTTGCGCCTGCTGCTGGGGGAGTATCCATACGGCGGACGGATTTCCGGCGTGCCGGAGTGTGCGTATTTCCCCAATCAGGCGGCGGAGCCGTCCCGCATGACCATGGAGGTGCTGCACGACGCCTGCCCCCTGGCGGAGGAGTGGGAACTTCTGCGGGAGACAGGACTTCTGGGGGTGGAGGCAGAGGCGCTGTACCGCCCCTTTGATACGCTGTCCCACGGGGAACGTACCAAGGCGCTGCTGGCGGCGATGTTTTGCGGAGAGGCGCGTTATCTTTTGATCGACGAGCCCACCAATCACCTGGACGCCCTGGGGCGGCGGGCGGTGGCGGCGTATCTGAGGCGAAAGCGGGGGTTTTTGCTGGTGTCCCATGACCGGGCGTTTCTGGACGGGTGTGTGGACCACGTGCTGGCGCTGAATCGGACGGGGGTAGAGGTTCAGAGCGGAGGCTTTTCCTCCTGGTGGGAGAATAAGAGCCGCCGGGACGCATTTGAACAGGCAAAAAACGACCGGCTGCAAAAGGAGGTGGCCCGACTGCGGCAGGCGGCGTCCCAGACCTCGGGCTGGTCCGACAAGGTGGAGGCCACCAAACGGGGGTCCCGCAACGGCGGGCTGCGGCCGGACCGCGGGTATATCGGCCACAAGTCCGCCAAAATGATGCAGCGGAGCAAATCCATCGAGGAGCGGCGGCAGAGAGCGGCGGAGGAGAAAGCGGCACTTTTGAAGGATCTTGAAAGGATGGAGGCCTTAAAGCTGAGGCCTCTGGCGGCGCGGGGAAGGGTGCTGGATGTCCGGGATCTCTCCCTCTTCTACGGCGGGAAGAGGGTTTGCGGGCCGCTGACATTCCGGTTGGAGCCGGGGGATCGCATTGCATTGGACGGGACCAACGGCTGCGGGAAGTCCACGGTTTTAAAATGTCTTCTGGGAGAGGAGATTGCGCGGGAGGGGATGCTGGTAAAGTGCCCGGGCTTAACGGTCTCCTATGTGCCCCAGGACGCCTCCTGCCTGCGGGGCTCGCTGTGGGACTATATAAAGGAGAGCGGCGCGGAGGAGCCGCTGCTGCTGGCGATTTTACGAAAGCTGGATTTTCCGCGGGAACAGTTTGAAAAAAATATGGAGGACTGGTCTGCCGGGCAGCGGAAAAAAGCCCTCATCGCCCGGAGCCTGTGTGAGAGCGCCCACCTGTATATTTGGGATGAGCCGCTGAACTATATCGACGTGTGGTCCCGTATGCAGATTGAGGAACTGCTGCTAGAATTTCAGCCCACAATGCTGCTGGTAGAGCACGATAAAACCTTTCGGCAGCGTGTTGCCACAGAGGAGATCACAATATCTTGTGGATAACGGCTTTCACAGCTGGGAGAGGCGGAGAAACCGACTCTCCCAGCTGTGGAAAAAACGGGAAAAATTTTTGAGAAAAATTGAATTTTCCTATTGACAAATGGCTTTTCCTCTGGTATTCTAGCAAAGCTGTCGAAAACATTGGAAAATCCCCGAAAGATTTGAAAATAGTTGTTGACAAGCCCGCGCCTTTGTGGTATAGTAAATGGCACCTGCCAAAAGCGGCATGCACCTTGTAAATTAAACAACGTAACGAAAAGAAAGCACCAGAA
>CATNDT010000092.1 GCA_950097035.1 uncultured Oscillibacter sp.
GGGACCTGCCCTCTCTGTATAACATCCGAAACGCCACAGAGCTGGAGCGGATTTTTTTATACCTCTGTAATGTTTCCTCTGAAATCGTGTCAATCGAGGCCATCGCCCGAGAGCTCAGCGGTGTCTCACGGCCTACCGTGGAGAATTATATCCAATATCTGGAGAGTGCCAATTTGATTTATCAGAGCTGGCCGGTAAACATGGCGGGGAAGAAGGTTCTGAAAGCCAGTCCCAAAATCTATATCGCGGACGCGGCTATCCGCAATGCGGTGCTGATGGATGACGGACTGCTGGCTGACCCGGTGGAGATGGGCAAGATTGTGGAGACGGCTGTCTACAAGCATGTGGCGGCCTTTTACTACCAGCAGGCCGCGTCAGTGGGATACTTCCGGGGCGGCAAAAAGGGAAAAGAGATCGACATCGTGGTAGACTATCCCAATACTGCCAATATTCTGATCGAGGTCAAGTATCGGGAAGGAGCGCCGATTGCAGACGACGGCGCCATTGCGGAGCTGTGCGGTGAGGCGTCCGCGGCGGTGGTTGTGACGAAAAATGCGGACGACTTCGGCGTACACAATACAAGATCCGGGACGGATATGCTGAGAATCCCGGCCTTTGCGTTCCTCTATTTGCTGGGCCACGCGGAAAAGCATGGATATAGAGGGATTGGATGATGAGACAAACTCAGTGGCGAGAGATCGCCTATACTTGAACCGGGGAGAGAATGACATGATTACAGGCGAACTGAAAAACAAGATCAACGCCCTCTGGGAGATTTTTTGGACAGGCGGCATTACCAACCCTCTGGACGTGGTGGAGCAGATGACCTACCTGATGTTCATCCACGATCTGGACGAGACGGACAACCTGCGGGCCAAAGAGAGCGCCATGCTGGGCCTGCCCTATGAGAGCATGTTCGGGGCGGAGGTGCAGATCGGGGAGCGCACCATTCCGGGCAATCAGCTCAAGTGGTCGGTATTCCACGACTTCCCCGCCGGGAAGATGTACGCCACCGTGCAGGAGTGGGTGTTCCCCTTCATCAAGAACCTCCACACTGACAAGGCCAGCGCCTACGCCAAGTACATGGACGACGCCATTTTCAAGATCCCCACGCCGCTGATGCTGGACAAGGTGGTCACCGCCCTGGACGAGATCTACTCCCAGATGGCCCAGCTCCGGGACGGCGACGTGCGGGGGGACGTGTATGAGTTCCTGCTGTCCAAAATCGCCACCGCCGGGGTCAACGGCCAGTTCCGCACCCCCCGGCACATCATCAAAATGATGGTGGAGCTGATGGCCCCCGGCCCGGAGGAGGTCATCTGCGACCCGGCCTGCGGCACGTCGGGCTTCCTGGTGGCGGCGGGGGAGTACCTGAAGGCCAACCGCAAGGAGGAGATCTTCTTCAACCGGGAGAAAAAGGCCCACTACATGAACGGTATGTTCCACGGCTTTGACATGGACCGCACCATGCTGCGTATCGGAGCCATGAACATGATGACCCACGGGGTGGACAACCCCACCATTGAGTATCGGGACAGCCTGTCCGACCAGAACCCGGACCGGGAAAAATACTCCCTCATTCTGGCCAATCCCCCCTTCAAGGGCAGCCTGGACGCCGATATCGTGTCCGCCGACCTGCTGAAGCTGTGCAAGACCAAGAAGACTGAGCTGCTGTTTTTGGCCCTGTTCCTGAAGATGCTCAAGGTGGGCGGGCGGTGCGCCTGTATCGTCCCGGACGGCGTGCTGTTCGGGTCCTCCAGGGCCCACCGGGATATTCGCCGGGAGCTGGTGGACCACCACCGCCTGGAGGCGGTTATCTCCATGCCCTCCGGGGTGTTCAAGCCCTACGCCGGGGTGTCCACCGGGGTGCTCATCTTCACCAAAACCGGCCACGGCGGGACGGACAGGGTGTGGTTCTACGATATGCGTTCGGACGGCTTTTCGCTGGACGACAAGCGCACCGCCGTGGCGGAGAACGATATCCCCGATATCGTCGCCCGGTTCCATGACCTGGCCGGAGAGGAGGCCCGGGAGCGCACCGAGCAGTCCTTCCTGGTGCCCAGGGAGGAGATTGTGGAAAACGGCTACGATCTGTCCATCAACAAGTACAAAAAGACCGAGTACGTGCCCGTGGAGTACCCGCCCACCAGCGAGATTTTCGCCCAGCTGCGCCAGCTGGAGGCGGAGATTCAGAAGGGGCTGGAGGAACTGGAGGGGATGGTGTGATGGCGAGATTGGGGGATATATGTGAAATAGTTTCCGGAACTACCCCGAAAAGTAATATTCCTGAATATTGGGATGGAGATATTAACTGGGTTACACCTGCGGAATTGAACGATGAAACACCAATTATTTATGAGAGCCAAAGGAAAATAACAGAACGAGCGGTTAAAGAAAGTAGTTTGAAATCATTTCCAGCCGGTACAGTTTTGTTGTCGTCACGTGCCCCTATTGGAAAAGTAGCGATTGCTGGTGTGGAAATGTATTGCAATCAGGGATTTAAAAACTTGATTTGCTCCGACAAAATACATAACAAATATCTTTTCTGGTTTTTGAAAGATAGGACAGATTATCTTAATTCGCTGGGGCGTGGTGCAACATTTAAAGAAATATCAAAGAGTATTGTTGAGATCATTGAAATACCGCTTCCATCTATCAAAGAGCAAAAGCAATATGCTACAATTTTGGATAAACTCCGTGACCTGATTTCCCTTCGCAAACAGCAGCTATCCAAACTGGATGAACTGGTCAAAGCGCGGTTTGTGGAGATGTTTGGGGATCCTTTAGATGTGAACGGCAGATGGGCATTATCGAGTGTGGGAGAACAATTTTCTGTAACAAGCGGGGGAACTCCATCAACAACGAGACCAGAATTTTGGGAAAATGGAACGATTTCGTGGATAGGATCAAATATGTGCAATGATGCCATCCTATATGAAAACAATGGAAAATTTATCACAGGGCTTGGGCTTGAACAATCATCGGCGAAAGTGTTTGAATCTGGTACTGTACTTGTAGCGTTGGTTGGGGCAACGATTGGAAAAGTAGCATTGTTGCAATTTTCTACGGCTACAAACCAAAATATTGCTGCTTTAGATGTAGTTGCAAATAAACAATTCACATCCGAATTTGTATTTTTTGTAATTCAATTTTTGTACAGCAAGTTTCAAGAAATAGGCAACGGGAAATTTAAAATGGCTAACCAAGGCTTTGTAAGATCACTACCAATGATTTGTCCTCCGTTCTGTTTACAAAACGAGTTTTCCAACTTTGTGCGACAGATTGAGATTCAAAAGTTGACAATCCAGCAGAGTTTGGATAAACTGGAAGTGCTGAAAAAATCGCTGATGCAGGAGTATTTTGGGTGATGTGAAGTTGTTGTGAGCGATTGCACAGTGTACATTGATGAGGCCGGTGATCTTGGATATCAACGAGGGACACAGTGGTTTGTTCTTTCTGCTGTAGTCGTGGATAAAACTGAAGAGCGGGCTATACGGACGACCATGTCAAAAATCAAAAGCAGGCTTAATGTGAATGAAATACATTTAAAGAAAATACCCGATTTTATGAAACGGGCCTACATTGTGCGAGGGTTTGAAGGTGAAAGCTTCACATATAAATATAGTTGTTGATACTAGCAAGTTAAATCTGGCCATGGCAGCTTCATCAGCGACTGCATACAACTACATATGCAGGATGCTGTTAGAAAGAGTATCTTGGTTTCTCAGAGATACAAACAGGATTGGCGATATTGTTTTATCTGCACGCGGGACTTCACGAGACGGTGAACTTATCACTTATATTCAAGATAAGCTGATTCCCTTCACGGATAACCAAATTGTTCCCAATGTGTTTGGAAAAATATCAGCAAAAACAGCGAACAGCTGGGATTTATTGCAGTTGGCGGATGTATGTGCAACTACCACTTTTTTAGCATATGAAATTAATGGTTGGGGAATGAGGGCCCCGTGTTATTTCAAGGTGTTAGAAAATCACATCTACCGTTATAATGGCAGAATGGAACGATATGGTCTAAAATATTTTTCAGAAAACATGAAGCCGACTTTAAATGAACTTAAATGTCACTATGCCTGCATGAAAAAAGAAAGAACCCCCGGCGCGACTGCCACATGACAAGCATGCTGGTGAAACACCCTCGCGTTACTCCGGCGACGTTCTTTCTATTTTTAGTATATGTGATTGTACCTGAAATGTCAAGAGTTGTTTTGGAACAAATGTTTGGGCTTTGGAGAATAATTTAGGGTGATATTATGACCAACTTCGACTTCCTCCTCACCGACCCCCGCTTTGCCCCTTTTGCAGAGGCGGCCGTGGCGGCGGAGAAAATTCTGCACATCGATCTGACCGCCTGCGTGATGAATTGCCGGCGGGCGATGGAGTGCGGGGTGAAGTGGATGTACTCGGTGGATGGCGCGCTGACCATGCCCTGGCAGGACAACCTGGTCAACCTGATGAACACCGGGGAGTTCCGGGACATCGTGGGCCCGGACGTCTGGCGGCGGATGGATCTGATCCGGCGGCTGGGAAACGCCGCCGCCCACGCGGGGAAGCCGCTGAACCGCCAGCAGGCGGAGCTGTGTTTGGAGAACCTGTACATATTTCTGGATCAGCTGGCCTATTTCTACGCCGAGGACTACACCGAGGGGCAGTTTGACCGCTCGCTGCTGGTAAAACGGCCTGACGCCCCGATTCCGGCTCCGATTACCCCCGACGTGGACCTTGAGGCCCTCATCGCCGAGAACAGGGCTCTGAAGGCGGAACTCACCGCCCGCCGGGAGGAGCAGGAGAAGACATACGTGCCCAAGCCCCTGGAGCTCACCGAGTACCAGACCCGGAAAATCTACATCGACGCCATGCTTCTGGACGCCGGCTGGACCGAGGGGCAGGACTGGCTGGGCGAGGTGGAGCTGTCCGGGATGCCCAACAAGTCAGGGGTGGGATTTGCCGATTACGTACTCTGCGGCGACGACGGCCGCCCCCTGGCGGTGATCGAGGCCAAGCGCACCTGTGTGGACGTGTCCAAAGGCCGCCAGCAGGCCAAGCTGTACGCCGACATTCTGGAGAAAAAGTACGGCCGCCGCCCGGTGGTGTTCCTTACCAACGGCTTCGACACCCGCCTGGACGACGGCGTCTATCCGGAGCGGGAGGTTGCGGCCATCTACTCCAGGCGGGACCTGGAAAAGCTGTTTAACCTGCGCGCCATGCGGACAAGCCTGGATCATGCGGCGGTGGACAGGAACATCGCAGGCCGCTGGTATCAGGAGAGCGCCATCAAGGCGGTGTGCGGCAGTTTTGACCGCCGTAACCGCCGCAAAGCCCTGCTGGTCATGGCCACCGGTTCCGGCAAGACGAGGACGGTGATCGCCCTGTGCGACATCCTCCTCCGGCACGGCTGGGTGAAAAATATTCTCTTTCTGGCCGACCGGAATTCCCTGGTCACCCAGGCCAAGCGCAGCTTTGTCAACCTGCTGCCCGATTTGTCCGTCACCAACCTGTGCGAGGAGAAGGACAACGCCGCCGCCCACTGCGTCTTTTCCACCTACCAGACCATGATGAACTGCATCGACGCGGTGCAGGATGAGCAGGGCAAGCTGTTCACCTGCGGACACTTTGATTTGGTCATCTGCGACGAGGCCCACCGCTCCATCTACAACAAGTACCGGGATATTTTTAACTACTTTGACGCTCCGCTGGTGGGCCTCACCGCCACGCCAAAGGACGAGATCGACAAGAACACCTACGAGGTCTTCGAGCTGGGAAACGGCGAGCCCACCTTTGGCTACGAGCTGGCCCAGGCGGTGGCGGACGGCTTTCTGGTGGATTTTCTGTCGGTGGAGACCCGCTTGAAGTTTCTGGAGGAGGGCATCACCTACGACGACCTGTCCCCCGGGGACAAGGCGGCCTACGAGAGTACCTTCGGGGACGAGAACGGTGAGCTGCCCGAAAAAATCAGCTCCTCTGCCCTGAATGAGTGGGTGTTCAACGAGGACACCATCCGAGAGGTCCTGCACATCCTGATGACCAACGGCCTGAAAATCGACTACGGCGAGAAGCTGGGCAAGACCATTATTTTCGCCAAGAACCACCGCCATGCGGAGAAAATTCTGGAGATTTTCGGCCGGGAATACCCCCATCTGACCGGTTATGCCAAGGTTATCGACAACTACGTGACCTACGCCCAAAGCGCTATCGACGAGTTCTCCGACCCGAAAAAGCTGCCCCAGATCGCCATCTCCGTGGATATGCTGGACACCGGTATCGATGTGCCCGAGGTGCTGAATCTGGTGCTTTTCAAGAAGGTCATGAGCAAGGCCAGGTTCTGGCAGATGATCGGCCGTGGAACCCGGCTGTGCTCCGGTCTGCTGGACGGGGCGGACAAGGAGAAGTTTTATATCTTCGATTTCTGTGGGAATTTTGAGTTTTTCCGCATGGGCAAAAGCAGGCCTGCCGCCAGCCGGATCGCCCTACAGGGGGCCATTTTCAATTTGAAGGCCCAAATCGTATACAAGCTCCAGGATCTGAACTATCAGACCGGGGAATTATCTGTTTTCCGCCGGAAGCTGGTGGAGGAGCTGTTAAGCAAAGTGCGGGAACTGAACCGGGAGAACTTTGCCGTCCGCCAGCACCTGCGCTATGTGGAGCGGTTTTCCAACGTGGAGAGCTATACTGCCCTCAACTATGAGGATACCCTTCATGTTGCGGAGGAGCTGGCCCCTCTGATTACCCCGGACAGAGACAACCCCAAGGCGGTGCGGTTCGATGCCCTGATTTACGGCATTGAGCTGGCCTATCTGGCGGGGGAGAGGTATACCCGGGCCCGGAACGATCTGCTGAAAAAAGTGCGGGGAGTTGCCGGTGTGGCCAACATCCCGGCCATTCAGGCCCAGGCTCCGCTGATTGACAGGATCCTCCATACCAACTATCTGGACGAGGCGGGGATCAACGAGTTTGAGTACATCCGGGAAAGCCTGCGGGATTTGATCAAATACATCCCTGTGGAATTAGCCCGCTATACCACCGATTTTGACGATGAAGTTTTGGCCATGGACTGGAAGAAGTCAGAGCTGGAGAGCGACGACCTGCAGAACTACAGGGCCAAGGCGGAGTTCTATGTCCGTCAGCACCAGGACGAGGCGGTGATTGCCAAGTTAAAGGGAAACGTCCCGCTGACACAAGAGGAGGTTGGGGCGCTGGAACGTATTCTCTGGAGTGAGGTGGGCTCGAAAGAGGACTATGAAGCGGAACTGGGTGCCAAGCCTTTGGGGGAGTTCGTCCGGGAGATTGTGGGCCTGGACATGAAAGCGGCGAAAGAGGCCTTTTCGGATTACCTCAATAACGCAAATCTGGACAGCCGGCAAATTTATTTTGTCAACCAGATTGTAGAGTATATTGTGCATAACGGTATGATGAAGGACTTGTCTGTTCTCCAGGGACCACCTTTCACCGATCAGGGCAGTGTGGTGGAGGTGTTCACCGACCTGTCTTTGTGGATGGGAATCAAAGCGGTGATCGACAGGATCAACTCCAATGCCGCAGTATGAATGTAACAGAGCGGAGATTTGGAGGGGGGATTACTTTGCTGCGTGTTTTTTTGGTGGAGGACGAGAGCATTATCCGCGAGACCCTGCGGGACACGGTCCCTTGGGCCCGGTGTGGTTACACCTTTGCCGGGGAGGCCGGTGACGGGGAGATGGCGCTGCCCCTGATCCGCCAGGTGAAGCCGGATGTGCTGATCACCGATATCCGAATGCCCTTTATGGACGGGCTGGCCCTCAGTGAGCTGGTCAACCGGGAATTTCCTGAGATGAAGATCGTCATCATCTCAGGCTATGACGATTTTGAGTACGCCCAGCAGGCCATCAGCATCGGCGTGGAGCGGTACCTGCTGAAACCCATCACGAAAAACGCCCTTCTGGGCGTGCTGGAGGAGATCAGGGAGAAGATCGAGGGGGAGCGGGCAAGCCGGAGCTATCTGGTTCAGTTCCATCGGGAGGCAGAGGAATATGAGCAGTACACCCGCCGGGTGTTTTTTGAGCGGATGGTGGCAGGGCAGCTGTCGGTGCAGCAGATCTATGAGGCGGCGGCCAGGCTGGACATCGATCTCCGGGCCCAGTGCTACACCATTGCCCTGTTCTCCGTACTGCCGGAGAGCTCTGCCTCGGCGGAGGGCTATTCGGAGCCGGGGGCCCGGCTGCGGGACGCTCTGCTGGAGCATTTTCTCAAGTACCCGGAGTATGTTCTTCTACGGTGGAATCTGACCACCTACGCGGTGCTGCTGAAAGGGGACACCGCCCGAATGGAGGAGCTCTCCCGGCGCTGTGTGGATACCATTCGGGGCCGGTACGAGGCCTACGCCCCGGAGCAGAGCTGGTATGTGGCCGTGGGACGGCCCACCCAGCGGCTCAGCACCCTGCCCGCCTGCTTTGAGGAGGTCTCCCGCCTGTGGGCCTACCGCCACATCCTTCCCCAGCAGCACGTGCTGACGGCAGACACCGTCAGCTTCCTCACCGGCACCGGCAGCGACTGCCAGCTGGATCAGCTGGATGCGGGGAAGGTGGACCCGGCCATCCTCACCGGGGTGATGCAAAGTGCCAGCGCCCGGGAGGTCCCCAGCTTTGCCGATGAGTATCTCCACAGCGTGGAGGAGGTTTTGGGCTCCAAGCCCTTTTGCCAGTACCTCATGCTCTCCGTCCGCTTCACGGCGGCCCGGTTTGCCGCCGCCCTGGGCGTAACCCGGCAGGAGGCCTTCGCCCCCCTGACCTGCCTGGAGATGGTGGGGCGGAGTGTGACGGCCGCGGACCTGAAGGACTACCTCTCCGCTATTTTGCTGCGGGTGATAGAGCTGCGGGACCAGGCGGCCAACAGCCAGTTTCGGAGCCTGCTCAAGCAGGCCGTGGCCTATATCGACCGCCACTTTACCGACGAAACCCTCTCTTTGAATCAGGTGGCCCGGGAGGTGAACATCTCAGCCAACTATCTCTCCGCAGTGTTCAGCCAGGAAATGGGCGTCACCTTTACGGAGTATGTCACCGGTAAGCGGATGGATCTGGCGAAAAATCTGCTGCGCACCACGGACAAGCGCTCGGGCGAGGTGGCCGCGGCGGTGGGGTATAAGGACCCCCACTATTTCAGCTTTCTCTTCAAGAAGACCCAGGGCTGCACGCCCCGGGACTATCGCGGGGGAGGACGGCGCTCATGAACCGCCGGGATTCTATCCAGAGCCGGATGCGCCGTCTGGTGGTGATTTTCTGCGTGTTTCTGGCGGCGGTTCTGGCGGTGATGCTGGCGCTGGTGCTGGTTCACAACAGCCAGTACAATAACTTTTTGTACAATGTGACCACCGCCTCGGAGTTCAACCAGAACTTCAAGGAGAACATCGATTTGAAGATGTACTACTATGTCATTGAGAGTCAGTACTCAGAGGGGCTGCCCATCGAGGAGGTGGAGGCGGCCCAGGACCTGGCCCGGGACCTGCTGACCACCACCAGCCAGAAGGACAGCCTGCGGGCCGTTACCAGTGTGCTGGACCTGTGCGAGAACCTGGAGGAGAAGATCTATCAGATCGAGCAGACCCAAAGCTACGATGAGCGGCAGATGCAGCTGGAGAACAACGTCTATGTGCTCACCGCCATGATTCAGGAGTACATGTATAACTATCTCTACTGCGAGTCCGTTCAGCTGAATCTGCTTCAGCGGCAAATCTCCCGGCAGATCGCGGCGGAGATCTGCCTGGTGCTGGCGCTGGCGGCCGCCCTGATTCTTCTGCTGGTCCGGTACAGCGTCCGCCTGGCCCGGTCTGTCACGCAGCCGGTGGTGGATCTCAGCCGCCGGGCGGAGGATGTCATTGGCGGGGACCTGACGGTTCGGGAGCCGGTCCGGTCAGAGACCTATGAGATCCGCATCCTCAGCGAGGGCATGGAGCAGATGATCTCCCGGATTAACGCCCAGATCCGGGAGATTACCCAGAAGCAGGCCAGCCTTCGCAGGGCTGAGCTGGCGCTGCTCCAGGCCCAGATCAACCCCCACTTCCTCTACAACACCATGGACACCATCATCTGGCTCATCGAGGCAGACCGGCCCCAGGCGGCGGTGGAGATGGTCTCCAACCTCTCGGACTTTTTCCGCCACTCCCTGAGCCGCGGCGAGGATGTCATCACCCTGGGCGAGGAGGAGCGGCACGTCCGCAGTTATCTCCAGATCCAGCAGGCCCGCTATCAGGATATTCTGGAGTATACCATCAGTATCGATCCGGGCCTGCAAAGGGCCAGGCTTCCCAAGCTGACGCTCCAGCCTCTGGTGGAAAACGCCCTGTACCACGGCATCAAGCGCAAGCGGGGCAAGGGCTGCATCTATGTTACCAGCCGCCCGGAGGGGACGGATATTCTCATTCAGATCACGGACGACGGCGCAGGCATGGCGGCGGAGCGGCTGGCGGAGCTGAAGGGGGCCCTGGAGACCGGGGAGCGGGTGGGCTTCGGCCTGGTGACGGTCCACGAGCGGCTGCGGCTGCTGTTTGGTCCGCCCTATGGACTGACGTTGTCCAGCCGCCAGGAAGTGGGGACCACCGTAACGGTGCGAA
>CATNDT010000093.1 GCA_950097035.1 uncultured Oscillibacter sp.
AAACAGAGTACGGTGGAAGCATCGGATTTTGTGTACGGCACAAGGATGGGGAAATAAGAACCATCATGTGCGACGCCGAACATTCCGAAGAAAATGGAGAGCTTATTTGCCAATGGTTCTTGCTGAATTTCACTTAACCCTCCGATCAGTTACAGAATCAGCTCCGCCTTGAGATTGCTTGAACTTTTGACCGACCAGCAGGATACAAGCTTTAAGCCTGATTATTTTTGCCTCTAATGATATCATTATTTCAATTCAAGGTATTTGCTAATTATACCAATAGCGGTATTCCCAAAAAGATTCGTGAATTCACTTGTGTTGCAAAAAAGCAATAACATCTAAAGTGGGCGGGCTTACCATGAGAAACCCCTTAAGCCTCACGGCTTGAGGGGTTTCTCTGTTTTCATTTTCATTCAGCCGCCCTCTTCTTTCCCTACCGGCTTCCTCCAAACCAGAGCCAGAGCCCCACGGAAAGCGCGATCTGCAAAACCAAAATAGCCGGGATACCGAAGCGGAAGGTCCTGTGCAGCGTTTTATGGCGCCAGACCTTCATCCCCAGCAGCGCCCCCACGCTGCCGCCCAGGGCCGCCAGCAGAAACAGCGTTCTCTCCGGCACCCGGCGAACGGCCCCGCGGGTCTCTTTTCGCCTTGCTTTCCACTTGTCCACGCCAAAGATCAAAAATGCCGCAACATTGACCGCCGCCAAATAGATTGCCGCCAATCCCCAGGGAGAACCCACCACCGCCCATATAAAATCGCCGTGGGTCTCCGGCAGATACGTATACTTCATAACGCCTCCTATGTCCGCCTTTTAACGGCTGGTGTCCTGATACTCAGAGGGGGACATGCCCACCAGCTTTTTAAAGGTGGCGGAGAAATAGGTGATGTCCCTGTAGCCCACCTGTTCCGCCACCTCGTATACCTTCACCCGGCAGTCCCGCAGCAGCTCCATGGCCTTGTGGATGCGATAGCGGGTGAGGTAATTCAGCGGTGTGTAGTCCGTCTCTTTTTTAAAGGTGTGGCTCAAATGACCCTCGCTTAACCCCAGGTGCTGGGCGATGGCTCCAATGCTGATATTGGGGTCGTTGTAATGAGTCCCGATGTAATCCATGGCCTCCAGCACATATTTACTCTTATCCCCCTTTTTCAGTCCCGAAATCGGGGAGACAATCGCCGCTCCCGGGGCAGCGTCCAGCCGCCGGTGAAGGGCGGTCACCGCCTGCTCCAGGTCCCCGTCGTGAAAGGGCTTGAGCAAAAAATCCACCGCCCCCAGGCGCAGGGCGCTTTGGGCATAGGTGAAGCTGTCATACGCGGTCAGGATGATGACATACACGTTGTTACCCTGCTCCCGCAGCCGGCGCAGCATCTCAATGCCGTCCATCTGCGGCATCTTCAAATCGGTAATAATCAGCGACGGGTCCAGCCGCTCCACCGCCTTCAGGGCCTCCAGACCGTTGGCGGCCTCGCCCACCACCACGCAGTCCAGCGCCGCCCAGTCCACCGCCAGGACAATGCCCTTGCGGATCATCTCCTCATCCTCCACCACAAGAACCTTTAACATTTGCCCTCCTTCTCCCGGTTTACCGGCAGCACCGCCGTCACCACGGCTCCGGCGCCCTCCGGTCCGTTTTCCAGAAACAGCCCGCAGCCGTCCCCATAGTATTTCGTTAAAATCGTATCCACGTTGTAAAGGCCCAGATGATGTCCGGCGGACGCCCCTCTGCGATACCGCCCGGCGGCAAGCTCCGGCGGCAGACCCGCTCCGTTGTCCCGCACCGTAATCCGCAGCATCCCCTCCGCCTCCCGGGCCGCCACCCGCACCGCGCCGTTCTCCACACCCTCCAGCCCGTGGAGAATGGCGTTTTCCACCAGGGGCTGCAGGATCATCTTGGGAATCAGGCAGTCATCCAGCGCGCCCGGCAAGTCCACCGAGAAGGTAAAGGACCCGGACATGCGGATCTTCTGGATCTCGATATACCGCTCCAGGATCTCCGCCTCCCGCCGCAGCGTGGTAAACTCCGCGGGAGAGATACAAAAGCGCAGAATATCCGCCAGATTGGTGGACATGACCGCCACCTGGGGCACCTTGTTGATCTTGCTGATCCACTTCATGGTGTCCAGCGTGTTGCAGAGAAAGTGGGGGTTCAGCTGAGCCTGGAGCATCCGGATCTGGGCCTGGTTCAGTTCCCGCTGATTCTCCACCAGCTCCTCCCGGTTTCGCCTCAGGGCCTCCACCATGCCGTTGAACTGTTGGGACAGCTCACCCAGCTCGTCCCCCCGCTCCGGCGGGACATACACGTCCAGATTGTCCCGCCCCACCTCGCCGATACCCTGGCGAAGCCGCCGGATAGGCCGGTACATCTGCCTGCTTAACGTAAGACTCATTAAAACGGACACCGCCACACAGACCACCGCGCACCCCAGACTGACCGTGTAAAGGATCCGCACGGTCTCTCCGGTGAAGACCTGGGGCCGCCGGAGCACCAGACACAGGCCGCTGGCGTCATGGCGGGAAACGGCGTACAGATACCCCTCCGCCGGGTCGTTCAGCTCCTGGCCCGCCAGCAGCCTGCTTCGCAGCCGGGGCGCCAGCGCGTCCGCCAGGGAGGGCTGCACACAGTACACCGGCCGCCAGTAGGGGCTTAGCAGCACCAGCTGGTTCTGCGCGCCGTACTTGCCCTCCAGCAGCTGGCGGAAGCCGGCGTAGTGCACGCTGATCAAAAGGTATCCGCACCGCCGGCCCATGCCGTCCGTAAGCAGCGCCGCCCCCTGAAGCAGCGGGGAGGCCGTGTCCGTCACATCCTCACAGGCCACAAAGCGCAGCGCCTCTCCCCGCTCCGCCGCCGCGTGCAGCACACCCCAGCCGGTGGGCAGCGTCTGTTCCCCCGGCGCCTGTTGGGTGGAATACCGCCACCGGCCCTGCAGGTCATACAGGTCAAAGCCGGCATAGCGCCGGGCCTCTCCGGCGGCACTGAACAGCTCGCTGTTCACCAGCGTATCCTCCTCCGCCCGGCCCGCCAGCGCCTCCGCAACGATGGGGTTGCCCTGCAGGCGGGCGGCCGTCTGGGAAAAGGCGCCGAACACCGTGTCCATAGCGCGGGAGACCGCATCCAGCTGCTCCACCATCTCCCGCTCCGCTTCCGCGGCCATACGCAGGCGAAAGACCTGCAGCATCAGGGCGGAGCACGCCAGCAGCGGGATCAGGGACGAGGCCAGAAACCCCGCAAACAGCCGCCGCCGAAAAGAGGGCCTGGCGGCCCGCCTCATGCCTCTCCCCCCTCTCCAAGGTAAAAGGCCCAGGTCATCAAAAGGGCGTCCCGATGGCCGCTGGCCCACTCCACATCATACGCCGCCATGGGAATCTCGGCAAGGGGCGTCATCTGACCGGTGGTCTCCACGTCCCGCCGCACGGGGCGGCGGCAGAATTCCTCCGTCAGCAGCTGCTGCACCTCCCGGCTGGCGGTAAAGTCCAGAAAAAGCCTGGCGTTTTCACTGTGGGCCGCCCCGCGGATCAGCGCGCTGGCATCCGGCACACAGCTGCTGCCCTCCTCCGGATAGACCAGAGCGATGTTATCCCCCGCCGCAATGCGCTTTAAGGCAGTCTCCTCCAGCGTTACGCCCACAAGGTCCGTGCCGCCGGCCACAGACTGCACCACCTCGCCGGAGCCCTCCAGCTGCCGTCCGCCCAGATTCTCCGCAAGGCCTTGCAGCAGCCGCTCGTCCTCGCCGGACACTGCCTGCAGCAGCGTGGCCAGCGCGGTAAAGCTGGAGCCGGACACTGCCGGGTCCGCAAAGGCGATCCTCCCCCGCAGCTGGGAGGAAAACAGGTCGCTCCACCGCCCCACCTGACCGGGCCGCACCAGCTTGGTGTTGTACACCAGCACCACCGGCAGGGCGGAAAAAGGCGTCCACAGATCCTCCGGGTCCCGAAACCGGTCCTGAATCTCCTCCGCTTCGGCGCAGGTATAGGGCGCAAAGCAGTCCCGATAGGACGCCAGACTCTCCACACCGCCGCCGAACATCACATCTGCCGCCGGGCTGTCCGCCTCCTTTTGGATGCGCTCCAGCAGCTCGTTGGTCCCGCCGGCCACCACATCCACCCAAATACCGGTGCGCTGTTCAAACTCCTTGACAATAGGCTGATAGACCTCTTCTTTGTGGGAGGTGTAGATCACCAGCCGCTCCCCCTCCGCCGGGGCATACACGGCGGTGTCCGGTCCCTTTGGCCCGCAGCCCGCCATGATTGTCAGCAGCAGCGCCGGCAGAAGTGCCGGCAAGCGTTTTCCCTTCACAAAAGGCCCCCTCCCTGTCCGCGGAACAGATTTGTAGATCTTCGCCCACAGTATACCATATCCTCTCCCCTCTTTTCATCAAATTTTTACAAAAATATCAGAAGTCAGCAAAAAAACGCAGATTTGTCCCCTGTTATTTTTTCCCGCCATCTCATACAATAAAATTAACAACCGGCACAATCTCTTTGGGCCGTGCTTTGTGAAAAACACCGAAGGAGGAATTGAAATGAAAAGAATCTCTGCACTGTTGCTGACGCTGGTCATGCTGTTTGCCCTCACCGCCTGCGGCGGCAACAACAACGCCCCCGCACCGGAGAACACACCCCCCGCGCAGACCGGCGGCGACTCCCAGGACCCCGCCCCCGCCCCCGCGGACGAGAACCTGACCGCCACCCAGAAAATCATCAAAGAGGCCGAGGGCATGACGCTGGAAGAGCTGGCCCAGAAAGCCATTGAGGAGTCCAACGGAAAGACGTTTTTCGGCGTGGGCAACTCCAGCCGCGGCAAAAGCGCCCTGCCCCTGTTCATCGAGTATCTGCAGACCATCGACCCCAGCTACAGCATGGAGTTTGACTGGCAGCAGCCCAAGAACAACAAGATCTTCGACCAGCTCACCGCCGACTCCCTGAAGCCCGAGGGCACCTTCGCCATGACGCTGATTCAGGACGGCAACCAGATCGAGAGCAAGATGGTCCAGACCGGCATTCTGGACACCTTTATCCCCAAGGAATGGGCTGAGGCCAACAACACCTCCGCCGACGCCTATGACGGATACCTCGCCCTGCAGACCCTGAACAAGGTCTTTATGTACAACAACACCGGCTCCAAGAGCTATGACAACTGCTGGGACTTTGTGGCCGAGGGCGAACACGGCCTGTACATGGACATTGACTCCGAGATTGTGGGCAAGAACTTCCTGTACATGCTCACCGAGGACACCTATGCCGGCTGGCTGAAGGACGCCTTCAACGCCCTGTCGGCCGACGAGCAGGCCTACTTCCAGCCCACCATCAAGGCTATGGAGTCCGAGGCCGCCGATCTGGGCCTTGGCGCCGACGGCGCGTATGCCCTGGCCTGGATCAAGCTGTGGGTGGAGAGCTACAACGCCCAGACCGACGACGGCCCCATCTGCAACACCCTGGTCGACAAGTCCGCCACCGACCAGTTCGGTCTTCTGGTGTACTCCAAGCTGCGCTCTGTGGAGGAGTCCAGCTCCGTGTCCGTCAACAACATCAACGTGGCCGCCTATGACGACGGCTACACCGGTATCGGCGGCTATGGCTACTGCCACTATCTGTTTGTCACCGACAACAGCCCCCTGCCCTGGACCGCCTGTGCCTTTATTGCCTACATGACCGAGACTGTAGACGGCTTCTCCGCCTGGGGCAAGGATATGGGCGGCTACTCCTCCAACCCCACCGTTGCCGAGGGCACCGAGGCCCAGTATGGCCACTCCAAGGGCGGCATGGCCGAAGACGGCACCACTGTGGAGTTTGAGGCCAAGAACGACCGCGGCTACGATTGGTGGACCACCGACGGCAAGCTGGTGCTGGAGGATCCCGAGTACTGCGCTTCCGTCTCCTTCACTGTGGGCAGCTGGATTGAGATGCTGACCAAGTACAGCGCAGGCTGATCTTCCGCAAAACTGCAGGCCGGCATTTTGCCAAACAACCCAATCGGGTCCGGGGGGCGCGGACGCGCGCCCCGGACCTCTTCTTATACCGGCGGTTCCCTGACGGACGCCGCAAGGAGATGATATCTATGGTCAAAGCGGTGATATTTGATATTGGCGGGGTGCTGATGGATTTTCAGACCCACGCCCTGACGGCGGCCTTCGCCGAAAACGATGCAGACGCCCGGCTGCTGCACCAGGAATTCTTTGATGCCCCGGACTGGGTAGCCATGGACCGGGGCATGCCGGAGGAGCAGGTTCTCTCCGCCATCTGCAGCCGCCTGCCCCTGCGCCTGCAGGCGGCTGCGGAAAAGCTGCTGGCGGACTGGGACCGCTATCTGATCCCCAAGCCGGAGACGGAGACCCTGGCGGCGGAGCTGCACCGGCTGGGATTTCCGCTGTACATCCTGTCCAACACCTCGTCCCGGTTTTACCGTTTCCGGGACCGGATCGCCCCCTGGCCGCTGATGAGCGGGGCCATCCTCTCCTTTGAAGAAAAACTGCAAAAGCCGGACCCGGAGATCTTCCGGCGGATGTTCTCCCGATTCGGCCTGGCTCCCGGCGATTGCTTTTTTATCGACGACTCCCGTATGAACGTTGAAGCTGCCCGCTGGTGCGGGATACAGGCGTTTCAGTACAGGGACGATATCTCCCAACTGCGCAGGGCGCTGCGCCAGGCCGGCGTCCCCGTTGCCGCAGAAAGTTAGGAGGCGCGCGCTATGAACCAGTCAACACCCCTTCGGGCGAGTGGGTCCGCCATCCTGCTCAATAAAATAAAAACCTTCTTTTCCAAGCCCCACAACGTGATCTTAGTGCTGATGGGCATTGTGTTGACGGTGACCACCGTGGCCCCCATTGTCGCCATTGTGGAGGACACCTTCAAGATCCATCCCGGCACCATCGACGCCCATCTCACCGGTCAGGCCTCCGGCTACACAGTGGTGAACTATATCGACCTGTTCACCAGCCGCCTGGCAAAGACCAACCTCTGGACACCCCTTTTGAACACCGTGTATCTGGCGGTGGGCACCTGTGTGGTATCCATTCTGTTCGGCGGTATTTTCGCTTTTCTGATCACCAGGACCAACCTGGCCTGGCGAAAATACCTCAGCTCCATTTTCATCTTTCCCTACATCATGCCCCAGTGGACGCTGGCCGTGGTGTGGCAGAACCTGTTTAACTCCAACGCCGTTACCGGCACCTCCAACGGGCTGCTGGCAGCCACCCTGGGCGTCAACATGCCGCTGTGGTGGTGCCAGGGGCTGTTCCCCAGCCTGGTGGTGCTGGGCCTGCACTACGCCCCCTTTGCCTACATCCTCATCGGCGGCATTTTCCGCAATATGGACGCCAATCTGGAAGAGGCCGCCACTATTCTGGACACCCCCAAGTGGAAGATCATGTGCAAGGTAACGCTGCCCATGGTAAAGCCCGCTATCCTCTCCACAATTCTGCTGGTGTTCGGCAGCTCTATGGGCTCCTATCCGGTGCCTCACTACCTGGGACTCACCACCCTCTCCACCAAATACGTCTCCCTGAACTCCAAATACACCGGAGAGGCCAGTATCCTGGCCATTATCATGATGTTCTTCGGTGTGGCCATCATGCTTTTAAATCAGGTCTCCCTGACCAGCCGGAAGAGCTACACCACCGTCACCGGCAAGTCCGGCCAGATCTCTAAAATCAACCTGGGCAGGGCGGGAAAATACATCATTGCCCTGGCGCTGGTGATTATCACCTTTTTCACCAGCATCTTCCCCATCGTCTCCTTTGCCTTCGAGACCTTCCTCCCCAATCCCGGCGACTACTCCTTCCTCTACACGGGAGATACCGATAATCTCACCACCAAGTGGTGGGTCACGGATGAGAACGTTTCGGAAAACGGCATGTACGGCCAAAAGGGCATCCTCCACAACGAGACTATCTGGCGGGCCTTTAAGGGCACCATCTGGGTCAGCGTCTGCTGCGCCCTCATCGCCGGCACCATTGGCACCCTGATCGGCTACGCCGTATCCAAAAACAGGCGAAGTAAATGGGCCAATTATGTCAACGGCGTGGCGTTCCTGCCATATCTGATGCCGTCCATCGCCGTTGGCGTGGCCTTCTTCATCCTATTCTCCAACCAATATGTGAACCTCTTCAACACCTACACCCTGCTCATCATCGTGGGCACCATCAAATACATCCCCTTTGCCAGCCGCAGCTCGCTAAACTCCATGCTCCAGCTCTCCGGCGAGATCGAGGAGGCCGCCATTATTCAGAACATCCCCTGGATCCAGCGAATGACCCGCATCATCATCCCCATCCAGAAGTCTTCCATCATCAGCGGCTACCTGCTGCCGTTTATGACCTGCCTGCGGGAGCTGTCCCTCTTTATGCTGCTGTGTACCCAGGGCTTCATTCTCTCCACCACTCTGGACTACTTCGACGAAATGGGCCTGTACGCCTTCTCCAGCGGCATCAACCTGATTTTGATCATCACCATTCTGGTGTGCAACACGCTGGTCAACAAGGTCACCGGCGCCAGCCTGGACAAGGGAATAGGAGGATAACATCATGCCTGAAATCAAATTAGAACATGTAACCAAGCGGTGGGGCAAATTCTATGCCGTAGACGATCTGAACCTTGTCATCGCCGACAACTCCTTCGTCACCCTGCTGGGCCCCTCCGGCTGCGGCAAAACCACTACCCTGCGGATGATCGCAGGCCTTGAGACTCCCACCAGCGGCCGCATCACCATCGGCGACAAGGTGGTGTTCGACAGCAGCCTGGGCATCAACGTCCCCGCCAACAAGCGGAAGGTGGGCTTTCTGTTCCAAAATTACGCTCTGTGGCCCAACATGACCGTATATCAGAACATCGCCTTTGGTCTTTCCAATATCAAAGAGCCCCTGCCCAAGGTGGACTTTGAGGCCAAAAACGCCGCCCGTCTTGCCGAGATCCTGCAAAATCCCGGCGAGGTGGTAAAGGTCCTGGAGGACTGCCGGGACAAAACCGGAAAGATCGACGAGAAAAAGGCCTATATCAAGCTCATCGACGCGTTCACCATCTCCCTCTACACCGCCAAAAAGCTCTACGGCTACCATCTGGAGTCCGGCAGGGACGTATCCGGCGAGGCCGCCGCCCTCCGGTCCAAGGCGGACGCCGCCCGCAAGGCACAGAACCTGAACGAGAATTTTGAGGCGGTGGAAAACGGGAAGCCGGTGCTGGAAATCCGAAAGCTCACCAGGGAGGAGATCGATCTCTCCGTCCGCCGGGTATCCCGCATTGTAAAGATCGGCATGTTCATGGACCGCTACCCGGCGGAGCTCTCCGGCGGCCAGCAGCAGCGGGTGGCCATTGCCCGGACCCTGGCCCCCGAGCCCTCGGTGCTCTTTATGGACGAACCCCTCAGCAATCTGGACGCCAAGCTCCGGCTGGAGATGCGCTATGAGCTCCAGCGTCTCCATGTGGAAACCGGCTCCACCTTTGTCTACGTCACCCACGACCAGATGGAGGCCATGACCCTGGCCACTCAGATCTGCCTGATCAACAACGGCGTATTGCAGCAGTACGACGCGCCGCTGACGGTGTACAATCAGCCCAACAATCTGTTTGTGGCGGACTTTGTAGGCAACCCTTCCATCAACTTTGTGGAGGTCAGGGGCGCCCAGCGGAGTGACGGAGCCGTGGAGCTGACGGCGTTTGACGGGCAAAAGCTGGTCTTTAAGCCCGCCCGGCCCCTGGATCTTGCCGGCTGGTTCCGTGCCCGGGACGAGCACGACGCGCTTCTTGCTGAGCAGCATAAAAAGCTGGCCGCCGAAAAGTCCTATGTGGAAAAGGCCAACAAGGACGAGACCTTCCGCTACCACATCGCCAAGGTGGAGGAGGAAGACCTCTCTCTTCAGGAGGAGCCCGTCCTCACCAACGAGGACCTGGTTCTGGGTGTCCGCCCGGAATTTATCGACATTGTGGACGGCGGCGCCCTGGAGGGCGAGATTTACGGCGCCATGCCCACCGGCATGGAGTCCACCATCAAGGTGCGGCTGGGAGATTTTTTGCTTACCGGCGTCGTCTTTGGCAGCACGCTGTTCACCATTGGAGCCAAAGCCCACGTGGATATCTCCGGGAACAATATCATGCTCTTTGACCGTAAGAGCGGCAAATGTATGGCCTTTGGCAGCCTGGAGTGCTAAATTTCCCATATGCGTGAAACAGACGCGGAGGGCGGGAACTCCCGCCCTCCGCGCGCCCCTTTGCCAAAGCCCCGCCGCACAACAAAAAACTCGGGCTGCCGCGGCAAAATCCCGCCTCTGCCGCTTGCATTTCCCGCCAGAGGTGCTACAATAGGGGTGAGAGCCTGATAATTTTTTAACGGTTTATCGGCAGAAATTTTTTCGATTCAGAGAGGGTGACTTTTGGAAACATGGAATGGACGATGACAGGAGGCGTGCCGGGACAGGTTTGCCTGATGCAGGGCAACGAGGCCATTGTCCGC
>CATNDT010000094.1 GCA_950097035.1 uncultured Oscillibacter sp.
TTGCTGCCGTGCAGGTTGAAATAACTCCCCAGACTGCCGTCCGCCGTGGGATAGCCGACAAAAGCGGCGGGTGCGCCAAAATTAGCATCTATAGTAGAGAGATACCACAGCGCGGCAATCGTGTGAGAGTCCAGCAGCTGTTTTCCCCCCAGCATCCGCTCTACCAGTTCCGCATCAACTCCATCCTGTGAGAGCATCGTTTTGAATTCCTCCGGAAAGGTATCCAAGAATGTTACCATATCCCGGAATCCTTGGCTGTCAAAGAATGTTTTCCCGGTTTTCATGTCCACGTATTGGTCCAGTAAGGGTGCGCAAAGCATGGAAAATACGTCCCGCCTGTTCAAGTTAAAGCGCATGATGGTGGAACCTTCCGGCATAGTGGAGTAAGCTTCCATGAGCTCATCCAGCGTCCACCCCCATCGGTCGCCTGTAACGTGCTCAGGAGCGATCATGGTTGTGACAGAGACATCCTGGAAGAGCATATAAAGACCGCCATCTACCTCGGCGGCCTTCAGCGGCGGCATGAGGACCCCATCCAGCCCCAGATCGGGGTCATTTTCAATATAAGGCCACAGGTCCTCCAGATACCCCTTCTGTGCCAGCTGGCGGTACGGCATCCAATATTCGTTCTCTGGACGGGCCTTGTACGAATCATACAAATATGCAGTGTCCCGACCGTCGCCAAACCGATGCAGCTCCATAATATCCGGAACACGGCCCAATGAGAGCTCTGTAATGAGCCGATCCACACCGCTCTCATCGGAATAATCCCGCACTTCGATCTGTACATCTTCGTGGGCGTTATTGAATCGCGCTATGGATTTGTCAAGATCCTCAGTCATCGGATTCAGCGCGGCGTAGATCAGTACCCCATCCTCCGGCTTTGGGGGAAGGTCCTTTTCGGCGCAGCCCACCAGAAAAACAGCAGCCAGGACCAGCAGCCCCGCCCAGATTCTCTTTTTCTTCATGACAGCTTCCTCCTGCTCAAGATGCCAATATTTTACCACAACCGCCCCCGGACCGCAAGAATTTCCTGCGGCACGGGGGCGGGGAGATCACTTCTGTTCGTTAAGGTACAGGCTTACCCGATTGTCCAGCAGCTGGAGGGTGTCGTCCAGCTGTTTGTCCCCGGCGAAGTAGGGGCCCAGGGCCTCCCACACGATGTCGGACAGGGCGTCGTCCGGCCAGTAGAGTTGAGTGGTATTGTCGATCAGGGCTTGGAACCGCTCGCCGTCCTCCTCCGTCAGGAGGGCCATAGGATAAATTTCAGGCCCGTAGGCAAAAGGCTTCCACTTTATGAATATGCTCATGTATTCAACTGGGTCCACCTGGCCTCTGCTCTGATCGCTTACATACTGAAAGGTCTTTGGACGGTCGACAAGTTGGCCATACATAAACAGATCATAATCATGGCGATTTATGGGGATGCTGACAAAAGGGACTACTGCATCTTCACCAACAGCGTTTGTGCGACGAGGTTTGATGAGTTCTCGAATATATTCCCAAGCAGCATCCTTATTCTGGCAGGTGGAGGACATTGCCAGAACATCTCCCATGGGATAAAAGAAACTACCCGAGTCACCGGCCTCTGTCGGATAGCCCACAAAGGCCGTGCGCTCTCCCCAAAATGCATCTCTACAAACCAAATCCTCCGGCCAGGCAATCTGGGTAACCTCCAGCATCTGCCGTCTGGTCCGGACCCGCTCCATAACCTCCATCGCCACCTGATCCGGGTTCCCAAAATCTGCTTCGTTGGGAAAGCACTCCAAAAATGCCAACAAATCACGAAATTCTCTGCTATTAAAAGAACATGTGCCCGTGTCTATGTCTACATATTTATTCAAGGAGAAGCAGAGCAAATCAAAAAATACGTCGCGCTTCACTGCATTGTACCGCAAGATGGTAGATCCCTCCCGCATGTCGGCAAATACCTCAAGAAGCTCTTTCAGCGTCCAGCCATATCTGTCCCCTATTACACTTTCTGGACCCATTAGGGTGATGACCCGCACATCCATGAAAAGCAGATATAGGCCGCTGTCCACCTCGGCGGCCTCCAGCGGTGCCCGCAAAACTCCCTCCCGGCCCAACTCCGGGTCATTTTCGATATAAGGCCACAGGTTCTCCAGATAGCCTTTTTGCACCATTTGCCGGTAGGGCATCCAGTATTCATCCGCCGGACGCTCCAACGTGCTATTGCCTGTGGTTTTCCAGGAGGTGTAATTGCCGCCTCTTCCTTTTTCGGGCTCGTTGTTTTTACCTGTCCGACTGGGAGACTTTCCTAAATAATGCATTTCCATGATATCCGGTATCTGTCCCAATACAAGTTCTGTACGAAGGCGGTCCAATCCACCTTCGTCTGAATAGTCCCGTATCTCAATCTGCACATCTGTATGCGTATCATTGAACTGTTCCACGGTTTTTTGGGTTGCTGCAGTTACCGGATTCAGCGCGGCGTAGGTCAATACCCCAC
The DNA here is from genome assembly GCA_950097035.1 of uncultured Oscillibacter sp. GTDB lineage: Bacteria > Bacillota > Clostridia > Oscillospirales > Oscillospiraceae > Oscillibacter. The sequence continues at coordinate 2,471 of CATNDT010000094.1, forward strand.
CTTTTGGTTCCGCAACATGCTCCTCACCGCCTGCTTCGCAGGCGGTGAGGAGCAAAATACATACCCAAATTATCAATAAAGAAATGCTTTTATGCGAATATTTACCCTCTTTACACATCAAATTCAAGTATGGTTTTATAATCACCAAGGGAGTACGAGAAGGCCGGGATTCTCGCAATAAGGATTTTTACACTGGAAGGTGATATAGCCGTTGCCATAAATGTCGGTTCCTCTAGCAATCTCGTCCATATCTTGACCACAGCCTCTGCACAGAGCGGCTGGCTTTCTAGGTTCAATCCCCTCCTCGCTGCACATCGCGCAGTCGTGCTCATGACCTGCGTCATAAGCGGCGGCGGTCACGGCCATGAGGGAAAAGGCCATCAGCATGGCCAGGAACAGGGACGCGATTTTCGTACGTTTTTTCATGATTCTACACTCCTGTTTAAAAATATTTATTCAACGGCTAACAGCCGGTGAACACGGGTTTTTTTGCTTTTTTCGACCTGTTGACCATAGTATAGCATACCCTGCGGGCCCTGTCTATGCCATATCACGGAATTTTTATGTTCCGTGATATAGCACACAGCAGATTTTTCATCTTGACTTTTTCCAAAAAATACCGCATAATAATCGGGAAAAACGGTGAAATTTTACCCATCCCATTCTAAAACAGGAGTTCGGGTTATGGAAAAAATGTTGATCGGCGCTTATATCAAGCAGAAGCGGGAGGACAAAGGATGGTCCCAGGATGCCCTGTGCGAGGGCATCTGCAGCAGGAGCAATCTCTCCCGTATAGAGAACGACGACCAGACCCCCTCCTTCACCCTCTTGGAGAAGCTGTTTGAAAAGCTGGGCCAGCCCTCCCGGCAGTTTTTGATGCTGATGGACAGGGATAGCATCGCGGGGGAGAACCTGAAGAAGAGGATCAGAAATGACAGCGTTCTCTACCAGGAGACGGAGGGGGAGGAGCGCGCCCTGATCCGGGAGAGAATCCTGAAGGACTTGAAGAAGCTGGAGGCCCGGTGCGGAAAGGGCAACCGCTTCATCCGGCAGTTCATATTGAGCACGCAGGTCACCGTAGGATGTCCCACGGGGCCCTACAGCTGCGAGGAGCGGCTGGACATGCTTCTGGAGGCCATCCAGCTGACGGTCCCCCGGTTTGACCTGAAGAAAATTTCCGAGTTCCGATACACCGAGATGGAGATCGTCCTGCTCAACAAGCTCGCGCGGACCTATTCCATGTCGGGGGACAGAAAAAAAGCAATTGGCGTATTACGCCAATTGCTTCAGTACATTGAAAAAAATAGCCAGAGCCTGGACAGCTACCCCAGGCAGTTTTGCCTGGTCGCCTATAATTACGCTATTGACCTTGCGCTGGAAAGGGACTATGAGAAGTCCATCCGCTACGCGGAGAAATGCCGCGAGGTTGGAAACGCCAACGGCTGCCGCGACTTTCTGCCCGGCTGCATGGCGATCCTGGGGGAATGCTATTTCTTCCTGGGCGACCGCAAAAGGAGCAGGGACTGCTATACGCAGGCCTTCTATCTGTTTAAGGCGTATGGGAATAAGCGCGATCTTGCCACTGTGCGGCAGGAAATGAGGGAACGCCTGGGGCTGGAAATGCCGGGTTAATCAGGGCTCCCGGACATCGTCCGAACCTTCGACGATGTCTCCCCCCAACGACGCCAGGGGCATGACCGGCGGTTCCTCCGGCGTCTCCGGGTCCGCCGGTTCTACGGCTACGGGGGGATCGGCGGGTTCCGGCGCACCGGCGGCACGGGCCTGGCCGGGCAGCAGGGACAGACACAACAGCAGGGACAGGAATAAGGAGGTCAGTTTTTTCAGCATGAGGGGTCACCCTTTCTTTTTTTGTACAAATCCAGTATACACCAAAAAAACCGTTTTGTCTGTACCGTTTCGCGAACATTTTAATTTCCGCGAAACGATACATTTTGTATTTTGATATTTCCCAAGAAGTACCGCACAACGATAAAAAACAAGAAAATTTGCAGTTTATCCCACTCAAAAAGGAAGAACCCCCTCATGCAAAAACGTTTACCGGCGCTCATATCAGGCAGCGGTGCGCAGGCATCAAAACCCACTCCGCCGGACGCCTACCGGTCCAGCGTAAAGCGGTACGCCGCGCCCTTCTCCCCGTAATGCTCATTGGGGACCCACAGCACGGACCGGTCCGTCAGGTTATAGACCGCGCTGTGTACGGTGCAGCCGTTTCCATCGTCGTTGTCCCAGCTTCTCCGGCCCACAATGGCGAGAATATCCATGGCCGCCTGCTCATCGGCCACAACGCCGTTCGTCCGAACCAGCTCCTCGCCGATACGCTGGTAGCGGTCATAGCCCTTCTTCTGCTCGTCCGACGCGTAGTAGCCGGGCTGGATGATGAAGTTGGTGACCCACTGGAAGCCGCTGGCGGCTTCGGCCTCGCCGATATGGCTGTCGGCATCGTTGTAGGTCACCACCAGCTCCCGCCTGCCGCCGTCGGTATCCGTTTCGTCCGTTTCGCCGACCCCCTCCAGCACCGCGCTCCTGCCGCTGGCGTCAGCCACCATATAGTGATAGGAGGTCTTCGCCGAGTCGTGGAGGTCGTAGGAGGACGCGATATCCACCGCCTCCTCCACGTTATCCGCGTAATCCAGAATCAGCCGCAGAAGCGTGGTGGACGTTAAATCGGGCTTATCGGTATTCTGGTCTGTCGGCACGGAATCGCCGCCCTGGTAGGTCATGTAAATCCCGCAGGCCACCCCCGCGTCGTTGATGCCGTCCAGGGGGATGTAGGGTACGGCCAGGCAGGTAATCCGGTCGGCCAGGCCCTCCACATTCTCGTCCACGTCCAGGCCCAGGAACTGGAGGTCCACCGTGGAAACGGACGCGTGGCGGCCCTTGTTGGCCTGGGTGCGGACGATGCAGGTGTTGGTTTTGGAGAAGTCGTAATTCCGGGCGAACAGCCGGTCCCCGTCCTCCGCGGCGGCGGTAAAGGAGGAGCAGGCGATTTCCGACTCGCTGATGCTCATGGGAATCAGGCCCTTGGTGATATTGCCGGTGATGAAGGCGATCAGCTCCGCGTCGCTGGAGGCGCCGCCCTGGGCCACGAACTCATCCAGATAGAAGCCGCCCTTTACGTCCATATAGTAGACCGCGCCGTCCAGGTGGGCGTCGTCCCGCTCCCGCAGGAGCGTCATGCTGGTCAGGGAAAATATCTCGTTATGCCACACGGCAAATACCGCGGCCACCAGAACCAGCAGCAGCGCCAATACCGCCGCCGCAATGCCAAGAACAATCTTTTTCCAACGCTTTTTGGTTTTTACCGTACGATCCATAAAAAATCCTCACATTTTAATTTATTTACCGCAGAAACATGTGCAGCAGTCCGCCGTACAGCTTCTTCCGGTAGGGCTGGTAGCGCATGGGCAGATCCATCCAGGTCTTTTTGTCCACGACGCTCTTACAGTGGGAAAACGCCTCGAAACCCGCCCGTCCGTGGTAGGCCCCCATGCCGCTTTCCCCCACGCCGCCGAAGCCCATGGCGCTGGTCGCCAGGTGGATGACCACGTCGTTGACGCACCCGCCGCCGAACTGGAAGCGGGCCGCGGCCTCCTTGACGCGTGGGCGGTTCTGGGAGAACAGGTAGAGGGCCAGGGGCTTCGGTCCGCCGGACAGCCTGTCGTACAGCTCCTCGAAGCGGTCAAAGGTGAGCACCGGCAGGATGGGCCCGAAGATCTCCTCCCCCATCACCGGGTCGGACTCTGTAACGCCGTCCAGAACGGTGGGGGCAATCTGCAGGGTGTCCGGGGATGACTGTCCGCCCAGAACGGTTTTCACCGGGTCGATCAGCCCCAGCAGGCGGTTGAAGTGCTTCTCATTGACGATCCTGCCGTAGTCGGGATTTTGCAGGGGATCCTCCCCATACTGCCGCCGCACCTCTTTGCAAATCAGCTCCACCAGCCGGTCCTTCACGTCCCTGTGGCAGAGGATGTAGTCCGGGGCCACGCAGGTCTGCCCGCAGTTGAGATACTTGCCGAAGACGATCCGCCTGGCGGCCAGGGCCAGCTTGGCGGTTTCATCCACGATGCAGGGGCTCTTGCCCCCCAGCTCCAGCGCCGTCGGGGTAAGGTGCTCCGCCGCGTGGCGCAGTACCTCCCGGCCTACGCTCTGGCTGCCGGTGAAGAAGATGAAGTCAAATTTTTCCTCCAGCAGGGCGGCATTCTCCTCCCTGCCGCCAGTGACCACCGCCACATACTCCGGCGGGAAGAGCTCCCCGACCATCTTTGCCAGCAGGGCGCTGGTGGCGGGGGCGTAGGCGCTGGGCTTCACCACGGCGGTATTCCCCGCCGCGATGGCGTCGGCCAGCGGGTCCAGGGTCAGCAGCAGCGGATAGTTCCAGGGGCTCATAATCAGGACATTGCCATAGGGGGAAAATTTCCGGAAGCTCCGGGCGGCAAACTGGGCCAGAGGCGTGGGAACGGCATGCTCCTTTGCCAGACGGCCGGTATGGCGGAGCATCCAGCTGATCTCCCCCTGGACAAGGCCCGTCTCGCACATGAAGCTCTCATAGCCGCTCTTGCCCAGGTCGGCGGCCAGGGCCGCCCCGATCTCCTCCTCATAGCGGTCCACCGCGTCCCGCAGCTTTTTCAGCATCGCCAGCCGGAAGGACACCGGCAGCGTCGCGCCGGTGCGGAAAAACCGGCGCTGGCGTTCTACAATCTCTAGAATATTCATGACCGCGTCCCTCCATCCGCCGCCCGTTCATAAAACTGTTCCAGCTCCCGGGCGCTCATCAGCCGGGGCACCGGGTAAAGCGGGTTTGCCTCCCGGGCGGCATGGCCGGCCATGACCGGGATGTCCTCCCGGCGAATCTCCGGCAGACGCTCCGGAATGCCCAGCCGCCGGTTCAGCCCCCGGATGGCGGCGATAAACGCCTCTGCGCCCGCCTCCCGGGAGTCCGTCTCTGCCGTTACCCCCGCGCTCCGGCCAAGCTCCCACAGCTTCCGGCAAACACAGGGCCCGTACAGCTCCAGTCCGATGGGCAGCAGCACGGCGTTGGCCAGTCCGTGGGGCGTGTTGTACTCGCCGCCCAGGGAGTGGGCCACCGCGTGGATATAGCCCACGTAGGATTTGGAGAAGGCGATGCCCGCGATATGGGCGGCGTAAAGCATATTTTTTCTGGCCTCCAGGTCCTCTCCGTCCCGGCAGGCGGCCTCAATGTTGGCAAAGACCAGCCGCACCGCCTGGAGGGCCAGCCGCCGGGTTTCCCTGGTGGTGGAACCGCCGATGTACGCCTCCACCGCGTGGGTCAGGGCATCCATGCCCGTAGCGGCCGTGAGGGCGGGAGGCAGGGTCCGGGTCACCGCAGGGTCCAGCACCGCCCAGCGGGGGATCATGGTGAAATTGTTCATGGTATACTTATGCTTCCGGTCGCTGTCGGTGATGACGGCGGTTACCGTCACCTCGCTGCCGGTTCCCGCAGTGGTGGGAATGGCAATCAGGGGCGGCAGGCGGCGCAGTACACGCAGCAGGCCCTTCATCTGGTTGACGCTCCGCCCGGGATAGACAATACGGGCCCCCACCGCCTTGGCGCAGTCCATGGACGACCCGCCGCCGAAGGCGATCAGCCCCTGGCAGTCCTCCGCCAGATACCGCTCCCTCGCCTCCTCCACGTTCCGGACGGTGGGGTTGGCCCGGGTGCCGTCGTAGACCGCGCAGCGGATGCCGGACCGCTCCAGGAGTTCCTCCAGAGGCCGGGTGACCTCCGCCTCCCGAAGGGGCCGGTCCGTCACCAGCAAAATAGAGCGAATCCCCAGCCGCTCCAACAGCGGCGGCAGGGATTGGATGCTCTCAAACCGCTCCGGCTCCCGGTAGGGCATCAGGGGCATGGCCAGCCGGAAGGCCAGCTGAAAGCACCTGCACCAGCATTTCATAAGCGGGTTCATTGCGGGGGAAGCCCCTCCCTGCTGATGGTCCGCAGGTGCGCGGCAATGGACTCCAGCGCTTTGTAGAAACATGTTCTTTCCTCCTCGTCGAGATCCTTTCCGGCCAGCTCCACCGCCAGGCTTGCCCGCCTGCCGATCTGCTCCGCCGCGTCCCGGCCTTGTCCTGTGAGCTTCAGCAGGCCCCGGTAGAGGCTCTGGTTGACGCCCTCCTTGGTAACAAAGCCCTTCTCCTGCAGCATGGCGACGGCCCGGGAGACGTCGGATTTGTCCCTGCCGCACATCTCGCAGAGCTGCGGCGCGGTGATACCCTCCCCGCAGCGGTACATCATCGTAAGATAAATCGCGTGCGCGCCCTTCAGCCCGTATGGGGCCAGCTCCGCCGCCGCCAGCTTATGCCAGCACCGGGAGATTTCGAAAATCGCCAGGGAAAAGCGTTCAAAACGCTCCAGCATCCAAGCGCCTCCTTTTCAAACACAGAAAGTTGAAGATTCAACTTCCGCATCATACACCACAAAAGTTGCGCTGTCAACTTCTTTTTTGCCGGAGGACGGCGTGTTCTTGTAAAATCCCACAGAGAAAAGCGGCAGACGGTGAAATCAGACAAAACCCCAGGTAAAAATTAGAGGAAACGCGCATAGTTTCCACAAGGGAAATTTGATATAATGACAGTATTGCGCCCCCAGCCTGCCGCCGCCGGCGGCAGCGCATCAAAACAGGAGGTAACTACACTATGAGAAAGAGCGAAAAGAGAGCAGGAACCAGCCGGACGCAGGAGTACACCAGCCCCTATGAGTTCCACGGCCGGATTCCCCTGCGGCAGGCCATCCCCCTGGGGATGCAGCACGTGCTGGCCATGTTCGTGGGCAATCTGACGCCGCTGATGATCATCTGCGGCATCTGCGGCATCACCAGCGAGCACCCGGATATTTACGTCACCCTGCTGCAGAACGCCATGCTGGCGGCAGGCGTCATTACCCTCATCCAGCTGTGGTCCATCGGGCCCGTAGGCGGACAGGTGCCGGTGATCATGGGCACCAGCTCCGGATTCCTGGGCGTCATGAAGGGCGTGGCCGCCAACGCGGCGCTGGGCGGCGGCCTGCTGTCCTACGGCGCCATCATCGGCGCGGGAATCGTGGGCGGCCTGTGCGAGGCGGCGCTGGGCTTTTTCATCAAGCCCCTTCGGAAGTTCTTCCCACCGGTGGTCACCGGCAGCGTGGTGCTGGCCATCGGCCTGAGCCTCATCAGCGTGGGCGTCAACTCCTTCGCCGGAGGCAGCGGGGCCAAGGACTTCGGCTCCGTGCCCAACCTGCTGCTGGGATTGCTGGTGCTGGCGGTGATCGTGGGGCTCAAGCATTTTACAAAGGGGATTACCTCCATTTCCTGTATCCTCTGCGGAATCATTGCTGGCTACGTCGCGGCCTCCATCATGGGCCTGGTGATGCCCCACGAGCTGGTGGATGCGGAGGGCGCCGCCTTTACCGCTTCCTGGTATGTCAACTGGTCCAAGATCGGGGATGCCGGATGGTTCTCCATTCCCAAGCTCCTGCCGGTAAAGCCGGTATTTGACCTCCACGCCATTCTCTCCATTCTGATCATGTTCCTGGTCACCGCCGTGGAGACAATCGGCGATATCTCCGGGTGCATCGAAGGCGGCATGGGCCGGGAGGCCACCGCCAAGGAGCTCAGCGGCGGCGTGATCTGCGACGGCGTGGGCTCCGTGATCTCCTCCCTGTTCTCCTCCCTGCCCACCACGTCCTTCTCCCAGAACGTGGGATTGGTGACCATGACCAAGGTGGTCAACCGGATGGCCCTGACCTGCGGAGCGGTGTTCCTGGTGCTGGCGGGGCTGAGCCCCAAGCTGGCGGCGGTGATCTCCA
>CATNDT010000095.1 GCA_950097035.1 uncultured Oscillibacter sp.
CCGCAGGAGGCGGGCGTCGGTGGTGGGGATGCGGTTGTGGTCGTCAATATTCAGTGTGGTGAGGCAGCTGATGTAGATCCTGTACTTGCTCTCCTGCGGCAGGGAGTGGGTGAACTGTTCGTTGAGGCAGTGGATGCCCTCAATGACCAGCACATCCCCCTCTCCCAGGGAGAGGAAGTTGCCGTTATACTCCCGTGCGCCCTTTTTGAAGTTGAAGGAGGGGATCTCCACTGTCTCGCCCTTCAGCAGCCGGACCATATCGGTGTTGAACTGCTCCACGTCCATGGCTCCCAGACCCTCAAAGTCGTAATTGCCGTTTTCATCCCGGGGAGTGTCTTCCCGGTTTTTGAAATAGTTGTCTGTGGCGATGGCGTGGGGCCGCAGGCCGCAGGCCCGCAGCTGGGTGGACAGGCGGTGGGAGAAGGTGGTTTTGCCGGAGGAGGAGGGCCCCGCGATCATGACGAAACGGATCTCCTTTCTGGCGGCGATCCCGGCGGCGATGTCGCCGATTTTCTTCTCCATCATGGCCTCGTGGGCTAAAATCAGCGGCGTGGCGTTGCCCTGGGAGATGGTGGTGTTCAGCTCCGCCACGTTGGAGACATTCAGTGCATGAGAGCGCAGGGTGGATTCATACAGCTCCCGAAAGACCTTTTGAGAGGGGCGGAAATCACCCAGGTGCCGGGGGTCCTTTTGCGTCGGCAGGCGCAGGACAAAGCCGTTTTCAAACAGCTCCAGGCCAAAGCAGCGGATATAGCCGGTATCCGGCGCCATGTAGCCGTAGAAATAGTCCACAAACCCGTCCAGAGAGTAGACGTTGACGTGGGAGTTGATCCGGAAGCTTAAGAGCTGGGCCTTGTGGACCAGCCTGGCCTTGTGGAAGAGCTCCACGGCGTCATCGGTGCTGATGGAGCGCTTTTCAATGGGCAGCGCTGCGGCGGACAGCTCCCGCATCCGCGCTTCCACCCGCGTGAGCAGCGCCTGATCCAGGGTGAAATTGCCCCGGGCCAGAATAAAAAGGGCGCTGCTGAGGGAGTATTCAACGGAGATACGATCCACATTCTCCCGGCCCACCACGTCGTAAAAGGCCTTCAGCATCAGGAAGACGGCGCTGCGCTCATAGGTTTGGATGCCGGGCTTGTCCCGGGCCGTGACCATTTTCAGCGAACAGTCCCGGTCTAAAATTTTGTGAAGCTCGCAGAGCTTTCCCTCCCGGTTGACCAGCAGAATGTCGCAGGAGAACCGGTTTTGAAAGTCCGCCGCAATCGTGCGGTAGGGTGTCCCGTAGGGGTAATCGTACGCCGTGCCCTCCACGGTGACCTTCAGCATTCTCTTCTCTTCCATGGGATGGCCTCCTCTGTCGTATCGTTGTCCCGCCGGAAGGGCGGGCTGTCAGACTCCCGTGTGTCTTTCTCTATCATACGATATTTTGGAGGAAAATACAAGGACGATTCAGGTTTTCTCCGCTGTAAGCCGTTCCGGCAGACCGCGGCCGGCGGCGCAGTCCGCCGGCCGCAGTAGCACAATGGCGGCAAATACGTCCTGTATGACCCGTGTCACCGCGCAGCAAAAGGCATTGGGCGACTGCGGGTCTGCCACGGTGATATGGTGGGCCCGGATGCCGACTCTGTGGATCGCCTCCGGCACCGGCCTGCCGCAGGGCCAGCGTCTCGTTCTCGGCCTCAAACTGAACTTCCAGCCGGAAGTTTCCCATTTTCTTGCGGATATCCACGGTGAGACCGGCGGAGAAGGCGTCTGTGGCGTAGATGATGCCGCAGTCCACCGTGGCCTCGGAGACGTGCGTGGTAACTTCCTTGACGTTGGAGCCGTAGGTCAGCGTGCCGGCGTTACAGAGAGGTTTGGGCTGTGCAGAAGTGCTGGCGGTACTCCCTTGGCGTTTTGCCAGTTAAGCGGCGAAAGGTCAGCGAGAAGTAGCTGGGGCTTTCAAATCCGCAGCGGAGGGCGACTTCCGTAACCGGAATGTCTGTTTCCGCCAGCAGGCGGGAAGCCTGCCGGACGCGGAATTTCAGCAGATACTGGATAGGCGCGATGCCGATGGTCCGCTGGAAACAGCGCAGGCACTCCCGCTTGCCCACATTGGCCGCCGCGGCGATCTCCTCCAGCGAGAGGGGACGGTCGTAATTTTCGTGAAGGCAGCGCAGCATCTCCTTCAGGCGGCGGGTATCGCTGTTTTCCTCCGGGGCAGCCCCGGAGGGCGCCGCATGCTCCGCCGCCAGCAGCCACAGGCGGCTCAGCTCGCCCCGAACCGACAGCTCCCAGCCAAAGGACTCTGATGCAAAGGCGCGGTATGCCCCCTCGATGGCGGACACCGCCTGTTGCTGCCAGGCGATGTTTTGCCGCAGCGAAAACGCCCGCACAGGCGAGCACAGCACGGGGCGGAGATAGCGCTGCTCAAACACGGTGCCCGGCACGCCCGCCAGCAGCTCTGCGGAGAACACCAGGGAGTGCAGCCTGCAGACGCCGCCGTTTAACAGCTGAACGCTGTGCAGGGTGTTGGTATTGATAAAGACGCCGTCGCCCTCCTCTAAAAGCCACGTGTCACCATCCGCCAGAACCAGGCCCCGGCCCTCCACAATGGCGATGGCCTCGATCTCCTCGTGCCAGTGCCAGGGAACCTCCTGGGCGACATTCAGCCGGACATCCACATTGTAGCAGGAGCAGGGGAAGAGGACCGCACTGTCCAGATCAAGCTGGCGCTGGTCCTCCGCCAGCTGCAGGTTACAGATCTGGCCTGGAATCATGCGCTCACCCCGTTAGTCGTTTTTGTTATAATATAGGTCGATTCTCTGCTTGTGTCAAGAGGGGAAAAAGGGTATTGTGAAGTTACCAAAACAGAGAGGACGGTGCGGCATTATGAAAATCACTTTGGTGGATATAGGAGATCCCCGGGCACTCTTTCGGCTGTTGAACGCCTGTACGGGTTCTGTATCCTGCTATGGCGTGGATCTGCGGCACAATCAGAAGATGGAGGAGCTGATCTGCGGAATGGTCGCTCCCGGAAAGGGCATCCCGCAGCTGGAGCTGCAGGTTTGCGAGGCGGATGACTTTTACAGGCTTGTGCGCTATATGCGGGAGGGCTGCGGCACAGCCGCTTAAGCCCTCAGACTGTCTGCGCGATTGTGATAAAATGAGCTGCGATAGCCGCATGCAGGGGGAGAGGCCCGCCTTCGTCCGTAAGGCGGGCCTCTCCCCCTGTGCAAGCTTGCTCCTCTCCGCCGCAGCGGAGAGGAGACACATGTTTTTACGGCCTGCCCAGCGCCGCGTCCTGCAGCGCGTCAAAAGCCGCCATACACTCGTCTACCGACGCGCCGCCCAGCAGCTCCCGCACGATCAGGCAGGTGTTTCCCCACTGCTCCACATTCATCCCCGCGTTGGAGCCCAGCACGTAGACGCCCTCCTCGATTCGGGCGTTGAGGGGCTGCAGGGCGGGGACACAGTCCACATTCACGTTTTTGGAGGGAGAGATCACCCGGTTGGTTTCCGAATAGACCTGAAGCGCCTCGTCGGAGATCATGATGTCCAAAACCCGGGCCGCGTCCTCCCGGTGCTCTGCTTCGGCGCCCACGGCAAGTCCGGTCATAGGCATTACCGGCATCTGGCCGCGGCTGCTGGGGAAGCCGATGACCTGCATCTCAAAGTCTGTTTTTCCATAGGCGGTCTCCGTATTTGCCGCGCCCCAGTAGGCCATGACGATGGGGGTTTTCCCGGCCAGAAAATCCGGTCCCTCCGCCTCAATGGCCTCGCTGACGGCGGCGGTCTCCGCGTCGATGTATCCCCGGTCGATAAGCGTTTGGAGAAATACAAAGCCGGGGCGCATATAGTCGCTGTACCGGGCCTCTCCGCTGTTAAGGGCCGCGATCTCCGCCTCTGTGTTTCCGCCGTTGTACAGGTCGGCGTAGGCCTGAGCGAAAACAAAGGTCTCCAGCCACCAGCGGTTGGCGCCGATGGGCGTTTCGATTCCGTTTTCCTGAAAGACCCGGCAGCACTCCAGAAACTCCTCCGGCGTTTCCGGCAGGGCAAGGCCGTACCGGTTGAACAGATCCACATTGACGAACAGGCCGTAGGCCACCACCTCCTGGGGAATCGCAACCAGCTTTCCGTTCACCGTGTTGGCGGTGCGGATGATCTCCCGCAGATTCTTTGCGCTGTCCAGCCCGGAGAGGTCCATCAGCTTGCCCTCCTCCCCCAGGGCCATAATGGTGTCTGAGTTGAGCAGGTAGAGGTCGTCCATATTGTTCCGGGCCCGGTCCAGGCAGATATCGTCATAGGTCCTGTCCTGATAATCTTCCGCCGTATAGGTTCTGTACACCATGGTGATGTCCAGCGCCTCCTCCGCCATCGCAACCGTCAGGTCCGATGCGGTCCGGGCCACGTTTTCCGCGTTGGGGTCAATTTTTTCCATAGGGCTGAACAGGTTGACGACCCGCTCCTCCTCCTTATCCTGAGTGATCAGGTTTTTGGGGTTCTCATGTCCGCCGCAGGATGCCAGCGACAGAGCGGCCAGCATCGCCAGGCAGGCGAAAATCCATCTGTGTCTCCTCATGCTCTTAGCGCTCCTTTCATCCGCGGCACTGTCTGATGACCTTTTTCAGAAGGTCCATGTTCAGGGGCTTGGGCACATGGGCGTTCATGCCGGCGTCCAGCGCGGCTTTTTCGTCTTCGGTAAAGGCGTTGGCTGTCATGGCGATGATGGGGATCTGCCCCGCGTCCTCCCGCTCCAGCGCACGGATCGCCCTGGCGGCCTCATGGCCGTTCATCACCGGCATCTGGACATCCATCAAAATGGCGTCGAACTCACCCGGCGCCGAGCGCTGGAAGCGCTCCACCGCCAGGCGGCCGTTGGCTACGATCTCACAGGAGGCGCCCTCAATTTCCAGCAGCTCAGAGAGAATCTCCGCGTTGATTTCATTGTCCTCCGCGGCAAGGAAGTGCATCCCCTTGAGAATGCCGCTCTCCTCCGTCTCCGGCGAGCCGCCCCGGTCCTCTTCGTTTTGTATCTCCTCGATTTTTGCCTGGAAGGCGGAGACGAAGAAGGGCTTTGTCAGGATGTCTGTGCGCCTGAGATGGAGCGCCTCTTCCATTTCCGCCGCATCAAATTCCGCCAGAAGTACGAGGGGCGCAGTGTCGGGAAGCGCCTCCCGCAGGGCTTGGGCCGCCTGCAGGCTGCAGCCCTCCCAGTCCAGCAGAGCCGCCTGAAAGTCCTGGCCGCCGCGTATCCGCTCCAGCGCCTCCTCTGCGCCGGAGGCGGTGTCCAGCCGGACGCCGGTTTCCTGCATCAGGGTCAGAATGCTCTCCCGGGTGTCCGGATCTTCGACGACGGCCAGAATCCGGGAGATGCTTCGCTGTGCCCAGAACTGCCGGTCCACCGCCTCCTCCAGCGCACGGAGCTCCAGTTCCACCCGGAAGAGGGACCCCCGGTCCACCTCGCTGAACACCTCAATGGTGCCGCCCATCAGCTCCACGATGCTCTTGGTGATGGCCATGCCAAGGCCGGTGCCCTGCACCTTATTGGTGGTGCTGTTTTCCGCCCTGGTGAAGGCGTCAAAAATAGTCTCCAGATACTCCGGCGTCATGCCGTAGCCGTCGTCCTCCACCTCAATGCGGATGCGCTCATACTGCCTGGAGCGCTGCTGGAGGCCAATGATGCGGAACCGGATATGTCCGCCCTCCTGGGTGTATTTCACTGCGTTGGAGAGGAGGTTGATCAGGATCTGATTGATTCTGGTCTCGTCTCCGATCAGGTATTCGTGGTGGATACCGGTTACTTCCAAATGGAATTCCTGCCCCTTTGCCCTGGCCATCGGCTGGATGATGGCGTCCACAGAGGAGACCACGTCGTTCAGGGCAAATTTCTCCAGATTGAGCACCACTTTGCCGCTCTCGATTTTGGAGACATCCAGAATGTCGTTGATGAGACTGAGCAGGTGCTGGCCGGAAGCCGTGATTTTCCTGGTATATTCCCGCACCTTGGCCGGGTTCTCCGCATCTTTGGCCAGAAGCGTTGTGAACCCCAGCACCGCGTTCATGGGTGTGCGGATGTCGTGAGACATGTTGGAGAGGAAGGTCGTTTTGGATTCGCTGGCGATCTGGGCGGCCTTCAGGGCCTCCGCCAGCTGCTGGTTGTGGAGCCTTCGCTCCGCCTCCTGCTCTTCGCGCAGTTTCTCCTGCTGCCGCCAGTTCAGATAGTACAGGGCAATACACAGGAAAAATGCTGCCAGCAGCGAGGCCACTACAATCATAATATTTTGGTTGACGGTTTGCCCCTCCTGCTGGATGGCCTTCACAGGCACATAGCCCACCAGAAAAATGGTTCCGCCGTTGACTGCCCACATGTAGTTGAGGGCTTGTTCCTTCCGGATCTCGTGATAGAACAGAGCGTTTTGTCCGGTGCTGAGGCAGGATTCCACCTCTGCCTGAATTTCCGGATCCTGAATATTGTTCGCCCGGTAAAAATCTGCCAGATTCAGGTGGCCTGCACTGCGCTGCCCCATTCCCTTGGGCTTTAAGACAAACCGCTGGCTCTCCGCGTCCATGATATACAGCGACGCCTGCTTGTTGTAAAATCCGTTGGGCAGGTACTGGTCAATGGCGTCGTATACATACTCGGCGTACAGGGTGCCAATTACCTGGCCGTCCCGCTCTATGGGGCATTTTATCGTGTAGGACCATGTGCCCATATAGTTCAGATAGGATTGGGAGACCGGCAGGCCTGTGACCGTTCCGCCTGCGGAAAAGTCCAGCCCCTCCTCGGTAAACAGCTCTCCCGTGTTGGAGATTCCCTCTGTCTTTCCGGAGAGGATCAGCGACATCTTCGCCATGGGTTCGTTTTTTCTGCAGTTGCGGATATACGCCTCCGGATCCTCCGACTGGGCGACTTCCTGGGCGATCAGTGTCTGAAACTCCGCCTCGCTGCGCAAAATCGCCTCAATGGTACTCTGGATCAGGTCCAGACTCTCGCTCAGGTTTTGAATGGCGGACGCGGACATCTCTCTGGAGATTTTTTGGGACACCGCAAATACAATTGTTCCGAAGACAAAGAAGATCAAAATAATGGAAACGAGCAGAGGAAAGCTTTGCCGCTTCGTTTGACTGTTCTGCGTTTCTTTCATAAGCGATCATGATCCCCATTTCGTGCTCTGGGGGAGCGCCTGGTCTTAAAAAAGGCGCCCGCCAGTTCCGCAAAGTGGCTTCCTTCAACACTGTATATTATACTATTTTTTTTCTTTTTGTGTCAATACATGTTGAGTGCGTTGAGCGCGGTTTCAGGACAGGGGCAGCTGCCGGGCCCGTATCAAAAATAGTCGGGCCGTTTGGGTCGCTGTTTTCGCTTCCCCCGTGCAGGCACCGCCTAATCCGCAAACTCCATGACAAAACCTGCGCAAAACTGTTGGACAACATCGCCCAATTCTTCTTTCAGAATACCACAGGCTGTTTTTCCGGTGCAGTGGCCGGTGTATATATGCTCGATTTCCGTGTCCTTGAGCATTCTGGCCAGCTTCTGAACCTCCTCCGGGGTTTTGTTGTAGAGATGCAGCCCGCCGATGAGCGCCAGTACTTTTCCGCCGGGAAAAGCCGCCGCCACCTCCCGCGTTATGTTCATAGCGCCGCCATGTGAGCAGCTGCTGAAAACCACCAGGCCCTGGGATGTTTCAAATACGAGGCTCTGCTCATGGGAGAAATCGTCGGGATACCATCTGCCGGCCTTTTTCAGATACATATTTTCCCGTTTCCCGACAGCGTCCAGTCCGGAAGATGTATGCGGAATCAGGCTGACGCCGTTGCAGATGCTGAAATTGCCGGAGGCGTATATGATCCGGTTCGGATACGCTGTCATGACGCCTTTTGGCATTCCGATGTATCGGCGGAGGAGCCACCTTTTGTAGTAGCAGTTTTCGGCGCAGCCATCCCGCAGATAGAATTTCGCCCGCTCATTCATTTGAAAAAAGAGCTCCATTCCGTTTGCGTGGTCGTAGTGAGCGTGGGACAATACGGCAAAGTCGATCTCATCCAGCGGGACGTTCAGCCTGTGTGAGTTTTCCGCAAAGAGGGAGGATGCGCCTGTATCGAGCAGAATCTTTTTCCCTCTGTATTCAATAAAGACACAAAGCCCCCACTCGCCGGCCATTCCGCCACTTTTTATGTTGTCTACAACGACTGTCGCTCTCATCTTCTCCTCCGTAAACTTAAATTGCGATTGAAAACCGGACTGGAGATTTATTATATCACAGGCGTCATACCAGTTCAATGCTTGAGAAACCCATAGATTGTGTTATTATGTGTTATAATAGAAAAACCAGAATGTGAAAGAGTGAATACCATGAATCATTATCGGAAAGCGGGGGAGCTGCGGGAGGAAACGGTGGCTCACCGCTGGTATCTCCATGTTTGTGAATGCGGCGGGCGTTTCCCCCAGTCAAGCGCCTGTTGAGGCTGTTTTGAAGGTTGATTTTTACGGAACCGCCGTCTTGCTGAATGATGAAGATAATGCATCTGCGGCCACCTCTAACCCTGAATTGCAGCCTGAACTTCTGTTAAAACTCTAAATTTGTTGCTAATATTAACTTCTCTTGTAATTTGCCGACATATAGAGTACAGATGAAATACCAATATCACATCTGAAATCCTGGAGGGGGAGGTATATTCAATGATTGCGCTTTATCTGCAAATGCTTGATACGCCGGAGGAGCAGACCCGGTTTGAGCAGATCTATCAGAAATATCGCGGACTTATGTACCATGTGGCATATGGTATTCTGCATGACCGCCAGGACGCGGAGGACGCGGTGCATAATGCTTTTTTACAGATCATCAGGCATTTCAAAAAGTTTCAAAGCGCCCCTGTCAACGAATTAACTCCTCAAATTGTGGTCCTTGTCAAAAACGAGGCTATTTCCCTGCGGCGGAAAAAGAGAGACGAGGCCCCGCTGGAGGAGGGGGAAGAGCTTGTTATGGAATCAGAGACAATCACAGATTACCGTGCGCTGGTAGACAGTTTCACCCGTCTGCCCCAAACCTATCGGGCCGTTATGGAAATGAAACTGCTGCTGGGTTACTCTGATGGAGAAATTGCCGCCAGGCTGGGCCTGACAAAAACGGCGGTCAGCAGCCGGATCAGCCGGGGCCGCCTGCTTCTGCGGAGCATTGTAGAACAGGAGGGGTTTTTGCAGGATGCATAGAACACACCTCCAGAGGCCTGCACAACGTTCAGATATGTTTGACTTTTCTTTTTAGGATCCGCCCCCTCGCCGTGTGAATGATCGTGAGGGGGCGGATCTCTGTCTATACAACCGTTAGAGCTCCGCCTGAAGCGACAAGCGGAACCCGCCGAAATTTCAAAAAAATTGAAATTCCTGTGAGAATCCGGCTTCCTGATGCGTTAAATATAGTAGAGGGTATTTTATGCGTATACACCGCCAGAATAGGAAGGAGTAACCTGTTATGCAGATCCAAAACTATGTGCGCAGCTATGTAAGCAGTGTCATCGCGCGGGACCAGGCGAAGTTTGAAAAGTCGCCGGCAGTGAAAAAGGCCGCCAAAAAGGAGGCCCAGGCCGCCTTGACGGATGACGTTGTGGCCCAGATCAAGGAACACGCGAAAAAAGACGCCCAGGTAAATGTCTATATGCAGAAGGACTACATCAAAATGATCAACTCCTATAAGCAGCAGAGGGTCTCTCCCGACCGTCAGGAGGCAATTTCCCGGGCGACCCTGGCGATGAACAGCGCGCCCAGGGGAAGGGGCGGCGCCGATCTTCTCTCCATGCTGCTGGGGGAGTATTCTATGAAGGCGTGGATGGGAGGACTGGTGGAGACCGCCGAGATCTACGCGCCCAACGGAGAGATGATTGCCGGCTATAACAGCAGCGGCGGCTGGACGGAGATTTCTACGGAAGCGGAATACCAGTTTCTGCACCAGGCGGATCAAATTTACTCTGATGCGTTTAAAGAAGCCCGTGCGGAAATCAATGCCGCATCGAAAAGTCCTGTGCCGGAACCCGCCGGTGAAGCGGCATTTGACACCCGTGTGTGATAAGGGGGGAGCAGTATGGTCAGCCCGTTGTCAGGCAGAAGCGGCGCCCCGGTAAAATGGGGGCAAAGCCACAAAATCCAGATGGCGGAAAAAAGGACCGCCGAAAAGGCTATGACCGATGGCTTTATTGAGCGGATCAGGGCATACGCAAAGGAAGACGCCAGGAAAGGCGTCTATATGTCGCCGGAATTTAACCAAATGCGGCTTGCTCACATGAAG
>CATNDT010000096.1 GCA_950097035.1 uncultured Oscillibacter sp.
GACCCCAAGGGCCGCAGCGACGCTGAGGTCATGCGCTTTTGCCAGAGCTTTATGACCGAGCTGAACCGCCACATCGGCCAGTTTGTGGACGTACCCGCCGGCGACATCGGCGTGGGCGCAAGAGAGATCGGCTATCTCTTCGGCCAGTACCGCCGTGTCCGCGGCAGCTATGACGCGGGTGTTCTCACCGGCAAGGGGCTCACCTTCGGCGGCTCTCTGGTGCGGACCGAGGCCACGGGCTACGGCCTTTGCTATCTGACGGCGGAGATGCTCAAGTGCATGAAGAACGAGAGCTTTGAGGGCAAAAAGGTCATCATCTCCGGATCCGGAAACGTGGCCATTTTCGCAGCGGAAAAGGCCACTCAGCTGGGCGGCAAGGTGATTGCCATGAGCGATTCCAACGGCTATATCCACGATCCCAACGGCGTAAATCTGGATGTACTCAAGGACATCAAGCTCAACCGCCGGGCCCGCATTAAGGAGTACGCGGCCCTGGCGCCCGGCAGCACCTATGGCGAGGGCTTCCGGAACATCTGGAGCATCCCCTGCGACATCGCCCTGCCCTGCGCCACCCAGAACGAGATCGACGGCGACATGGCCAAAACCATTGTGAAAAACGGTGTGATGGCCGTTACCGAGGGGGCCAACATGCCCTGTCTGCCGGAGGCCGTGCGGGTATTTCAGGAGGCGGGACTGCCCTTTGCCCCCTCCAAGGCGGCCAACGCCGGCGGCGTTGCCACAAGCGCTCTGGAGATGAGTCAGAACAGCATGCGCTATGCCTGGAGTTTTGAGGAGGTGGACCGGCGGCTGCGGGAGATTATGGTGAATATCTTCCACAACACCTACGATGCCTCTGTGGAGTGCGGCGTACCCGGCGACCTGGTGGTTGGCGCTAACATCGCCGGCTTCCTGAAGGTCTCCCAGGTCATGCTGGCCCAGGGCCTGATCTGATCGCTCAGCGTAAGACGGAGGGGAACACCCCTCCGTCTTTTCTCATGTTCACTCCACCGCGAACTCGGGACTTCCCGCCGCACCGGCGGCGATGGAGTACTCCGGGAACACCAGCACCGGTACGCCGTCCTCCCGAATATAGAAGGCCGTGGTCTCGTCCACTGTGGTGAAGCCGCCCTCCTCCGGGGGGAAGAAAAACGTAAAGCCCTCCTCGTCCACGCTGGCGTCAATGCCTGCCCGGACAGCCTCGTTACAGCGCTCCACCCAATTCCCGCCGAGAAGATCTGCCAGGGTAATATCCCGGTCCTCCGCCAGATCCAGGTTGTAGCAGTAGCGCTCTTCCATGGAGGACACCCAGCCCTCGCCAAGGGTCACCACAAAGGAGACCCGGCTATCCGTCCGGCTCTTGACCTCATAGTCCACGATGACATCCATCGTCCGGTCACCCCACTCCTCCTGGGTGCCGCCGGTGGCAAAAAAGGCCTCTTTGTAGTCGTCCCAGTCCTGCCGGGCCCTGGCCAGATGGGCATCCACCTTCTCCCGGACCACATCGTTAACCCGCTGCACCAGATCGCTCTCCGCCTCTATGCCGGGAACGCTGACATCGTAGTGGATGCCGTCCTCCGCTTTGTGGAAGTCCCGCACGGTGAGCACCCGGAAAAGGCCTCCCAGCACCGGCACCCCCTCCGCCGCCGCCGCCACAGCGGGAGACAGGTTCAGCGCCCCCACCAACACCGCAAGGCAGGCGGCCGCCCCTATTGCGGACTGTCTCCACTGCCTGCGACGGCAATTGGCCTTTCCCTGACGGATGCCCTCGCGGACACGACCGTCCAGCTCCTCCGGAATGGGCGTGGCCTCATAGTCCGCTCTCGCCTGTTTGAACTCGTTCATTCCAATGTCACTCCTTCCAATGATACACGCAGCTTCTTCAATCCCGCATAGAGGCGGCTCTTCACCGTGTTGAGATTACAGCCGGTGACCTCGCTGATCTCCCGGAGGCTCATGTCCTCGTAAAACCGCAGCTTGACCACGGTCTGCACCTCCGGCGGCAGCGCGTTCACCCGGCTGGAGAGGGCCCCGTCCTCCGGCAGCGGGTCCTCATAACTGCCGGTATCCAGCGCCTCCGGCGGGAGCAGCATTACCTGCTTGCGCCGCCGCAGCAGGTCCATGCACACATGGATCAGAATGCGGGTGAACCAGGCCGGCAGAGCCGCCTCGTCCCGCAGGTCCCGCCGCCGCTCCAAAGCGCGGCAGACGGCGGTCTGCACCGCATCCAGAGCCTCTTCCCGGTTTTGGAGATAGCTGTACGCCAGGCGGTAAAACCGGGCCTGGCCTGCCACCAGATACGTCTCCAGCCCCTTCACGCTTACAGATGCCACACAAAAAACACCTCCTCCCGGTCATTCTGTATAATAGACGCGGAACCATGGAAAAAAGTTTGAGCTGCGGAAAAAAATTCCGGCGAACTCAGGTTCGCCGGAATTTTCTCAATCATACCGCAGCGCGTCGATGGGGTTCAGCTTTGCCGCCTTGTTGGCGGGGAGATAGCCAAACAGCACGCCGATGCCCACAGACACGCCAAAGGACACGGCAATGGCGCTGAAGGTGGGGGCCGCGTTAAAGGTGATCCCGCTGACACCCATGGACTGCACCAGCATCCCGCCCATAACCGCGCCGATGCCCGTTGCCATCAGGCATCCAAAACCAATGCCCAGCAGCCCGCCGATGGCGGAGGTAGTGCCGGCCTCGATGACAAACTGGCGGCGGATGTCCCGCCGCTTGGCCCCCAGGGACTTGCGGATGCCGATCTCCCGTGTCCGCTCGGTGACGGAGACCAGCATGATGTTCATGATGCCGATGCCGCCCACCAGCAGGCTGATGGCCGCAATGGCCACCAGCACCGCCATGGCGACGCCCATCATGGAGTTGATCGTAGCCACCTGCTCCGCCATGGTCTGGATCATGAAGGTGGTGCCGTTATCGGTGTACTGCTCTCCATAGAAGTTCAGCATCAGCTCTGTCAGCAGCTCCTTGGCAGTGCCTGAGGTCTCCCGGGAGGTGCAGGTCAGCTGGAAGAGCTGGACCTGCCGGGTGCCGGAGATCTGCAGGGCATTTTCATACGGGATATACACGATATCGTCGCCGCCGCCCTCCTCCAGCAGCTCACTGCCCTGCCGCATCACGCCGATTACGGTGTAGGGAACCCCTCCTACAATCAGTCCCTTGCCCAGGGCGTCCCCGTTAAAGGCCTCCTGCTCCAGATACGCGCCGACGACGCACACGTTGTTTCGCTGCAGCACGTCCACATAGCTCAAAAAGCGGCCCTTTGACAACTCGTCGCCATCCAGTGTGCGGCCGGTCTCCGGCTGATAAAACACCTCGCTGACTCCGTAGATACTGGTCTTTTCATACTTTTCGCTGTCTCGCCGCGTGCCGCTGCCAGCGCCAACCCAGGGAGTGACGCCCACAAACACATCCGGCCGTTTCTCCACCAGGCTGTAGATATCCTGGGCATCCAGGGCCAGGGCGCCGCCGCCAAACCCCCAGTTATAGGCGTAGATCTGGTTGATGCCCACCTTCTCCACCTGCTGCTCCACCATGCCGGTGAGGCCGTTGCCCAGGGAGATGATGACGATAACCGCCGCCACGCCGATGATGATGCCCAGCATGGTCAAAAGCGCACGGGCCTTGCTGGTCCGCAGGGACTTGACCGCCAGCTTAAAGGACTGGGAAAAGCTCATGCGCCCACCTCCCCGGCTTCCTCCGCCCGGACCACCGCCTTTGGATCGCCTGCGTCGCCGTCATAGATCACATGGCCGTCCTGCAGGCGGACGATGCGCCTGGCCTGCACGGCAATGGAGTTGTCGTGGGTGATCAGCACCACGGTGTCGCCCTCGGCGTTGAGCTTTTGCAAAAAGCCCAGCACCTCCCGGCCTGTGCGGGAGTCCAGCGCGCCGGTGGGCTCGTCGGCCAGAATGACCGAGGGGTCCCCCGCCAGGGCCCGGGCGATAGACACCCGCTGCTGCTGCCCGCCGGAGAGCTGGCTGGGCAAATTCTTCCGCTTATCCGCAAGCCCCACCCGCTCCAGAGATCGGACCGCCCGCTCCCGGCGCTCCTCGGCGGAGACGCCGGCGTACAGCAGCGGCAGCTCCACATTCTCCTGCACGGTGAGCTTGGGGATCAGATTGTACTGCTGAAAGATGAAACCCAGCATCCTGTTGCGGATCTCCGCCTGCTGGTCGTCGTTCATGGTGGAGACATCTGTGCCGCCCAGGCGGTAGGTACCTGAGGTGGGCACATCCAGACAGCCGATGATGTTCATCGCCGTGGACTTGCCGGAACCGGACTGGCCCACAATGGCTACAAACTCCCCCCGGTCAATGGTGATATCCACCCCGTCCAGAGCATGAACCTCCTCGGAGCCCATCTGATAGATCTTATAGATGTTTTTCAGTTCAATGAGATGCCCCATGGCTTTCAGCCTCCCATGACCGCCGCCTGATCCAGAATCAACACGGTGTCGCCCTCCACAAGGCCGGAGGTGATCTCAATATAGGCATCGTCGCTCGCCCCCAGGCTCACCGGGCGTTCCTCCAGCCTGGAGGCGTCTGCCACGGCCGTGCCGTCCTCGCTCATGGCCCCCTCGCCGGGAACCAGCACGGTATTGCCCCGGTTGACCGCGCCTACAGGCACGCAGAGGGCGTTTTCCACCGTCTCACCCAAAACGATGGCCGAGACATTCATGCCCGGCTTCAAATCGCCGTAGTCCTCCACCACAATGGTCACCGGATAGGTGGTAAAGCCGTTGGTGGTGCTGCCGTTAACGCTCACCCGCTCCACGGTGCCGCGGAACGTCTGCCCCGGCAGCGCCGCCGCCGTGATCTCCACGCTCTGGCCCGCCTTCACCTTGCCGATGTCCAGCTCGTTGACATCCATCTCCACCTTGAGATAGCTCAAATCGTAGATAATCGCCAGCGTGCCGGAGGCCGCGCCGTCCACCTTGTCCCCAGCCTTGAAGTTCTTTTCGATCACCGTGCCGGAGATCGGGGCCTCAATGCGGTAATCGTCCAGATTCTCCGCGGCGCTGCCGGCGGAGAGCCGGGCGGACTGCAAATTCAGCGCAGCGTTCTCGATCTGGCTGCGGTTGCCCTCAGACTCCACGGTGCAAAGCGTCTCCCCCTTGGATACGGTGCTGCCCACCAGCTTTTCAAACCCCGTCACCGTGCCGCTGCCGGCGGCATACACCGTGGCGGAGTCTGCCAGCGTGACGCTGGCCTGCCCGTAGCTGCAATAGCTGCCGATCACGGCGGAGGCCTTAAACGAATCGTACAGCACGCCCGGATTTTCCACCTTTACCCGCACCGAGCTGCCCTGCTTGCCGTTGCTGATGATGGCTGTGGAATCCGACACGGCCACCACGCTGCCCCGCATGGAGTCCACAAAGTCCGCGACAAAAACGGTGGCGGACTGGCCCACGTAAAACTCCGAGGGCTCCACATACGGGAACACAAAGTCAATGGTCACATCCGTGCTGGCCACGATTCGGGCCAGGGCCGTTCCGGCGGTGACATTGTCGCCGTTATGTACATACACCTCATTGAGGATGCCGCCAAGGGGCGCCTTGGGATTTAGCGCCTCCAGCGCCTGCTCGTAGCTTAACCGGGCCTGCCGTGCGGAAATTCCGGCCCGCTCGACGGAGTTCTGGGCGTCGCTGCTGTCCAGCGTGTAGAGCAGCGTTCCCTTTTCCACCAGGTCATCCTCTTCAAAGGGGGCGCTCTCAATGGCCCCGGAGATCAGGGTGGATACATGGTAGGCATCCGCCGGGGCCAGGGTGCCGCTGCCGGACACCGTTACCGCCAGGTCCTGCCGGGCAGCCTGGGCCACCAGATAGTTGGCCCCCGCCTGGGCCGTGCCCCCCTGCTGCAGGCGGGACGCGGCCACGGCCAGCACCGCCGCCGCCACGGCCACACCCACCAGCAGCTTTAGCCGGCGGGGCCGCTTCCACCGGGGAAGTCCCCATTTTTTCTTTCCCGACGCCTCCAGGGGCTCAGTCCCGGAAACCGCCTCCTGCACATCTTCTGCCAGTCTTGTCTTCATACTCGCTTTTTCCTCGCTTTCCTGCATGGTCAGAATGGTTTTTTTCCCATTCCCCTCTGCAAAATATCCAAGATCCCATCAAGATGCTCCCGATATCCGGGAGCATCCCCGGCCTCTATGCCGGCATAGAGCAGCGGCCCGGTAACAGACAGCAGAATTGCCAGCATATGATCCAGATCCTCCGCCCGCCGCAAATCCAGCAGCTCCGGATTCACCGCCTGCCGCAGCCGCTCCAGCACCGCGCCGGAGTCCAGCAGATCCAGCAGCGCGCCCCGCTGCATTCCGCCGTTGCGGCTGATGATGGCCGCCATGGCCCCCATACCGCCCAGGGACTGCTGCCGCCGCTTCTCCCACACATAGTCAAACAGCGTCCGCAGGGCCGCAAACACGTCGCCCTGCTCCCGCAGCAGCGCCTCCTCCAGCACCATCAAAAGCTGCTCCACATACCCGTGGACCAGATAGCGGAACAGATCCTCCTTATCCTGAAAGTACATATAGAAGCTGCCCCTGGGAATCCCGGCCTCCTGAATGATCTTGTTGATCGACGCCTCGTTAAAGGGCTTTTCAGAAAACTCCCGGGAGGCCGCATCCATCAACCGGGTCTGCTTATCCTCCGGCAGATTTAAAAATGTGCTGGTCGGCACTGCCTCTCATCCTCTCTATACGAAATATGGCCGCCGTTTTCTTCACCCGCCCGCAAATTTTTTCTTGAAGTTTACAGCTTCCACCAGGGGGAATGTCAATCATTTTTTCTCTCTCTGCAATTATAATAATACGACAACCTGTCAGGTATAATACCCGACAGGTTGTCGCATTTCAAGAGGTCTCTGGCAATGTTTACAATCTTTTCATATTTTATCCGTCAATTCATACAGGGGGACCGTGCGCTCATAGGACTGCGGCCAATAAGTAACCGACGAAATCCGCCGCCCGGAGACGCCGTATTTTGGATGTGCGCCAAACAGATCCACATACCGCTCCAAATCGTCCCGCTCCGCGGCCATGGCCGCCAGCAGCGCCACGGTGGCTCTGGCGTCATCCACCGCCCGGTGGCTGTTTACCGCCCTGTCCTCCAGGCCGTATGCGTCAATGGCGTTTACAAGCTTATGAGGGTAGTCCCGCCGGTCCCGATATACCGTCAGCGCGTCCAGAAAGCGGGGTGCACGCAGCACGTCCGCCCGCCCGTAAGGCCGCAGGAAATAAAACAGAAAGTTCAAATCAAACTGGGCGTTGTAGGCCACCAGCAGCGGCCGCTCACACCCCGCCAGCAGGCGGCAGAAGGCCTCAGCCGCCTCTCGCTCCTCCACTCCCTCCGCCGCCAAAAGGCCGTCGGTAATGCCCGTGAGCTCCACGATAAAGGGCGGCAGCGTCCGCCCCTCCGGCAGGCGGATTAAAACGTCCAGGGCCTCCGTCTCCTCCCCCGCCTCCAGGCTGACGGCGCCCAGCTCGATAATCCGGTCCCTGCCGAAGGCCACGCCGGTGGTCTCTGTGTCAAACACCACCATCCGGTCAAACCGCTTCCAAAGTCCCTCCATCAGGCGGCGCCCTCCTCCATGGACCAGTTGTCCCCGGTGGCGTAGTCGATGCCGATATCCGGCTGCACATTATAGGCATACACGTTGAAAAACACTCCGGCGCCGCCGTCCTCCACCGACATGGCCTCCATCTGCACGCCCCGGGCCACCAGCTCCTCGCCCACAAAAACAGGCGTCACCCGATAGAGCACATGGTTGCCTGTCTCCTTCACATAGTCCGCCACCAGGTTCTCAAAGGGCAGCATCCCCTCCACATTCATATACCGGGTGCCGGTAATGAGGTTCTTCTCATTGTCGTTCTCCCCTGCCAGCTGAAAGCCTATGAGGTGACAGCGGTTATAGAGACTCTTGCCCTCCACATTGTCATACCGCACAGACTGCCAGCCGGTGGGCTTGATGTGCCCGATGTCCTCCCGGCGTTCGGTGGGCATCAGCTCCCGGCATATGTTGGCATAGGCCACGCCGCACCGGCCCAGACTGTCCAGCTCGCTGTACACCTCAAAGGGCTCTGCGGTCAGCTCCTCCTCTGTAAAGTCCGGAACATTGCCGTTGACCTCCGCATAGGGGCTGCCGCCGTCATAGTCCGGAACAGCCTCAAAAACGGCAACGGCAGCCGCCTGCTGCTCCGCATACTCCTGCACCTCCAAATACCGCATCGCCAGCCCCGCGGCGCAGATCAGCACCACCAGGGCGATCCGCGCCGGCGTCCACTGCCGCTGCTTACTCCTCCGCTTCGCCATAGCTCTCCTCCCGCCGGTAGATTTCCCGGGTAATCTTCTCATGAGAAGCGCCGGAAAACTCCGTCCGCTCCACTAATGTAAAGCCCTCAGCCGCCGGATCAAGGTCCAGATGGACATCCGCCGGATAGGCCCGGTTCCAATTGTACAAAACCAGTTCGCCGATCCGCTCCGCAAAGGGCGCAAGAAGGCAGTCCTCCACAAAGCAGACCTCCTCCGCCCCGGCCCTGGACAAAAACTCCCCGTCTACGGTAATCTCCTCCCGCTCCCCAAAGAGGGGGACGGAGCAGGGGGCGATCCAAAGCCGCCGTCCGGCGCAGAACGCCAGCAGATCCTCCCGCTGGGCCCGGTCCTGGCTCTGCCGCCGCCGGTTAAACAGCATGCCGCCCCGTCCGTCCACACAGACTGCAACGATCAAAACGCCGCCTCCTTCCGTGCGCCAATGCGCAATTTACTGATCTTTCCGACCTCTATAGTACCATCTGCCCCGCGGTTTTTCAACGGTATTCGCCCAAATCCAACATAAAAATCAAAAAAATCCCCCTCGCGCCAGCGCCTCCCGCCCCGGTCCCGGGGCATCAAAGCATCCTGCCCGCATGAGCAGCGAACAGAGAGAGGGCCGCCCCACGGCGATCCTCTCTCCGTTTGCCTCACGCTTCCGGCCGGTATCGCTTGAAAGGAAGGCGGACGCATGGTATAGTTATTTACGCCGCTCCTCCCACTTTGGAGCTCCTTACACATTAGACTGGAAAAGTCCCAAAGACAGGCTGCTCTGTTGGGGTTTTCACAGTGATTGGGGCTGTCACTCCAGCAGTCCGGATGTGCGCAGATGCTCCGCACGGGCCTGCAGCTCGTCCAGCGAGCCCACGCCTCCGTCCTCCCGCCGCAGGGCGGTCTGGATCTCCGGGGCCAGCGTCTGGAAATACTCATAGGACGACAGATCCTGGTCCAGCAGGTCTGTCAGGCAGAGATAACTGGGAAATTCATCCATGGCATTCACCTCCGCCTCTAGTGTGTCCGGCGGTAAATGCCTCCATGTGACAGGGAGATGCTTTTTTTATGGAAATTCGCCGGATTTCGGAAGACAAGCGGGCCTTTCTCCCCCTTCTGCTGCTGGGGGACGAGCAGCTGGACATGGTCGAGCGCTATCTGTTCCGGGGCGAACTGTTCGCCCTGTACGACGGCGGCAGGCTGCGGACCGTCGCCGTGGTGACGGAGGAGGGCGGCGGCATATGGGAGCTGAAAAACCTGGCCACGGAGCCGGAGAGCCAGCGCCGGGGGTATGGCCGTGCCATGGTGAACCACGTGATCCGGGTCTGCCGGGGGCGGGGCACACGGCTGCTGGTGGGCACCGGGGACAGTCCCCTGACCCTGCCCTTTTACCGCGTCTGCGGTTTTCAGGAGAGCCACCGGGTGGAAAACTTCTTCACGGACCACTACGACCACCCCATTTTTGAAGCGGGCGTTCAGCTGCGGGATATGGTGTATCTGGCCATGGAGCTGTGAGCGCCGCGGCGCAAAACAGTGGGAAAGATCGCAAGATCTCCCCCACTGTTTTTTATCAATTCACTTACTCCGCCACAGCGGCCTTCAGTGCCTCCACCCGGTCGGTCTTCTCCCAGGTCACGCCCAGGTCCTCCCGGCCCATGTGGCCGTAGGCCGCCAGCTGGCGGTAAATGGGCCTGCGCAGGTCCAGGTCCCGGATGATGGCGGTGGGCCGCAGGTCGAAGACCTTGCCCACGGCCTCCTCCAGCTTGGCGTCGCTGACGGTTCCCGTGCCGAAGGTCTCCACCAGGATGCTGACGGGCTTGGCAACGCCGATGGCGTAGGCCAGCTCAATCTGGCAGCGCCGGGCCAGGCCCGCGGCCACGATGTTCTTGGCCACCCAGCGGGCGGCGTAGGCGGCGGAGCGATCCACCTTGGT
>CATNDT010000097.1 GCA_950097035.1 uncultured Oscillibacter sp.
TGTCCATGGCCTCCCGCATGAGGCGGAAGTTCTCCTGGGTGGCGTAGGTGCCGCCAAAGCCCTCGGTGGTGGCGCCATAGGGGACGTAGTCCAGCAAAGACTGGCCGGTGGTGCGAATCACGGCGATTACGTCCGCACCCTGGCGGGCGGCGGCCGTGGCCTGCACGATATCCTCATAGATATTGCCGGTGGCAACGATCAGATACACCCAGGGGCCGCTCTTCTCGCCGCCGTGGGCGGCGATGAAGTCCTCCCGGCGCTTGCGGCGGGTACGGATCTTTTCCAGGCTCGCCTCTACAATGGGGGCCAGAACGGCGTGAATGTCCGCCTCGGCGTGAACAGGCAGAGCTGTGAGATCCAGCGTGCCGTTGCCCACCTCTTCGGCCAGAGTCTGGGGGGTCTTGCCGGTCTCTACCATGGCGTTGCCCAGCCAGAAAGCAGCGCCCTGAGACAGCGCGCCCTTTTCCATCAGGTGGTCCACCACCACGCTGGGCAGGGGCACGCCCAGGCTGTTTTCGCCGGTGATGTCCAGAGCTTCTCCGCCGCTGACGCCGTCGATGCCGAGGAGGCGGCAAATCGTGCGCTCCACCGCCACGGTGGTGTAACCGTCGATAAAGCGCTGGGTCTCGTCGGCTACCTGGGCGGCATGGGCGCGGGCCTGCTCCACCAGCTTAAAATCAAGGTTCAGTTTAGATTCCAATATAGCTTCACATCCAATCCTTTTTTATTTGGACAGGGTTTTGTCCGCAGGCCCGCCGAAGCGGGCCCGCGAACGTTAGGGAGGGAGAGATCAGTCGTGATGGGAGCGCTTGTGCCGCTCCAGATTGGCCGGCTCCATGGAGAGCGCCTGACCGCGCTCCAGCCCGGCCACACCCATGAACTCCGTCTTACGCTTGCCCTCGCGCTCGGCCTTGCAGTATTCGCACTGGCAGGTCTCTTTGTAGTTTTCGGGCTCGGTGTAAGTGGTGATAACGCCCTCGTAGTTGCGGAGGATGACCTTGTGGGGCGTCTGGGAGATGACGTACTGGGGCATAACGGGAGTTTTGCCGCCGCCGCCGGGGGCGTCCACCACAAAGGTGGGCACGCAGAAGCCGGAGGTGTGGCCCCGCAGCGCCTCGATAATCTCGATGCCCTTGCTGACGGGGGTACGGAAGTGCTCCAGACCCATGGACAGGTCGCACTGATAGATATAGTAGGGACGCACCCGGATCTTCACCAGCTCATTGACCAGCTTCTTCATGGTGTGCACACAGTCGTTTACGCCGGCCAGCAGCACGCTCTGGTTGCCCAGGGGGACGCCGGCGTCAGCCAGCATCTGGCAGGCCCTGGCGGATTCGGGAGTGATCTCGTTGGGGTGGTTGAAGTGGGTGTTGAGCCAGATGGGGTGATATTTTTTCAGCATGTTGCACAGCTCCGGGGTGATACGCTGGGGGCACACCACCGGGGTGCGGGAGCCGATGCGGACGATCTCCACATGGGGGATCTCACGCAGCTTGGCGATGATATACTCCAGCCGCTCATCGGAGCAGAGCAGCGCGTCGCCGCCGGAGAGCAGCACGTCCCGAATCACCGGGGTGTTGCGGATATACTCGATGGCCTGATCCACCTGGTCCACCGGGAGCCCTGCGTCCTTCTGGCCGGCGAAACGGCGGCGGGTGCAGTGACGGCAGTACATGGAGCACTGGTCGGTGATCAACAGCAGGCAGCGGTCAGGATAGCGGTGGGTGAGACCCGGAGCGGGGGAGTCCTCGTCCTCGTGCAGGGGGTCCAGCAGGTCGCTGTCGGCCTGGTGCAGCTCGCTCCCGGTAGGAACGGCCTGCTTGCGGACGGGGTCGTGGGGATCGTTGGGATCGATGAGGGAGAGGTAATAGGGGGTGATGGCCATACGCAGGGTGCCAAGGCACGCCTTCACGCCCTCCTCCTCCTCAGGTGTCAGGGACACATATTTTTTCAGGTCTTCCAGAGTCTCCACACGATTTTTAATTTGCCATCTCCAATCGTTCCACTCGGCATCGGAGACATGGGGGAACAGCTCGGCACGGCGAGAAACCTTCATGATAACTTTACCTCCACATGTTAATTCCGTTGGTTGAGCGGGCGGACCCGCTGCGGCTAGGGCGGAAAATCAGACGTACTTCTCCTCAAAGAGCTTGCGGAGCTTGGCGTTTTCGCGGATAACGCCCAAGGTGATCTCGGCGTGGTCCTTGGTGTAGCCGTTGCCCACGATCATGGTCACGTCCTTGCCGATGCCCTCGGCGCCCAGGGCCGCCTTGGTAAAGGAGGTGGCCATGGAGAAGAAATAGACCAGGCCGTCGTCCCGCACGGGGAGAATGGCGGACATCTCGCAGCTTTCAATGTTGACGCAGCAGATGGAGATGTCGTACTCCTTGCCGTCGTTGGCGGCCAGGGCGGCCTCCATCACGTCTACGGGGCGGGTGCAGTCGGCCACCACGATGTCGGTGTAAACGCCCAGCTCCTTCAGGTCGGCGACCTGCTTGGGGTTGCGGACAACGCCGATGACCTTGCCGTTGGGGCCCACCTTCTTCATGGCCTCATAGCCGCACAGCACGCCGGACTTGCCGTTGGCGCCCAGAATCAGAACGCTGTCGCCCTCCTTGGGCAGCTTGCGGGCCTGGGCGGGAGCGCCGGCCACGTCCAGAGCGGCCAGGGCCAGGGGCTCGGGCATATCCTCGGGCATCTTGGCGTAGATGCCGCTCTCAAACAGGATGGCCTGGGCGTCCACGTCCACGCGGTCGATTTCCTTGTGGATGGCTTTGATCTTGTTGATCTTCAGGGGGGTCAGGGACAGAGAGACCAGAGAGACGATCTTGTCGCCCTCTTTCAGGTCGATCTTGCCCTTGAGGTCGTCGCCGATCTTGGCAACGTTGCCCATGAACATGCCGCCGGAGCCGGTGACGGGGTTCTGCTGCTTGCCGCGCTCGGCCACGATGCCCATGATCATCTCGCCGATCTTGGTCTCATCGCCGCCGCAGGCGTCGGAGATCTGGGTGAAGGAGGCAGAGTCAATATTCAAAGCGGTGACATTGCAGAGGATCTCGTTGGAGTAGATCTCGTCCATGTTGTTGTCGATCTTCTGCGCGGCCTGGGTGAGAACGCCCTTGGGCTCGATAACGCGATGAGTGCCGTACCTGTTGCCTTTCTTCTGCATGATAGTTGTCCTCCTGATAATTTTTATTGTAATACCGTTATGGATAGGGATGAATAGGGGATTACTTGGTCAGGGAGAGGATCTTTCTGGCCTCGTCGGGTGTGGCAATCTCGCGGCCCAGGAGCTTTGCCAGGGCCACCACCTTGGCCACAAGCTCCCCGTTGGAGGCGGCCTTGTGGCCCCGCTCCAGATAGATATTGTCCTCAAAGCCGACGCGGACGTTGCCGCCCATCACGATGCCCGCAACAGCCATGGGCCAGGCGCCGCGGCCTACGCCGGTGACGGTCCAGGTGGACCCGGCGGGAATCTGCTTGACCAAATAATCCAGGTTGCCCAGGGTGGCGGGGGTGCAGCCGTTAACGCCAAGCACGAAGTTAAACTGCATGGGCGCACCGGGAACCAGACCCTTTTCAGCCATGCCCAGAACCGTGTCCAGATGGCCGATCTCGAAGCACTCATATTCGGGCTTGATGTTGTTTTCGATCATCCGCTTGCCAAAGGCCCGCATAGTGGGCATGTCGTTGACAAAGATGTCGTCGCCGAAGTTGCAGGTGCCGCAGTCCAGCGTAGCCATCTCGGGGAAGAGCTCGGTGGGCTGCAGGCGCTCTTCCGGGGTCATGCCGGTGGCGCCGCCGGTGGAAGGGATGAGGATCACGCCGGGGCAAGCCTCCCGGATAGCGTCCAGAACCACCCGAAAACGCTCCCGGTCCTGGGTCGGGGTCCCGTCGTCCCAGCGGACGTGGACATGGATGACAGCGGCGCCGGCCTCGAAGGCACTTTTGGCCTCCCGGACCATCTCCTCCACAGTGTAGGGGACGGCGGGGTTGTGCTCCTTGGTGACCTCGGCTCCGCAAATGGCTGCTGTGATAATGAGTTTTTCCATTTTTTACCTCCCACAAAAAAGCTTTGGAGCGCTATCCTACGCCGCATATTTTTGTACGCGGAGTAGGATAGCGCTCCATAAACATAAGGAACTACTTATGCCTGAAAGACCGCTAGATATGCTGTGTTACAGGCATAAATAGCGCTCCATGTTTCCATGACAGACAGTACGCGCTGGGCGCACAATCCAAGGGGGGCGGACGGCATCCACACCCTCTTTCGGCGGAACGTACATTCAAAAACCGCCTTGAACCTGCCAGTTCTTTGCATCGGTTTGCTACCTTGCGCTCCGCAACCTCTATCCACACTTTATTCAGTTTTACTAAAAAAGAGTATACGCTAAACCGCGTGATTTGTCAAGTTTTTTAATCTACGCACTTTTCATAATTTTTCCAATGAATTTTTGGAATATCTGTCTTCCGCCGTCCGCTGCTCGAGGACGCTTCTAAGGATATTGTCAAGGGGGAATGTAAGACTGGACTTTGTATTCTTACCTTCGTTTAAAGAGCTTATGTCATGGGTCAAATTCCATATAATTCTTCAATTCCAAACACCTCGTCCATTTGTTCATAAATCAAAAACTGCGAGAGGAACAAGATATACCAAACCCCGAGAACCGGCATCAATAATAACGTCCATGGAGCGAACAGCACAAAAACCGCCAGATAACCCAATTGCAAGATGCTCACGCCTAAGACCCGCCAAAGATATTTGGCGCAAAACAGGAGACCGTTTCGCAGACGGATGAACGCTTTTTGCCGGAACAACACCAGTTGTGGCCAGTAGAGTGTATTGATGATCAGTACAACCAAAATGGCGAACAGATAAACCGCCACTGTTCCAAAGGAAGGAGATCGTTCCGCCCACCAGAACAGCATGGCCATAAACGCATACACCCCGGCAATCAGCCCCAGCAGCGCACCAGGAATCAGACTGCTTTTCCAGTTTTGTTTCCAGGATCGTTTATAGCAGTCCCACCAGGGCCGTGGATCGTCCCGCAGTCCCCGCAGGATTGCGTCATACATCCCTGCCAGAAACGGTCCGGCAATCATGCCGCCTAAAATAGAACATGGCAGCAATACCAGAACGCTGCTGGATACTACGGCATAGGCAATTCCCGCCGTCAGAGGAGCAAAGCCCGCCAGCGTCAGCAGGTTCGTCTTCCACCACCGCCCAAACCGGGCGGATAAAAGCTGACGATAACGGTAAAAGCCAGTCTGCCGCTCGGTTTCATCAAAATGGGGGTCCTCCGCAAATAACAATCCCATATCACGTGTCTCCTTTCAGGCCGCATAATGACAGTGTTCTAAAAAGTTCGCCAGAATTTCAGGGGCGCTGCCATCAAACTCCTCTTGACAGGACAGCTCCACATTGACGGCGAAGTTTCCATAGGCGCCGAAGGCGGAAGCTCCCCGGGAGTAGGGGTTCGTTTCTGATGTATAGGTATAGGTGATGACTGTAAACGCTTGCCCGTTGTAGGTTTCTGAGGCGGTCTTTTCCACGGCGTACTGCTTAGAGGCCATGTCCAGCCATTCTGACGCCGCATCTTCCGCTTTAGCGGCATCGTCATAGCCTGCCAGCAGCAGGTAAACCTGCGCGTCATACACCTGTGCGTCTTCTCCGTCCTCGTTGACGGTTGGCGACCCTTCGCCAATTGACCAGGTTGTATAGTACATCCCTTTGGCCGACAGGGCGTCGCTGTTTTCCCGGAATGTCATGCCCGTTGGGGTCTCCACGCCAATCACATTCCCAACAGTGACCCAACTCTCATCCCAGGCGGTCCCATCCGCCGCTGTGTCCGGGGCTGGCGCTCCACATCCGGTCAGGCACAGCAGACCACAGAGACAGAGGGTCATCCAACACTGCTTTTTCATTCAAGATGCCTCCTCTGCAAGCCGCTCCCACAGCAGGCCGCATTCTTCCATGTGCTTTGCGGTCCGGTCTCCCCAAAATTCCCGCCGGGCCAGATATAGACCGCCCGCCACAGGGAACCAGTCCTCTTCCAAAACCTCATAATCCGCCTGAAACCGCTCCGGGTCCTCCAGCAGAAAGAAATAGCTCTCCCGCGCATCCAGGTCCGCCAGCAATTTGACGGCGGCAGCGGAGTTGTACATAGAAAGCTCGCTGTCAGAGCCGTTTTGTGTGGTGAGGTATTGGTTCAGCTGAACAATGACCTTTCCGTCTCCGTTGCAGTCCGTGCCCAGAGCGGCCAGCTGGGTTTCCCAGATAGCTCCGTCCCCCGCGCTGAGAGGGGTGGAGCCAACATATGCCATTTGATAGTCTGGGTGAACCTGAGTCAGAGCATTCCAGGCCCAATTCACCGCGATCAGAACCGCCGCGGCGGCAGCCAGTACATACCACTTGTGATAGTGCCACCAGTTACGGCGGCGCTGCTGTCTGGTCATCTCCACCGGCTTCTCCGGCTGAACATTCCGATATTTCCATTTCAAATATTCGCTTGCCACGGAAACCGCCTCCCAGCTTTTTGTGAATTTACAGAAGAGATACAGGCGGCTGGCCGCCTGTAACGGGAGCGGGCATGCCCGCTCCCGTTATTCATTTGTGGTCCCGCCGCTCTCATACCGAACAGGCAGACACACCAACGCCGGAGCATTGGAACGGTCCTTTGCCAGCAGCAGGTCCACACTGGTCTCGGCGATCTTCCGCACAGGCTGAATGATGGTGGAGCAGTACAGCGCGCCGGTACCGAACTGCCGGATGCCGTCAAAGCCGATAATCTGTACGTCTTCCGGCACCCGAAGCCCCAAATCTGCCAGCATCGCCCGGATGCGGCAGGCCAGCAGGTCGGTGGAGCAGAAAATGCCGTCCACGTTCAGCTTTTCATCCTTCATTTGGGAGAGGAAAAACTCCCGGAATTGCGCCTCCTCCGCGCCGTCGTCCAGACGCAGCATTTCACAGGGGATCTGCCTCGCCCGGCAGAGGGATTCAAACCCGTCGCCCCGCTTGTCAGTCTCACTGAGGTTTGGAGAGCCTACCCGTAAAAAAGCCGGATGGACGCAGCCCAGCTCCAGCAGTTTTTCCGCCGCCAGGCGGCCTCCGGCGTAGTTGTCCGCCGCCACACAGGGGATATTGGGGCCTAGGCATCGGTCAATGCTGACAAAGGGGAGGCTCTCCGCCACTTCCAGCTGGTTGTACGTCAGGGCGATGACGCCGTCCACCTTATTCTGGCGGACCATACCCAGGCACTCCCGCTCCGCCTCCGGCTGGGCGGCGGTGACATACAGCAGCATCCGGTAATTTCGCTGGAGCAGGGCCGCGCAGATATGCTGGGCCAGGAGAGAGAAAAAGGGGTGGTCCACGCTGGGCAGAATCAGGGCTACCGTGGAGGTAGTCCCGGCCCGGAGGCCCCGAGCGTATTGGTTCACCTCATAGCCCAGCTTCCTGGCGGCGTCCTCTACCTTGATCCGATAGCTCTCGCCTACGGCGATTCCGTTGAACACTTTGGATACGGTGCCCAGAGCCACTCCGGCCTCCTGGGCCACGTCCTTCATGGTCGGCATATTTTTCTTCATATACAGTTACCTCTGATCTCGAAATGAAACCTTTCACAACAAGCGCTGAAAACGAAGCGAAGTTCTAAGCTGATTTTATTATAGCAGATCAGGTCATGAAATGTAAAGAGCAATTTCACGATTTTCTTCATGAAACGTTACGATTTGTTAAAAATATCAAAACAGATAGCTATCACTTGTTAAAAATGAAGAAATAGGAATTCTAAACAGACTCGCACTTGACAAGGAACAGCAGTCTTGTTATGATTGCAATATCAGAATATAACGTTTCACACAAAGACGGCTTAATTCATGAAGCTGTTCTTTTTCGAAGACGATATGAAACGTTATACGCTCAAGAACGCGCACGTCGCATAGAAGAAAGGAGGCGCCGTTTTCAGCAGTCCGAAATCCATTCTTAAAAAGGAAGTGAGCCTCATGAAAGCAACCCCTCACCCCGCAGCCCATCAGGGCGGCCGCATCTCCAGCGCAGGCTCCGCCGCTCTTGCCAGGCGGCCGGGCCGTTCCCTGGGAAGACGGCTCCTGGACAACTGGCAGCTCTATGCGCTGCTGCTGATCCCTATCGTCTTGACCTTCCTCTACAAATACCTTCCCATGTACGGCATCCAGATCGCTTTCCGGGATTTCAAGGCCAGCCGGGGGTATCTGGGCAGTGAGTGGGTGGGCTGGTACTGGTTCCAG
The DNA here is from genome assembly GCA_950097035.1 of uncultured Oscillibacter sp. GTDB lineage: Bacteria > Bacillota > Clostridia > Oscillospirales > Oscillospiraceae > Oscillibacter. The sequence goes on from CATNDT010000097.1 coordinate 8,266, forward strand.
CGGTTCTTCAGCTCTCCCACCTGTTGGCGTATGATCCGGAACACGGTGCTCATCAGCCTGTACAGTCTGCTGTGGAGCTTTCCGATTCCCATTATTCTTTCTCTGATCATCAATCAGCTGCGGTTCCACAAGTTCAAGCGGATTGTCCAGACGGTTCTCTACGCGCCCCACTTCATCTCCGTCATGGTCATCTGTGGTATGATCCGCATTTTCCTCAGTCCCTCCGGCGGTTTGCTGAACCTGATTCTGGGGACTCAGGTGGACTTCCTGACCCAGTCCTCCGCTTTCCGCACCATCTACATCGCCTCCGGTATCTGGCAGGACGCCGGGTGGGGCTGCATCATCTACCTGGCCACTCTGGCCAACGTGGACCCCGGCCTCTATGAGGCAGCGAAGATCGACGGCGCATCCGTGTTCCAGCGGATTTTGAATATCGACATTCCAGAACTGCTGCCCATGGCGATTTTGAACCTCATTATGGCGGCAGGCGGCCTGATGAACGTGGGCTTTGAAAAAGTCTGGCTGCTGCAAACAGACCTGAACCGGGCAACCAGTGATGTCATTGCCGTCTATGTCTATCAGCAGGGCATTGAAAGCGCCAAATACAGTTACTCTACGGCGGTGGGCCTGTTCAATACGGCGGTCAATATCGTACTGCTGCTGGTGGTCAACAAGATTGCATCCAAGGCGTCGGACGTGGAATTTGTGTAAAGGAGGCGAAACAAAATGGCAAAGAAAAAAGACCTCTCCACCGGCATGTCCGAGCGAACCAGCGACATCATCCTGGTGGCAATCTGCGCGGTGGTACTTGTCATCGTGGCGTATCCCCTGTATTATGTTCTGGTGGCCTCCTTCTCCGACCCCTATGAGGTGTACGCCGGAAAGACGTTCCTGTTCCCCAGCGGCTTTACACTGGACGGCTATAAGGCGGTGTTTGCGGAAAAGAGCATTGTCACAGGCTTCTTGAACTCCGTGAAATACACCGTTGTCGGCACCGTCTTCTCTGTGCTGATGCTGTACATCACCGCCTATCCTCTGGCCCAAAAGAATCTACCGGGCCGGAAGGCTCTGAGCATCTTCTTCCTGATTACCATGTACTTTGGCGGCGGGCTGGTCCCCACCTATTTGGTGGTGAAGGCCACGGGCCTGACGGGCAGTATGTGGTCTCTGTTCCTCCCCGGCGGCGTGGCGGTGGGCAACATGATTATTGTCCGCAACTACTTCCAAAACAGCATCCCCCACGACCTGATCGAGGCCTCGGAGATCGACGGCTGCTCCAAGCTGCGGACCTTTTTCAGTGTGGTGGTCCCGCTGTCCATGCCCATTATGGCGGTGATGGTGGTGTTCTCCATGGTGGCCTATTGGAACGACTGGTTCACGGCCTTGATCTACCTGGGCGGCAAGGGAACGCCTCTTCCCCTGGTCATGCGGAATATCCTCATCAAAAGCTCCGCCTCCGCGGCCCAGGCGTCCACCATCTCCGGCGGCTACGCAGAGCTGAACAAGCTGACAGAACTGCTGAAATTCTGCTCCATGATCGTGGCGGCGGTTCCGATGCTGGTCATCTATCCCTTCGTGCAGAAGCACTTTGAGAAGGGCTTTATGGCCGGAGCCGTCAAGGGCTGAGAGAGGAGGAGCGTCATGAAAAAGAAATTTTGCGCCGTGCTTTTCACTGCGGCAATGTCCCTGTCCCTCCTGACCGGCTGCGGCGGGGGACTGGTGGTGAATGTCAACGACGGCACCGTCAATCCCAACACGGACCAGACGGAATTTGACATCATGGGCGGCATCTCCGCCATGTCCGCCGGATATGCCGATAACGAGGTGTTGAACGCCCTTCAGGAGAGCGCTGGAATAAAAATCAACTGGGAGACCATGAGCGACTCCCTGGCGGAGCAGGTGAACATCCGCATCA
>CATNDT010000098.1 GCA_950097035.1 uncultured Oscillibacter sp.
GGAGAGGCGGCCACCTACACGGATATTCTGGGGATGGAGAACACCACCTCTTACGAGGAGCTGTGCGCCGCCATTGAGGAGCCTATGGTGCGCCTGGCGGAGGCCATTGCCGCCCGGGTGATGGAGGTTAACACCACAGCGCCCTCCGCGCTGTTTCTGGCAGGCGGCGGCAGCAAGCTCAATGGCCTGCGGGAGCGGGTGGCAAAATCGCTGGATATGGATGAGCGCCGGGTAGCGATTGCGGGAAACAACTATGCCAAAACCGCCTTCGCGGAGAAGCTGAATCTGGAGAACCCGGAGTATGCCACCCCTCTGGGAATTGCCGTGTCTGCCGGGCTGGGACTGCTGAACGACAGTTATGTAGTCTCCCTCAACGGGGAGAAGGCAAAGCTGTTTCGCAGCGGCAGCCTGACGCTGCGGGATATTTTGTTGATGAACGGCTATACCTATGCCGACATGCTGGGCAGAACGGGGCGAAATTTAAGCGTCACGCTGGACGGCCGGCGCATTCTGCTGCGGGGAGAGCCCGCTGTGCCCGCTATTTTAATGGTCAACGACGAGGAGGCCGCCCTCACCACGGTAGTAAACGCCGGGGACCGCATCACATTTACGCCCGCCCGCTCCGGCGCGGACGCCGCCCGGACGCTGGGTGAGCTGCTGGATGGGGATTTCTCGGGGCGGGTGCTGGTGAACAACCAGGAGGTCCCCCTGGACACCCCGCTGCGGCAGGGCGATGTGGTGTTTACTCTGGAGCGGGATGGGGCGCAGCCGGCAGCCCCCGCACTGCAGCCGCAGGAGCCTTCGGAGCCGGCGGATGAAGAGGCGCAGGAGACGGAGGCCCGGGAGACCCCGGCTCAGACGCCGCCGCCTGTGGCGGCGCCCCGGAGCGTGGTGATCGTTCTCAATGGCACACCTTTGACCCTGCCGGTGAAGGAGAATGACCAGCCCTACTACCTGATGGACCTGTTGGAGCGTTCCGGCCTGGACTTTGACCATCTGGAGGGGCCTGTCCGCCTCACGGTAAACGGCGTGGAGAGCGGGTTTAGCCAGGCGGTGCGAAACGGGGACAATATCACCATTCGGTGCAATTGATTGGAGGGTGACACAAGTTGAAACGGGAAAAAAAGGAGAAGGCGCCAAAGCCTAAAAAGGAGAAAAAACCCAAAAAGGAAAAGAAACCCAAGAAGGAAAAGCCGCCCAAGAAGCGGAAAAAAGGCAAGGGTGCGGCAGAGAATCCCGAGGGTATTGAGGAAGGCGTTGAAACCGGAAAGAAGGGCAAGAAGAAGCTGCTGCTCATCCTTTTGCCGGTTTTGATCCTGGCAGTCGGAGCGGCGGTGTTCTTCTTTGTGATCCGCCCAAAAATGGGCGAAAAAGAGCCGCCGGAGGAGCCGCCTCCCGAGCCCGTGGAGACGCCGGTGATGTACCAGCTGGGCGAGGAGGTTCAGGTTCACGCCCTGCCGGTGTGGGGCGAGGGTCTGGTCTATCTGGAGGAGCCCGAGGAGGAGGAGCCCGCCCCCAGCGAACCGCCTGCGAAGGCGGACGGTGAAGAGGCGGAGAACAGCGGCACGGCAGAGGGTGAAGAGGACGCCGGGGAGGAGGAGCCCGCCGAACCGGAGGAATCTGTGGCGGTGACTTACCGTTATGAGGGGCTGAACAGCCCGGGCACGCTGGTTTCCGTTTACACCACGCTGCTGACCGCGAAGGACGTGGGCTTTTCTCAGGTGAACGAGGAGCTGGTCCGCTTTGAAGAGCCGCCGGAGCTGGCGGTGGAGGGCGGGTCCATCTGCCTTGCAAAAAACTCCGAGGTGGAGGGCAAGGCCATTACGATCCAAATGGACTGGACGGAGGAGCTCTGCACCGTTACGGCAGACCTGGTGAATGGCCGGGTGAAAAATCCCCCGAAGCCGGCCTCTGCGGTGAGTGGCGTGCTGTCGGCCGACGAGGCGCTGGACTACTTCAACAGCCTGGACCCGGCGGTGCTGGGACTGACGGGCAGCTCTATGGAGGAGTACACCGTGTACATCCAGGACGGATCGGTGCGGATTAACGACATTCCCTGCGTCCGTATCAACGCCTACCGGGTAAACAGCCAGGGTACCAATGAGATCGGAGGGAATTACTTCATCTCACTGGACGGCGCACACCTCTATGAGCTGGACGTGGCCAGCAACTCTGTGAGAGAGCTGGAGGTTCCCAGGTGATCCGGCGTTAGCCGCAGGGTGCCCGGCAGGCCGGAGAGGCGGAAGCACCTCGCTTCCGGCGGCGCCTGGGAGAACAGTGGGGTCAGCACCCCCTCCAGCACGCTGACGGAGGAGCGCATAGACAGCGCCCCCGGCCCGGGGGCCAGAGCGCCGGCGGTTTCCGGTGCCACAGCGGTGATCTGCAGGCCGTATTCCCGGCCCAGGGCCTTGATCTGCTTGCCTGTGATGGCCAGCCGGGCCGCTTCATCCAGCGAGTGGAAGCCGATCAGGCCGGTGAACCGGCCTGCGATCTCCGTCAGCACACCCTGACGGACCATGGCCCGGCGCGCCGCCTCGTTTTCTTCAAAAAGCCGCTCCGCCAGCTCTGCAGGTGAGGCGGCTTTTTGCCGCCCGGAAGCGGGCCGGAGGGGAGCCGCGGCTGTAAAGCCCAGCTGCCTGCCATCCCCGCCCGCGGTGAGGTCTGCGTTGGTGGTGAAAACGAATACGCACCGCCGAAAGTCCAGCTCCCGCTCACCGGCGTTGTCTGCCCGGTGGGCGGTGCAGCGTCCCTCGTCCAGAATGGACATGAAGACCTTTAACACCTCCGGATGGGCTTTTTCCAGCTCGTCAAACATAAATACGGTGTGGGGGTTGTGGCGCACCGCCTCAAAAACCGGGGTGTCCTCATAGCCCACATATCCCGGCGGCGCACCGGTGAGGCGGTGGACGGAGTGGGGCTGCGTAAAGGTGTTCAGCTCTGTCCAAATAGATTGGTAGCGCTTGCCGCAGCAGCGCTCCAGCGCCGGGGCCAGGGCCTTGCCCAGCTCTGATTTGCCGACGCCCGTCGGCCCGTAAAACACCAGTGAGAGCGGCCGGGCCGGCGCCTGCTTGCCCACGTGGTTATACAGGCGAAAGGCCGTGGCCTCCACAGCCGCCTCCTGCCCCAACACGCACTGTCCCAGGGTATCCGCCAGGCGGCGGTACAGAGGGGGCCAGACTTCAGGGGCCGGCTTTGGATGAAAAAGCGGCCGGCTTTTGGGTACCTGGGGCGCGGCCGCCGTGGCCACCTCCCGCCGCAGGGACTGGAGGCGGGTGGTCAGGGCCTCAAAGTTTTCAAACCGCCACACGTTCCGCCCCAGAAAGACCGCGAGAACCCGGCTCCTGCCGCCGTAGGTCACCATAGGCCGCCAGTAGAGCACATAGCTCTGGCCCTGGCGCAAAAAGCCCAGGGCCACCCGCTCCGGCGTGCAGCCGGCGGGCATTTGGCAGTCTGCAAATTCACAGCTGCGCCCCTGCTTGCAGTTGGTGTCAATACAGGTGCGAAGGGCTTGAAAGCCCGCCGGTGAGGCGGCACAAAATTGGGAAAAAGTCACAGAGTTACCTCCCGCTGCCAGTTTATAGTGGAATTATATCCAGATAGCGGTGATTTTAACAGACGCGGCGCGGTTTTGGGCATAAAAAAACTGGCCTGCACAACGCCACTTGCGTTCTGCAGGCCGGTTTTGCCGTTTCAGGCATAGGTGTCGATATACTGCCCCATGGGCGGAGAATCCGGCAGCATTTCCAGCAGCTCCTGGGCGGCCATCTCGATGGTGTCCATAGCCTTTTTCTCCAGGGCGACGGAGTACTGCACGGAGAATTCCGCGGCCTTCATGTTCATGGCGGCACTGGCAATTGAATTCATCATAGCGCTGTGTTACACATCCTTTTTATGGTTTTTTGCGGAGGGGGGAATCTGGTGGGAGTGCTCCGGATGGGCGCCGAACAGGTCCAGCAGCTCTGCGGGGGCGGCTTCCCCGGCGACAGAGTCCTGGTTGGCGGCTGTGGCGTCCACCAGCTCGCTCCGCAGAATGGGAACATCCTGGGGGGCAGATATGGCGAGACGGACCCGTCCGCCATCTACAGAGACCACGGTGATGGAGATATCCTCACCAATCACCAGGGACTCGCCGGGCTTGCGCTGTAAAATCAGCACGAGGCCGCCTCCTCCCGGGAGGCGAATTCAGCCAGGGAATGGCGCATTCCGTAAGCATCCGTCTCCATAATGATCTGGCGGGCCTCCCGCTTGCCTGGGTGGATCGCTACGGGGCATTTCAGATTGACCGTGCTGGCGGAGACCGGGTGCTTCACCACACACATCACGTAAAAGCAGAGTCCCTGCACGTTCTCCACCCCGAAAAGCTGCAGCTCCGCTTTCCGTAGGGCAGGCGCATAGTCCGGGCACAGGGAGAAGGGGTCCATCATCACAAAGGCCAAGGCCGGCGTGGCGGTACTCTGCAGGCACAGCAGGTTTTCGCCGCTGCCCTCAAAGGGAATCAGAAGAAAGCTGTGCTCATCATCAAACCCAAAGAGCCCGGCGGGAAAGGTAATCGTCTCGGAGGGCTCGTAGTCAATCTCTCCGAAGTATTTGGTCTGGAGCTTCAATAGGGGACCTCCTGTCAGGCCTGCACGTCCACCGGCTCATAGTCGGGATCTGCAGAGGGGGGGACGTAGAGCGGGCCGCCGATATATTTGATTACGACATCGGCCTTTTGCTTCACGGTAATCTCAATGTCACCGGGCACAAACTCAAACTCCGCCTGGTTGAGCCGCCAGTCAAAGTTCAGCTTATCCATTTCAAAGCGGATACTCAGCTCGGCGGGGTCCCAGTCCATCTCGGGGCCGGCGTTGGGGATAAAAGCCATCTCCGGCTGGGCGTTCATATCCGGGCTCAAAGCGGTGGCGGAGAACTGGGCCAGGGGGTCGCCGCCGCCGATTTTTGCCGTTAGCAGCAGGTTGCCCTGCTGGGCATAGGTGGCTGTGGCCTGATAGGCGGCCTGCTTGCCGCTCTGGGCGCTTTTCTGAATGGTCTGTGCCGCCGTGGGCATCACGGAGCTGCGCATTTCAAAGGTGTCCATATTCAGGCGAATGGGACGGCTTTTGATGCTCAGACCCCCCTTATCCCGAGAGATTTCCAGGTCTGCCGAGGCCCTTGCGTATTCCAGCCTGGCATGGGACGTTTTCATCTCGATTTCAACAGGGACGCTGGTAATTTCAATCAGCTGGTTCATAAATCATGCCTGACCCCTCTCTATTATAATTTTTTTAAAGTGATCTATCCAACTGCGCCTGCGTGCGCTTACAGGTTGAGATAATCCATCAGGCTCTGGCTTAAAACGCTGTTGCCCACCTTCAGGGCGGTGTCATAGCAGTACCGGGCAAAGATAAAATCGGAGATGGCCGCCGCCGGGTCTGCGTAGTCAATGGCCTGCAGCTGCTCGTTAACGGTATAGGCGTTGGCCTCCAGCTGACCCTGGTTGTTTTTCAGGAACTGGGCCTGGGTGGTCAGCTCGGTGTATTTGTCCTTCACGCGGTAGGAGGACTCCTCAAAGGCGGATACCAGGGCGTTGAACCGCGCCTCGTCCTCCGGTGAGGAGAAGTTGCCGTTGTCCGGGTCGCAGCGCTGCAGGATGGTGCCGATCTCGTCGGTAATGGAGACGATGTTTCTGGGGATATCGTCAAAGGTGAAGGTCTGCCCGCCGTTGCTGCCTGCGGTGCCCGTTCTCGTCTCCACGCCGTAGCCGCCTAAAAAGTCCACCGCATGCATGGCGATATTATATACGCTGGAGGACTCCACCTCACCGCCATTCATGTCGTAGCCCAGGCCAATGTCCACATATTTTTTCTCGTTCTGGGTGATGGAGTCCAGCTTGGCAATGTCGTTCGGATCGGTGGAGCTCACGTCGATGCCCCGGTAATACAGGGCCCGGCCGGCAGCCTGCTTGTTGGAGGTGGGCTTGCCGTCGGCGGTGAGGTAACGGCTGGTTAGCAAAATTTCCTCTTCCGTGGGATTGTCCGGGTCGACAATGCTGGCCGTTGCGTCATACTTCGGATTCAGCTTGGCCTCCCAGGTGAGGGGGACATTCAGCCCGTCCGCACCGGAGAAGGTGAAGTTATCGCCGTAGCGACCGTTCATAAACTGCACCATGTCGTTGGCGTGGGCTGTGATCTCCTGCCCCAGGGCGTTGCGGGCGGAGGCGGTGGCGGCGTTCATGGCGCGGAGAATGGCATAATAGGCGGAACCCTCGGCATTGGGGGATGTGTCTACCACCTTTTCCACGCTGTCCACAGAGCTGTAGGCCACCTCGTACTTCCGCACACAGGACTCGTTCAGGGAGTGCTGGCTGCTGATCCGCAGGTAAGAGCGGCGCAGATGAAAGCTGTGAGAGGCGGTGGCCGGGTCTTCGGCAAAAGAGTTGAAATTCCGGCCGGTGGTCACGGTGGTTATGGCCTTGTTTAAAGTGTAGGTGGAGCGCTGCAGGTTAAACCGGTAGCCCTTCAGCGTGCCCACCGTTGTCATGCGAGGAATCATCGTGCTTCCCTCCTTAAAATCAGGTCGTCACGCCGGTGTTGTTGATGAGTTTATCCAGCACCGAGTCGACAGTGGTCATCATGCGGCAGGCGGCGTTATAGGCCTTGGCGTACATCATCAGATTCATGGCCTCGTCGTTAAAGTCCACAGAGGAGATGGAGTCCCGGCTGGTGTCGATGCTGACCTGGGCGGCATAGTTGTTGTCCAGCTGCTTGGTGGCAATCAGCATGTCGTTGCCCAGCACAGTGCTCATGTTGAGGAACATATCCTCAAATTTTCCGGTAAACATGGCGTCGTGACTTACATTGTCGACCCCGTCATAGTGAATGGTGTCGGGCCGGAAATCATAGGTTTTGTAGATGAGGCTGGTGAGGTTGTTGATGATGTTGTCACTGTCTGAAGAGGCGGGCTCGGTAGAGTCTGCGGGGCAGATGAAGGAGTTGACAATCATCGGGCCCTTGCTCCACGAGTAGGAGACGGTGATGTTGGAGGCGGTGATGGGGGGATCGACGTCATCTGTGTCGCCCTTGTTGCTGAAAAGGGGGCCGCCTCTAAACATGCCGATGGACTCCGTCAGGGTGTTTCCGTCGGCGTCCTTATAGTCGTTGCCAGTGCCCTTGACCTTTACATTTTGTTCCGTCTTCAAATAGTGAATCATATCAGCGTCGCCGTTGGCGTCAACGTGGCCGTTGGCTTTCAGCCAGTCCTGAATTTCGGTGGGCACCTTCGACATATCCCACTCATTGGGACCCAGCATATGGGCCTTATTGGGGATGTAGGTGTTGCCATTGCCATCATTCAGCTCAATGACCTCGGTGGCAAAGCCGCCGGTTTTCTCCGTGCCGCCCTGGGGGTCCCAGACCTTGGTGACCAGATTGCCGTCGGCATTGACGAGATACCCCTGATTGGCCTTGTTCATCTCCGTGGCAAACTGGTGAGCCAAAAGGTCCAGAGACTTCTGGTAATAGGGTATGCCCCGCTTGGTAAGGGCGTTCTCGTCGACCTTTGTGACCGTATCTGCCGCGGAGAACTCGCCGGACTCCGTCAGCAGCTCCCGCTGGGACTGGAGCCTGCCGTAGAGGTCGTTATCGTCCAAAGAGACGGAGGTGGAGGGGATCTTTTTATACTCCTGCTTGAAATAGGAGGGCTCGCCCCGGGCCTCGTCGATCTTGGTGGTGTAGTCATCAGGCGCAACGTAGGGGCCGTTGGGCTTGGCTTTGTAGCTCTCGTATTTGATGTAGCGGTAGCCCTCCGCTTTCGTCTCGTCATAGTCGGGGTTTTCCTTGGGGACACGGGCGGCCTTGGCGGGATCGTTGGTGGGGTTGCCGGCCGCATCCAGGTATTTGCCGTTTGTATCGCTGGGGGGATCGTTCGGATTAAAGTTCGGGTTTTCAGACAGAACCGTTGCGGCCTCATCCCGATTGTTGGTGCCCTGGCCGCTGGAGGTGAGAAATTCATAGGCAGTGTTGAGGGTCCGATCCCAGTCGGGATTCCGGATGACCTCGGTGGAGAGCTGCTTGCGGAAGGTTGTAATGGTGATAACACCGTCGGGACCGGTCACAGAGGTGCTGGGAGCGCCGGCGTTATACTCATTCTCGTCGATGGCAGTCTCCTCAAAGTACTTATAGGTGTAAAGGATGCGGTCGTGGCGGTCCCGCAGCTCGGAGAGGGTGATGTTAAGATTGGGGTGGTGGGCCGCCTCGGTCAGGCTGTTGGTCCCGGTGCCGTCCGCCTTCAAATACCGATACTGCCTCATATCGTCGGGATCGTTCGGATCGGGCGTATAGTTTTCGTCATACTTCTCATTCTTCATCGGATCAATGGAGAGCTGGGTGGCGTACAGACCGTCGACCAAAACGGAGCTGTCCGTGTGGACGGAGGTGTCCGGATTGTCGTTTCCCAGCCGAATGGTCAGCTTCTCCACCTCGACGCCGGGGCCGATGGTCTCCATGGAGTACTCCACGTCGATTTTCATATACTCAGAGAGCTGGTCGATCAGCAGATTCCGCTCGTCCCGCATCTCCAGGGCGTCGTCCCCGTAGATGTCGGCCTGACGGATATTTTCATTCAGGTTGCGGATATTGGTGAGAATGGTGTTTACCTTGGAGACATTCTCCTCAAACTGCTGCATTGTGTTGTTGTAGTGCTCCTCCAGATCAGAGGCGTAGGAGCGCAGCAGATCGGCCAGGTTTTTGCAGGCGGAACGCACCTGCACGTCGTATTCGTTGTGGCCGGTCTGGGCGGTGAGATTGTTCAGCGCGTCATAGACCTTGCGGAACTCGGCGGCAATCAGGCCAAATTCCTTGCCCTCCGTGATCTCGCCGCCCTTGCCCGTCTCGTCCAGAATCTTCTTAAGGCCCTCCAAGCCCTCCAGCAGGCCGTCAAAAGCGCCCACGTCGGCGCTTTTGGAGCGGTACTGAATGTCCAGATAGGGGCTGCGCAGCTGGGAGAGGCCATAGCACAAAACGCCCTGGCCCACCTTGACGCCGGTGGTGGAATAATAGCGGTCGGCGCCGGCGTTGTAAAGACTTCTCTGGTCCAGCCGCTGCCGGGTGTAGCCCGGCGTGTTGACGTTGGAAATGTTGTTGCCTGTCACGGTGAGGCCGGTTTGGGCGGCATAAATCGCCAGACGGGCCTGCGTGAAGGAACCAAACGTACCGATACCCATAAGTGTAACTCCTTTATCACAAGAAAGAGCCTGATAAGACCGTCAGGCGCGAAAATCCGTTTTCATGGTGGGGGGCGTATCCGGCGGAGGCGGCGGGGCGTATCCGGCCCCGCTCTGGGGCGCGGGCGCGCCGTCCATGCCGGAGAGGATGCCCTCAATCTCCCGCAGGCGGCTCTCTAAAAGGGAGCGGGTGGCGCCTGCGTGGCGGCGGTAGTCCTGATACTGGCTTTGCAGGGCGGCAACGGCCTGCCGGGCCTCCTCCTGATTGGCCGGGGGAAAGTGTTCCGGCAGGCGGGAGAGGGGGACGGGGCCGCAGCCCAGCTGGCGCAGCAGCTTTTCGCGGTTCTGCTCCATGCCGCGAAAAGCCAGGCCCAGAGCCTGCTCCTGCTTCATGATCTCGTCCAGCGCCATCAAATCGTCTTTTGCGGCGGCCTCGGCCTTTCGCAGGGTCAGAGCGGTAAGCTGCTCCAGGCTCTCCCGCAGGGAGCTCAGCAGCGCCAGAAAACTCGGATACGTGTCAGCCATCGCTCAGGCCTCCGCTAAAAAAAGCATCCGCCCGGCAATGGCCATGGGGTCCGGCGTGTACTCGCCGGAGGACACCGACTGGCGCAGGGCCTGAATGTCTCCGGTGGTAGTGGCGGTGCGCACCTCCTGGCTTAAGCGGGCGACCATCTGCATTTGAAACGCGCTCTTCCCCTCGGGACGGGAGAAGGTGGCGGAATCGTACTTGTGCCCCGCGGGTGACTGGGCGGCGGCGCTGCTCCGCTTCATGGTGGAATAATAGGTTTTGGACTGGGCGACAGGGGAGATTGCGCCGGGTGTGGAAGAAGTCAGCACGATAGCTCACATCCTTTTCTTTAAGTTCAATCATAGTGTTATATAATTTTCACTATATATATCGGCAATCGGGCCGGAAAGTTAAGGATACAAGTGGAAA
>CATNDT010000099.1 GCA_950097035.1 uncultured Oscillibacter sp.
GAGGCCATTTTCATCGCCCTCTCCGCCATTTTGAACCCCGGGGACGAGGTTGTGATTCCCACCCCGGCGTATAGCCTCTATGGCTCCGTCACAATGCTCTGCCGGGGCGTACCCGTGGCCCTGCCAACGGAGAACAGCGGTTTTCAAATCGATCCCGCCGCCCTGGCGGCTGCCGTCACACCAAGAACCAGGGCTCTGGTCCTCACCTCCCCCAACAATCCCACCGGCTGCGTCTATACCCGGGAGACCCTGGAGGCGGTCCATGCAATCCTGAGAGAACGGCCAATTTTCGTCCTCTGCGACGATGTGTACCGGGAGCTGGTCTACACCGCGGACTATCACAGCTTCGCGGAGTTCACAGACATGCGGGACCGGATTGTCGCAGTCAACAGCTTCTCCAAGCCCTGGGCCATGACCGGCTGGCGGGTGGGCTGGTGCATGGCGGACCGGCCAGTAAAGGAGCGGATGCAGGTGTTCCACCAGTACGGCGTGGTGTCTGTTCCGGCTTTTGTTCAGCGGGCCTGCACGGTGGCGCTGGAGAGTGACACCGCGCAGGCGGCGGCGCTGTTCCGCCGCCGGCGGGACTATGTGTGCAGCCGCCTTGCCGCCATGGGGCTGGAGACCCGGCGGCCGGAGGGGGCGTTTTACGCCTTCCCCAGTATCGAAAAGTACGGCATGGGCTCCGAGGCCTTCTGCAGGCGGATGCTGGCGGAGGGACTGGTGGGTGTGCTGCCCGGCGCATACTTCGGCACGGAGGGGTACATGCGGCTCTCCTACTGCTACGCGGATGAGGCGTTGGCGGAGGGGCTGGACCGGATAGAGCGGTTTCTTGAGACTGTGAATTAGTGGAATGGACCGCGGCCTGCCTGCAGATCGGATGTCGTACCCCGAAACTGCTTGGACAGGGTATCGGAAATGACAATATAAAGGCGTTTGCGATTTTCCAAAATACAAATGTAACAGCTGCGGAGCATATTTGCGGCAACGGCAAAAACATGGGGCTGTGCCGATAGACACAGCCCCATGTCATGACAACAGGAAAGGCGTTTACGGTGTGGTTATAGAGGAAAATTGGCGCAGGCACACTTGATTACATTCGGAGAATGCATGGTGACAAGGTTCAATGAGGATCTTCGTGGATTTCCCGGTTTCAAACCTGCCACACTGGATCTGCTCACGGGTAAATTCCTTCCGAATGAAAGTTGCGGTTCCGGAAACAGCGTGTTTTGCGTAGAAAGTGAAAAGAAAATACATGTAATCGCTGGAGATATAACGGTTTAAATCATAGCTCAATCTGACGGCGTAGTCAAAATTTGAATCATCACGGGAATATTTTTGTATGAACTCCAACTTGGATTTTGCGGGTGCAATTTCCCCCACATCTACGATCCCATCACTGGAGCGGTAACATGCGTGAAGCGTATACTTGACATCAACTAGGTTAGCGTGGGAGAGGTTGACAATCTTAATTCGGAAGCTTTCATTAGACGTATCCCGGCAAATTTCCTTTGAAATAAGAAGTCTTGGTTTGATGCGGAACATGACAATGTAGAGAAAGAGCGACGATATCATACCGGATATAATGCCTGCAATGATAGAGAGCCCCACCTGAAACACCCCAATTTATCTTTACTAATGATCAATATCCTTCATAATGATTACCTCCTGACTATATTATAACAGGGGGGTGCGGAGTTGTTAAATATTTCATATGGAACGAGCAAGATGTTGGATAGGCGTGCCAGAATCACTGCATTTGCCAATCTGCAGGGCCGGTTGTTTCCGTTTGGTAAGGGCCTGTTGAATGGCGGCAACTTTCCGCGCTGGGCCGCGTTTTCCTCCGAATGCCGGCGGAGCGGGAAACGGGCTGTAAACGGCGCCTAGTCCAGTTGGGCCAGGCATTTCAAAAACGCCAGCCCGGCGGGCAGGACCGCCGCGTCGTCAAAGGAGAAGTCTGGAGCGTGCAGCGGCGGCGTGCCGCCCACCCCCAGGAAAAAGAACACCCCGGGAACACATTGCTGATAGAAGGAGAAGTCCTCCGCCGCCAGAGCGGGGGTGTCCAACAGCTGGGGGGCCTCCGGTCCCAGCTGGGCGCAGATTTGGGCATACAGGTCCTCGTGGTTCCACACCGCCGGATAGCCCGCGCTGATAGAGACCTCCACGGAGCAGCCGCTCTCCGCCGCCACAGAGTCCGCCACAGTCTTCAGCCCCTGGCGGCAGGCGTGGTAGGTCTCCTCACGGTAGGTGCGGAGGCTGCCCTCCAGCACTGTTTTGCCGCTGACGGCGTTGCGGACCTGGCCGGAGACCATTTTGCCAAACCGCAGCACCCGCGGCTCCTCCGGCGGCAGGGCGTCCGCCATGGCGTAGGAGCGCCGCAGACACTCAATCCCCGCCGTCAGGGCGTCCCGTCCCTCCGCCGCCCGGCTGAGGTGGACGCTTTTGCCGGTGACGGTAAAGGTCACCTCGTTGGAGCGGGCCATCAGGGGGCCGGGACGGGAGAAAACCTTTCCTGCGGGCAGGTCCGGCCACAGGTGGAGGCCGAAGATCCGGCAGACGCGGTATTGCTCCAAAAGCCCGGTTTTGCACAGCTTTTCCGCGCCGCCGGTGGTCTCCTCGGCGGGCTGGAAGATGATGAGAACGTTTCTCGGCAGCTCCGTCAGGCGGGCCGCCGTGTACTCTGCCAGCCCCAGGGCCAGGGCGGTGTGGCCGTCGTGGCCGCAGGCATGCATGTTCCCCGGGTGGGCGGAGGCGTAGGGCAGACCGGTGGCCTCCGTCACCGGCAGGGCGTCCATATCCGCCCGAAAGGCGACGGTCTCCCGCCGTCCGGCGTCGAAAAAGGCGCAGACGCTGCCGGGTGTGGGAGAGGACACCGTGCAGTGCAGAGGGGTCAGAGCGGAGCGCACATAGGCCGTGGTCTCGGGCAGGCAGCAGTCCAGCTCCGGAATCCGGTGCAGGGCCCGGCGGTGGGTCACGACGGAGTCAGGCATTGGTGAACACGCCCCCTTGTTGTGATGTGTATTTGGTTTTTACCATACCATATTCCGGCAGGCGATGGATAGAGAGAACCCGATATTTTGTCATATTTTACAAAATAGGACGACTAAAGTAAACGTATTTTTCAAAATATACCCTTGTGCAGGGTAATGGCAGAATGGTATGATAGCCAAAATGAGATAGAGGCGCGGAGACGAAGAAGCTGCGGGAGCCGGCAGGCGAGGAACGCAGCAGGGGCAACTCCGCCGAACTTTTCGCCCAGGCATGGGCGGGAGGTGGGCCCGTGGGGAATACCTCCGGGACTGTCCGCGGTTTTCCGCGGGAGCGCTATCCGCTTACAGGAACTCCATGCCCCGACGGGCATGTGCTGGTCCGTTTCAAATGCGGCGATTTGTCGGCACAGTGAATATTTTCCGCGCTCCGGCGTAGTGTTTCCATAGGGTCCCGGCCTTTTGGAGCGGTTTTCGCCGGGGGAGGATTTTGCGCTGCCGGGCGTATGCCGGATTTGGAACGGGTCTGGAGCTGTCGGCAGAGGTGCGCCTCTACCGGCATTTTTATTTTGCCCAACCTGAGCATGGAGGATGAGAAAAGATGAAATTTGAAAACATCAGGGGATCTGTCGTTGCCATGATCACGCCCTATCACCCGGACGGCAGCGTAAACTTTGAGGTGCTGACACAGCTTCTGGAGCGCCAGATTCAGGCGGGGACCGACGCCATTTTGACCCTTGGCACCACCGGCGAATACTCCACCATGACCCACGAGGAGGACGCCACCGTGGTGGCTCACACCGTTAAGGTGGTAAACGGACGGGTGCCGGTGATCGTGGGCAGCGGCTCCAACAGCACCGCCACGCAGCTGGAAAAGAGCGTGGAATACCAGGATATGGGCGCGGACGCCCTGCTGCTTATCGCCCCCTATTACAATAAAGCCAACCCGGAGGGCATGTACCGCCACTTTGCCGCGGCGGCAGACGCGGTGCACATCCCCTGCCTGCTGTACAACGTGCCGGGGAGGACAGGCTGCTCCATCCCCGTTTCCGTGGTGGAGCGGCTGGCAAAGCACCCCAACATTGCCGGTATCAAGGAGGCCAGCGGCGATATGTCCTATGTGATGAAGCTGGCCCGTCTGGTGGGGCCGGACTTTGCCCTCTGGTCCGGAAACGACGACATCACCGTGCCGGTTTTAAGCGTGGGCGGCAGCGGTGTTATCTCTGTCTATGCCAATGTGATGCCCGCCATGTGCCGCCGGATCGTAACGGACTATCTGAACGGCGAGCGGGAGCGGGCGGCGGCCAACCAGCTGAAGTATCTGCGGTTGATCAACGACCTGTTTATGGAGGTAAACCCCATCCCTGTAAAGACCGCCATGAATCTGCTGGGGCTGAACGTGGGTCCCCTGCGGCTGCCTCTTTGTGAGATGAGCCCGGAGCACACGGCGGAGCTGCGGAGTGCCATGGAGGAGGCGGGACTGCTGTGAAGTTTTTGCTGATTGGCCGGGGCAAGATGGGCAGCCTCATTGCGGACACGGTGGGATGCGGCGGAGACGAGATCGTGTTGGCCCTGGGCCGGGGAGATCTGGCTCGTCTGGGGACCCTGGGCCCCGTGGCGGACGTGGTGCTGGACTTCTCCCGGCCGGAGGCGCTGCCGGAGCTGGCCGCCTATATCCGCCGCACCGGCATACCGCTGCTCTCCGGCACCACGGGCTACACCGCCGGGGAGATGGCCCGGCTGGAGGCCCTGGGGGAAGCGGCCCCGGTGCTGTGGAGCGCCAATTACTCCCTGGGGGTGGCGGTGTTTGTGCAGGCGCTGCGGGCTGTGTCGGGCGTGCTGAAGCCGGACTTTGATGTGGAGATCACAGAGATCCACCACAACCAGAAGGAGGATGCCCCCAGCGGCACCGCCCGCCTGCTGCTGGAGGCGCTGGACCCGGAGCACGCGCTGTCTCCGGTTTACGGCAGGGCGGGGCGCACCGGAAAGCGGAAACAGGGAGAGGTGGGCGTGCACGCCCTGCGGGGCGGCACGGTGGCGGGCGCCCACACGGTTCACTTTTTCGGCCCGGACGAGGAGCTGGAGATCACCCACCGGGCAGCCAGCCGCCAGGTGTTTGTCAACGGTGCGCTCCATATGGCCCGGCTGCTGCCGGGCAAGCCCAACGGCGCCTATGACCTGCAGAAAATTTTATTTGGGGAGTGAGACAGCCATGCATGCACAGGAGATCATCGACTATATTGCAAATTCCGAGAAGAAGACCCCGGTGAAGCTGTATATCAACACCACTGGCCCGGTGGATTTCGGCGCTGCCCAGGTGTTTGGAAGCGGAAACAGCTTCATCGTGTTTGGAGACTGGGCGGAGCTCTCCGCCGTGCTGGAGACCAACGCCGGACGGATCGCCGGTTATGTGGTGGAATGCGACCGCCGGAACTCCGGTGTGCCGCTGCTGGACCTGAAGGGCGTTAGGGCCCGCATTGAGCCCGGCGCCGTCATTCGGGAGAAGGTGGAGATCGGCGAGGGAGCCGTGGTCATGATGGGGGCCGTCATCAACATTGGCGCCGTAGTGGGCGAGAGCACCATGATTGATATGGGGGCCGTTCTGGGAGGACGGGCCACCGTGGGAAGCCGCTGCCATATTGGCGCAGGCGCAGTGCTGGCAGGTGTGGTGGAGCCCGCCTCCGCCACGCCGGTAGTGGTGGAGGACGGCGTTCTGGTGGGGGCCAACGCGGTGGTAATCGAGGGGGTTCGCATCGGCGAAAACGCCGTGGTGGCCGCCGGCGCCGTGGTGGTGGAGGATGTGCCGCCCAATGCCGTGGTGGCCGGTTGCCCCGCCCGGATCATCAAGATGAAAGACGAAAAGACCGCGGGGAAAACAGCCCTGGTGGAGGCGCTTAGAAAGCTGTGAGGGCGGTTGAGAACGCTTCGGGCTTAAAGGAACCGCCGGGCGGGGCGATGACCTGCCGCCAAGAGGAGGACCGGCGGATTCCTGTTATTTAAAACTGATGAAACAGGCGGCGGCCAATTTGTCATGCCCGCCAAAATTCAGGACAAAAGTTTGGCGTGAAAGCGGATATTTTTGGTTGCCGGAAGCACCGGATCTGTGCTATTCTCTAATAAATATAAAGGGGGAATGGCAATGCTGGTTTTGGATTTTATCAACGTCGGCAACGGGGATGCCACACTCATCCGGGAGATGGAGGGCGGCGAGCAGAGGTTTGCCATGCTGGTGGACTGCGGCCACGACAGTCTCGTGCGGGACGACCATCCCGGGAAGCTGGACCCCCGCTCCCGGCGGATCTACGCCGGGGATTTTTTGAAAAAGCAGGGCGTTGCACATCTGGACAAGGTGCTGCTGACCCACTTTCATCGGGACCATATCGGGGGACTGGGCCGGGTGCTGGAGGCCGTGCCTGTGGGAGAGGTGCTGGCAACCTATATCCCCCCGGCCTTCACCGCTCCTCTGGAGCCGGACGGGGACAACGGGTTGCCCGGCGCGGGCCGGAATGCCCTGCGCTGCCTGGATATCTATGCCCGGGCCCTGCGGGAGAATCCGGGCCGTGCCGGGGCGCTGACGGCGCTGCCCGGCGACAGGACGGAGCGCCTTCAGCTGACGGACTGTCTTGCCATGGACATTCTCTTTGGCGAAAAGGTGCTCTACCGCCGGCAGAGGGAGATCTATGACCGGGCCTTCCAGGGTGAGCGGGACGGCTATGCGCTGCTGCGCTGGGCCAAGTGCATGAATATCTCCAGCCTCCGGCAGCGGCTGTACTACCGCGGCAGGGAAATTGTTCTGGGCGGCGATTTTTACGCCCACATGTGGGAGACGGTATCCGCCACCCCCTGCGATATTTTAAAGATCCCCCACCACGCGTCTCTCTCCTCCACCACCCGTAAGCTCTTAAAGATGCTCCGTCCCAGGACCATTGTGGTCTCTGTGGCGGCGGGGCGGCCCGACGAGCGGCCCCACCCCTATATCATCTCGCTGATGCGGGAGTTTACCGCCGACGTGCGGTTTACCGACGCGGTGGATATCCCGGGCCTGGTAGCGCCGGAGTTTCACGAGTCCGTACATATTGAGATTGAGTAGAATAAACCGGGAGGACCGGCATTTTGCCGGTCCTCCCGGTTGTTCTGCGGGGCTTATGGCGCCGGTGGAGGGGCCGTTATCGCACGCTTTCTGCAACGCGGATCATGGTCGTTCGGTCCAAAGCACTGAGAAGGAGAAAGTGCATCCCGGTTTTGCCATCGCTCCAGGTCAGCGTGTTCATATCCGCCGCGCCAAAGCCGGAGATGGTGGCGCTGGTGATGGTGAGATTCCCCACTGTTTTGGTCTCGGGTTCGTTTCCCGGTGCGGCGGGCTCTGCAGCCGCCCAGAACTTGGCCGCCTGGCCGTTGACCTTTGCTTCCTCGGCTTTGCCGGGCTGCTCTGCCACGGGGTCGGAAGAGGCCAGCAGGGTCAGGCTGTGGCCGCTGTTCATCCATATGGTCTGCACGGCGCCGCACGCGGCGGACCGCTCAAATTCGATGCAGCCCTCGGGGAGGTACCCGGGCGCGCAGGTCGGGGTCTCCCATTCCTGGAGCCGGACGCTCTCTGCCATCCGGATCAGAGTTTCGGCGTCTGCGCGTTGCCCCGTCAGATAGAAGAGGATGCCGTCGCTGCTCTCCCAGACCAGCAGGCGCGCCTCTCCCTCCTGGTAAAGGGCCGCCGCGCAGCCCTGAACGGTCAGCTGCCGCCGGGTTTCAACGGCCTTTTCCGGGTCGGCAAACATGCCGCAGCCGTAACTGCCGCCGGGATAGCTGCAGTTGAAGGTGATGCGCGCCTCGCCGGAGAGATACACCCGGGAGGCCCCGCTGCGGCCACGGAGCTCGGACAGGCCCCAGCCCTGGGCCTGCCATGTGGGCCGATAGGCGGGCGGTCCGTCGTGCTTCACACCGTCAGCCTCGCTCTGAAAGGTCAGGACGCCTTCCTCCAGCGCCACTGTCCAGCGGGAGGATGTCCGGGCCGCCGGGAGACTTTTCAGCAGAATGGTTTTTGCGGCGGCGTCATAGCCCACCTCCACCCCCAGCAGCTCGCCGATGGCGCGAATGGGGAGGTAGTTGGTCTTGCCGCCGGCGCTGTCTGTGTAGAGAATGGAGCCGGGGATCTGCTGGCCGTTAGCGGAGGTGATGCTCTCTCCGGCGGCGATCTTCGTCTCGCCGTTCAGGGAGACGCCGGCGAAATTGAAGGACACCTGTCCGGAGGCCGCCAGGGCCGTGGTGCACAGGGTCAGGGCCAGAGCCGACGCGGCCATGCCCGCGAAAAAGGATGCTGTGTGTTTTTTCATAGAGCTTGTTCCTTTCTTTTCCGGCGGGGCAGGGGAGTGCCCTCCCGCCTGTTTGCCTATTGAACGCGGCGGAAGGGCGTTGTGTCTCATGGTTTTGAAAAATTTATCTCTCTTAGGGCAGCATTGCCGCTGTGACACTCCCGGCAATCCGGATCATATCCTCCCGCTCCAGAACGCCCTGCAGCTGAAAGGCCGTGTTGGTTTTCGGGTCCTCCCAGCGCAGCAGGGCGGCCTCGTCGGGGCTGAAGCTGACGCCTGCGGTAATCGTTATATCGCCGATTTCAGCAGATTGGCCGCTGTGCAGGGACTCCTCCGGAACGATGCAGGGCCAATACAGGGCCGGGCAGCCGTTTACCGCTGTCTCCTCCGCATTCCGGTCGGGCGCCGCCATGGAGCATGGCGGGTCCGTGATATACTGAAAGGTCAGAAGATCGCCGGGGCCCATCCAGACTATCTGGCCCGCGCCGATACTCTCATACCGGGTGATCTCCCTGTAGCTCTCCGGAATCCACTCCGGCGCGTAGCTGAGATCCGTGTCCGCGTAGAAGATCATGTTCTCCGCAATCCGCTCCAGCGTGGCCCGGTCTGCACCGCTGATGCTCACCGAGAGAAGATGACCCTCCGGGCTCTCCCAGAACAGCATCTGCTGGCGTCCGTTTTCAAAGTAATCCGCCGGAACACCCTGCGCCGTGGTGCGCTCATGGGTGAATTTCCGGTCCGATCCAAATTCTATGCCGCCGGAGCCGGGACTGCAGCAGGTGCAGATGAGGTTTTGGTATGTTCCGTTGATGGACTGACTGCTCCGCAGCTGCCATCTGATCTGATCCTCCGTGCCGAAAAGCTCGCCGATATACCAGCCCTCCGGCAGCCAGGCGGGCCGCCAGGACGGGGGGATTTCCGATTTTTGATCCAGGGGGCGGTAAATCACGCCGTATTCCCCAATCTCCCTCAACCAGTGGAGCACCGCCGCCCGCACAGCAGGGCTCACCGCCATCAGGCTCCCCAGAGCCACTGCACAGGCCAGCAGCACGCAGGCCGCGCTTCTGGCCGCCCGCTTCCACAGAGGGCGGGACCTCTGCCGCATCCAGCCCATGGGATCGTTCATCAGGAGCAGGCGGCTGCGGCGATAGCGGGGGGAGAAGTCCGGCTCCCGGGTTTCGCTCTGCTCCAGCGTGTGCCGGAACTGGATGAGGTTGGCGTCCATCAGGGCCCTTGGCAGCAGATCTTCAAAATCACGCACTGTCAAAGCCCTCCTTTTCCAGCTGTGCCCGCAGCATGGCCTTGCCCCGCTGCACCCGGGTAGACACGGTGGACACGTTGATATGCAGCCGCCGGGCAATCTCCTGGTTGCTCTGCTCCTCCACACACTTCAGCTCCAGAATCCGGCGGTAGTTTTCCGGCAGCGCCCGGATCAGCGACACCAGATAGTCATATTCCCTCTGGCTGTCCTCCCGGGCAGGCGGGTCCCATCCCTCGGGAAAGGAGACCGTCCGCCGGTCCCTTCGTTTTGCGTCCAGAGCGGCGTTTTTGGCGGTGATCACGGCATAACCGCAGGCGTCGTCCCAGCTTAGGGAGGATACCCGCTCCCAACGCCGCAGCAGATGGAACCAGGTCTGCTGGGCGGCGTCCTCCGCCTGCTGGGGATTTCCCAGAATCCGCAGGGCCACGGCGTAGACTTTTTTCTCATAGGCCTCATACAGCCGCAGAAACTGC
>CATNDT010000100.1 GCA_950097035.1 uncultured Oscillibacter sp.
ACGGTGCAGGACATCCAGGGGATCATCCACCTGGAGCCCGAGGCGGCGGCGGAGAAGCTCCGCTTCATGCTCTCCGCCCAGGTCCACCACGGCGGCGGACTGCCCCTGGTGAAGTTCACCCACAGCCCCGGTCATGAGGATACCCCGGAGGACGCGTCCTATGTCCGGGAAACGGGCCATCCCGCCTACCGGGCGGACGACGCGCTGTGGCTCTTCCCCACCGTCTACAAATATATCGCTGAGACGGGGAACATCGGATTTTTGGACGAGGTGATTCCCTACGCCAACCGGGACAAGGGCACCGTCTATGACCACCTGAAGCGGGCGCTGGATTTTTCCCTGAAGCATCTGGGCCCCCACGGGATGCCCGCCGGACTCCACGCGGACTGGAACGACTGCCTGCGGCTGGGGGCCAACGGGGAGTCCTCCTTTGTGGCCTTCCAGTTCTACTACGCCTTCACCATCCTGCGGGAATTCGCGGCCCGCAAGGAGGACAGCGGCTATCTGACGTGGCTGGAGCGGGAGCGGGCGATGCTCAGAAAACGGCTGAACGACCTGTGCTGGGACGGGGATCGGTTCATCCGGGGCTTTACGGAGGCCGGGGAGGTGATCGGTTACCACAGCGCCCCGGAGGCGGACCTGTGGTTGAATCCGCAGACCTGGGCGGTCATCAGCGGACTGGCGGACGAAAAGCAGGCCGGACTGGCCATGGACAACGTTTACAGGCGGCTGAATACGGAATACGGCGCTGTTTTGATGGATCCGCCCTACCACGCCCACGCCTTCGACGGGGCGCTGGCGGTGATCTACAACGCCGGAACAAAGGAGAACGCCGGGGTGTTCTCCCAGTCCCAGGGCTGGCTGATTCTGGCGGAGGCGCTTCTGGGACACGGGGAGCGGGCCTTTACCTACTTCAGGGAAAACGCCCCCTCTATGCAGAATGACCGGGCCGAAATCCGCAGAATCGAGCCCTACTGCTACGGCCAATTTACCGAGGGCAAGGCCAGCCCCCACGCCGGACGCTCCCACGTCCACTGGCTCACCGGCACGGCCTCCACAGTCATGGTGGGCTGCGTAGAGGGTATCCTGGGGATGCGGCCCGACCTGGAAGGCATCAAAATAGCGCCCTCCATCCCGAAGGAGTGGAAGGCGCTGGAGATATGGAAGGATTTCCGGGGGAAAAAGCTCCACATCCTGGTAAAAAACCCCGATGGGAAAGAGAGCGGCTGTGCAGAGCTGACCGTAAATGGACAGGCGGTGGAGGGAAGCTATGTGCCGGAGGGCCTGCTCACCGATGAGACGGAGATCATTCTGACCATGTAGCTATTCGGCCTGCGCGGGCAGAGGGACGCGGTTGACATTCCAGTTGTTCATGTAGTTGTAGTCCCGGTATGCCTTTGGGGTCATCCCCACCTGGGAGCGGAAGTGCTGGATAAAATGACTCTGGGAGGAATAGGAGAGCATGGCCGCAATGTCGGCAAAGTCGTAGCTGCTGAACCGGAGCAGGTTCTTGGACATGTCGATCTTCCGCTGGCGGATGTACTCGCTGACGGATATGCCGGTTTCCTGTTTGAAAATGCGGGAGAGATGGGTGGGGGAGACGCACACGGCCCTGGCCAAGTCGTTGACCGTGATGCGATCCATTATGTGGACGTAGATGTAGTCGATGGCCTCTGCCACCTGCTTGGAGGAGGCGATGTTCTTCTTCAGCCGCCGCATCCGGCACACGTAGTCAAGGGCCATCTGATCATGGATATATACAATCTCCGCCATGTTGTTGCAGCAGTCCATCCTCCGGATATACTCGTCGCTGAGGCTGAACGCCTCCTCCATGGGCATACCGCCCTCCATGCAGAAGCGCGTCAGCATCGCCGCCGTGACCACGAAGTGATAACGGAGATTGGTGACGGGGTTCTCCGAGAGCTTCCCCGCTCCCTTCAGGTTCTCAAACGCGCCCCGGCTGCAGTTGTCCTGCACAGCGTCAATGAGCCCTGCCGCCACGGAGCGGTAGAACAGGAACTCCTCGCCGGGCTCCCGGTGGCTGCACGCCTCCCTCTCGCGGTCAACCCCGACAGGCTTCCAGCCCTGGGATAGATCCATTATGACACCTCCTCAGATAAGGATTGCCTACAATATAGCATGGATCTGATATTTTGACAAGAGCGCGGCAAAATTTTCTCTCTTACCGCCTGATGGAAGAAATTTTATAACAGCGGAAAGCCGACACGAATTTGATATTTCTTTGCTGGTTTTTGTATACAGCCAATCTGCGGCTATTTATAATAGTAGTATCCCAACGGTTGCAAACCGTATCAAAATAAAACAGGAGGAGACAACGATTATGAAGAAGAGAGTTTTGAGCCTTGCACTTGCGGCGCTGATGGCGCTCGGCCTCCTTGCCGGCTGCGGCGGCCCTGGCGGCAACGGCGAAACGGGTAAGGCCGGCGGCGGAACCGATGAAGCCAGCGATGGCGGAAAGGTTCTCAACATCTACGTATGGAACCAGGAGTTCCAGGAGAAGTTCAACAACAACTACCCTGAGGTGGAGAAGCTCTCCAGCGACAAGTCCATCACCTATCTGAAGGACGGCACCGAGGTCCACTGGATCGTCAATCCCAACCAGGACGGCGTATACCAGCAGAAGCTGGACGAGGCCCTGGCCAAGCAGGCCAGCGCCCCCGCCGACGAGAAGATTGACATGTTTCTGGTGGAGGCTGACTACGCGCTGAAGTACATCGACCCCGACGTAAACGTGGCACTGCCCATCTCCCAGCTGGGCATCACAGAGGCGGATGTTCCCAACCAGTACAAGTACACGCTGGAGGCCGTGACCACCGCCGATGGCGAGATCCGCGCCCTGAGCTATCAGGCCACCCCCGGTATGCTGGTCTACCGCCGCTCCATTGCCCAGGCGGTGCTGGGCACCGACGATCCGGAAACCGTGGCCGCCGCTGTGGCCGACTGGGACAAGTTCTATGAGACTGCTGAGCAGATGAAGGAAGCCGGCTACTTCATGTATTCCGGCCGGGCTGATACCTACCGGGTCTACTCCAACAACGTGTCCGCCCCCTGGGTGGACGGCAACACCGTGGTCGTGGACCAGAGCATGATGAACTGGGTGGAGCGCTCCATGACGGACATTCAGGAGAAGATCAGCCACAACGTCCCCGGCCAGTGGATCGACGAGTGGAACAAGGATATGGGCCCTGATTCCAAGGTTTTCTGCTTCTTCCTCCCTGCCTGGGGCCTGGATGTGTGCATCAAGCCCAACGTGACGGGTACCAACGCCGCCCAGGACTGGGCCGTCTGCCCCAGTCCCCAGGGATTCTACTGGGGCGGCACCTGGCTGATCGCCGCCAATGGAACGGACAATGTCTCTCAGGTCAAGGATATCATGCTGAAGATGACCTCTGACCGCGACATCCTGCGCAACCTGGCCGTAAACAATGGCGAGATGAGCAACGATCAGCCCCTGATGGAGGAGCTGGCCCAGTCCCCCGAGTTTGGTATCGATCTGCTAAGCGGGCAGAACTATCTGGGCGTGCTCTCTGACGCCGCTGCCAGTATCAGCCTTGCCAATGTCTCCCCCTACGACCAGGGCTGCACTGAGGAGTTCCAGAACACCTTCGGCGACTACTTCAACGGCAAGATTGATCTCGAGAAGGCTAAAGCCAATTTTGAGCAGGCCATCGGCGAGCGCTATCCCGAGCTGAAGAGCGGCGGCGTGCGCTGGCCCGAATAATCCAAGGTTCCATTGGAGGGGCGGGCGCGCCCGCCCCTCCCGTTATCTTGAGATAACGGGAGGGGATTGACTCCACAAAATAGAATCTGTAAAGGGGGAGTTCTTGTGCGCAGCGAGAAAAAAATCAAAAGCGTTAGTTACGCGAAATGGGGCTACATATTTATCCTGCCCTTTTTCCTGACCTATGCGGTCTTTTCCGTGATTCCCTTAGTGGATACCATCCGCAACAGTTTTTATGAGTATTACTACTCCGGCTTAAAGGCAATCGGCCCCAACTGGGTGGGATTGGCCAACTATATGGAACTGTTGGCGGCCGATCTGCCCAAGTATGCCTGGAACACCTTTGTCATGTGGATTCTGGGCTTTGTGCCCCAGATTGTGGTGGCACTGGTCCTGGCGTCGTGGTTTACCGACGCCAGGCTGAAGATCCGGGGCAAGCAGTTTTTCAAGGTGGTCATTTATCTGCCCAACCTGATTATGGCCTCCGCTTTCGCCATGCTGTTCTTTGCCCTGTTCTCCAACTCCGGCCCTGTCAATAGCATCCTGCTCAACATGGGAGTTGTGGGGGAGGCCATCCGGTTTATGGAGTCTACCTTCGGCGCCCGCACCCTGGTGGCCCTGATGAACTTCCTGATGTGGTTCGGCAACACCACCATCATGCTGATGGCCGCCATTATGGGCATTAACCCCTCCATCTTTGAGGCGGCGGAGCTGGACGGCTGCACCCATCTCCAGAAATTCTTCAAGATCACCCTGCCCCAGATCAAGCCTCTGCTGACCTACACCCTCATCACCTCCCTCATCGGCGGTCTCCAGATGTTCGACGTGCCCCAGATCCTCACCGGAGGCCAGGGCGCGCCCGACCGCACCACCATGACGCTGATCATGTATCTGAACAATCACCTCCAGGCCAAGAACTACGGCATGGCCGGCGCGCTGAGCGTATTCCTCTTCATTATCAGCGGCATTCTGTGCTGGATTGTCTTCAAGATGAATACCGACCCGGACCCTGACGGCTCCAGGTCTGCGGCCAAGCGTGCCAGGAAGGGGGACAAAGCGTAATGCTGAACAAGAAATCCAATGGCCGGACTATCCTGGCCCATGTGGTGCTGATCATCCTGGCTTTTATGTGCCTGTTTTTCTTCTACATCCTGGTCATCAATGCCACCCGTTCCCACGCGCAGCTCCAGCTGGGCTTCTCCGCCCTGCCCGGCTCCAGCCTGATTACGAACTTTCTTAACGTCATCAACGACCCGGCCATCCCCATCCTGAAGGGCATCCAGAACAGTCTGATTGTCTCCGGCTGCTGCGCCGCCATTGTGACCTATTTCTCCGCGCTGACAGCCTACGGCATTTACGCCTATGACTTCAAGCTGAAAAACGCGGCCTTTACCTTCATTATGGCGATCCTGGTCATGCCCACCCAAGTGACGGCTCTTGGCTTCCTGCGCCTGATCACCAATATGGGCATGGACGATTCCCTGCTGCCGCTGATTATCCCTTCGGTGGCTTCCCCTGCCGTGTTCTACTTCATGCACAGCTACATGCAGTCCTCCCTTCCTAAAGAGCTCGTTGAGGCTGCGCGAATCGATGGTTCCGGGGAGTTCGGGACATTTAACCGCATTGTCATGCCGATCATGAAGCCGGCCATCGCGGTGCAGGCCATCTTCACCTTCGTGGGATCCTGGAACAACTACTTTGTTCCCGCCCTGGTGATCACTTCCAAGAACAAGCAGACCCTGCCCATCATGATCGCAACCCTCCGCGGCGCGGACTATATGAACTTTGATATGGGCAAGATCTACATGATGATTACCATCGCCATTGTACCCATTATCATTATCTATCTGCTCCTGTCCAAGTTCATTGTGGAGGGCGTTACCCTCGGCGGTGTGAAGGAGTAAAACAAGCTGAAGAGCGCCGTCAAGTCTGGCGGCGCTCCCTTTTTGACAAGGAGGATCTCTTTATGGAAAAATGGATTCGCGCCCGCTATCAGCCCAACCTGCCCCTGGACGGGGACCGCCGGGTGACGGCAAGCCCCGAGCATATCGCCCTGTCCCGGCAGGCCGCCCAGGAGGGGGCTGTGCTGCTGAAAAACAACGGGGACCTGCTCCCCCTGGCGCCCGGTACCCGGGTGGCACTGTTTGGCAAGGGCAGCTTTGACTACGTGAAGGGGGGCGGCGGCAGCGGGGACGTGACCGCTGCCTACACCAGAAATGTGTATGACGGCCTGAAGGAGGAGCTTCCCCTCTTTGCTCCCCTGTCCGACTTCTACCGAGACTATGTGGCCGGACGGTATCAGGCTGGCGATATCCCCGGCCTGATGGCCGAGCCGGAGCTGCCCCGGGAATTGGTGGAATCCTCCAGAGAGCAGGCGGACGTAGCCGTCATCGTCCTCAGCCGTTTCTCCGGGGAGGGGTGGGACCGGGATCCGGTGTTTTACCAGGAGCCGGACTACCCCTGGCCCGACGAGCTGGATATGCCCAAACGGGCAAAGGCTGTTTTCCCCAAGGGGGACTACTACCTCACCGAGGAAGAGCGCCGCATGGTGGGGCAGGTCTGCGCCGCCTTTGAAAAGGTGGCGGTGATACTCAACGTGGGCGGTGTGGTGGATGTCTCCTGGTTCCGCGAGGACGATCGCGTCTCCTCTGTTCTGCTGGCCTATCAGGGAGGCATGGAGGGGGGCGCGGCCATTGCGGCGCTGCTCACCGGAAAGGCCAATCCTTGCGGCAAGCTGCCCGATACCTTTGCCCGGGATCTGTCCGACTACCCCTCCACCCAGCATTTCCACGACTCCCCCCACTATGTGGAGTACACCGAGGACATCTATGTGGGCTACCGGTACTTTGAGACCCTCCCTGGGGCGGCGGAGAAGGTCTGCTATCCCTTTGGCTACGGGCTGTCCTACACCAGCTTTGCTCTGGAGACGGTGCGCGCCGGGGCGGAAAACGGCAAAATAAAGGCGGCCGTCCGGGTGACCAATACTGGGAACTGTCCGGGCAAGGAGGTGGTTCAGCTCTACTACTCCGCCCCCTGGGGCCTGCTCCAAAAGCCAAAGCGCTGTCTGGCGGCCTTCCAAAAGACAAAGCTGCTGAAACCCGGCGAGGATGAGACGGTGGAGCTGTCCTTCGCTGCCTCTGACATGGCCAGCTTTGATGACCTGGGAAAGATCGCCTCCTCCGCCTGGGTGCTGGAGCAGGGGCGATACCCCCTGTACGCGGG
The DNA here is from genome assembly GCA_950097035.1 of uncultured Oscillibacter sp. Lineage (GTDB taxonomy): Bacteria > Bacillota > Clostridia > Oscillospirales > Oscillospiraceae > Oscillibacter. Next base: position 6,965 of record CATNDT010000100.1, read on the forward strand.
GACCTCTGTGCGGGACGCTGTGGAGCTGGATTGGGCTTGGGAACAGAAGGAGACCGAGGTTGTCCGTCAATGCAGAGACGTGCTGGCGCCCTCCCACCTGGCCGAGCGTCTGCTGGGGGACGGGAGTTATGAGCGTCTGCCCGCCGCCCCGGCGGTGGACACAGACGCCAACCTGCTCCCGCGCATTCACGCGGGGCAGGCCGAGGCGGTGGCTCCCGCCACGCCGGGCCGGGAGCGCTGGATGCTGACCCAGCCCTTTGCCGAGGGGGTACAGCCCCTGTCCGCTGTAGCCGAGGGCAGGCTGACGCTGGAAGAATTTACAGCCCAGCTTAGCGACAACGATCTGATCCACCTGCTGGGCGGACAGCCCAACGTGGGGGTGTCCAACACCTTTGGCCTGGGCAACCTCCCGGAATATGGCGTGCCAAACCTCACCACCGCAGACGGCCCCGCCGGCCTGCGGATTCAGCCCGAGGTAGGGGTCTGTACCACGGCGTGGCCCTGCTCTACCCTGCTGGCCGCAACCTGGGACGGAGAACTGGTGTCCAGGGTTGGCGCGGCCGCGGCCGCGGAGGTGAAGGAGAACAACATCTCTGTCTGGCTGGCCCCGGCGGTGAATATCCATCGGAATCCCCTGTGCGGCAGGAATTTTGAGTATTACTCTGAGGACCCGCTGCTTACCGGCAAGCTGGCCGGGGCTATGGTGCGGGGCATCCAGTCCCAGCACATTGCCGCCACGGTTAAGCACTTTGCCTGCAACAATAAGGAGACCAATCGGAAATACAGCGACTCCCGCCTGTCCCAGCGGGCTTTGCGGGAAATTTACCTGCGGGCCTTCGAGATAATTGTCCGGGAGGAGCAGCCTTGGGCCATAATGAGTTCGTACAATGTGATGAACGGCCGCCGCGCCTCGGAGAGCCGGGAACTGCTGACGGATATCCTGCGGGACGAATGGGGATATACCGGTATGGTGATGACCGACTGGTGGACCCGCGGGGAGCATTATAAGGAGATTCTGGCTGGCAATGATCTGAAAATGGCTAACGGATATCCGGAACGGGTGCGGGAGGCTATGCGTCACGGTGTAGTTACCCGCAGCGATTTGACAGCCTGCGCCATACGGATTTTGGCCTTGGTATTAAGGATTGAGTAGTGTGAACGCTGGAGGAGATCTCAAATGGCAAAAAGAAAGAATGTAAAAAGCGGCAAAAAGCCCGGCACCCCATTGGAAAAGGCCGCAGCGGAATATAGGGAGCAGCCCGTACAAAAGGACGCCACAGAAGAGATGACGGCAGAAATCAGCGCGGCGGAACCCAAGGTTACGGAGGTGGCGGCTGATGAGCCGTCAACGGCAAAAATTGTGGAGGATTCTCCAGCCGTAGCGAAAGAAACCTGTGTACCCCCCAGAAGAAGCGTTGCGTTTATTGGGTCGGAGTGCTATCCGTTTGTTAAAACCGGTGGCCTGGGCGACGTTATGTACGCGCTCCCCAAGGAACTGGCGAAGCAAAACTGCGATGTAAAGGTCATTCTTCCCCGTTACAAATGCATTCCATGGGAATATCAGACAAAGATGATCTTCCGAGGCGGATTCCAGATGGATCTTTGCGCAGACGGACGTTCCTTCCATGTGGCTATCATGGAATATGTCTGGGACGGCGTTGTGTATGATTTCATTGATAATGAGGAATTTTTCAGCTATGGAAATCCATATACCAACCTGATTGATGATATCCCCAGGTTTTGCTACTTCGCCAAGGCAGCCTTGGCGGCGCTGAACTACATGGATTGGATCCCCGATATCATCCATTGCCACGACTGGCAGGCCGCCCTGGTCCCCGTCTATCTGAGGACGCAGTTCGTCCAGACAAAGCTGACCACCGCGAAGACCATTTTAACGATCCACAACCTGCGGTTCCAGGGGATTTACGACATCCCAACGATCCGCTACTGGTCTGGTCTGCCTGATTACGTTTTCAACATGGGCGCCCTGAAGGTAGGCGATCGGGACGCCAATATGCTGAAGGGCGGTTTGGCATATGCGAATTTTATTACGACGGTAAGCCAGACCTACGCGGAGGAAATTCAATGCGCGTATTATGGAGAGACGCTGGATTCCCACCTGCGATACCACTCCGGCAAGCTGCGCGGCATCGTCAACGGTATAGATTGTGACATTTGGAATCCCAGCACCGATGCCAGGCTGTACAAAAATTACGACATCAGCAACGTCCTGGACAAGAAGAAAGAGAACAAACACAGGCTGCAGGAGGAATTGGGGCTGGTACAGGGGGACAATAAATTTGTGATCGGGCTGATTTCCCGTCTGACGAACCAGAAGGGCCTGGATCTGGTCAATATGATTCTCCCGCAGGTCATGGACGAGCATACACAATTCATTGTGCTTGGCACGGGAGACCGGGTATATGAGGATTCCTTCCGGTATTATGAGAACGCGTACACGGGGAACGTATGCTCCAACATCATGTATGATGAAACGCGGGCCCACCGGATCTACGCCGGTGCGGATGCCCTGCTGGTCCCCTCTCAGTTTGAGCCCTGTGGACTGACGCAGCTGATCGCTATGCATTACGGAACGATACCCATCGTCCGGGAGACCGGCGGCTTGAAGGATACGGTGGAGCCCTATAATATGTACTCCAATCGCGGGAACGGGTTTACCTTTGACCGCTATGACGCCGGCTTGCTATTGGATGCCATTAACAGGGCTAAGATTCTCTATTTTGAGCATCGCCGCTGCTGGGATGAAATGGTACAGCGAGATATGGATAAAAACCTGTCCTGGGAAAATTCCGCAAAGCAGTACAGAGATCTGTACCTTGATCTGACTCGATAGCCGGGAAGGAACTTCCCAATAACATAATGTCCGCCGGTAAAGGACCGCAATTTACCAATGCGGACAGGGCCGGCGGCTATGCGCTGGACAGCGGGAAACGGCTTGAATCAAA
>CATNDT010000101.1 GCA_950097035.1 uncultured Oscillibacter sp.
CATGTATCTGGCCATGGCCCGCGTGGCCCATCGCGAGGGCTATCCCGAGATCGGTCTGTACTGGGAGAAGGCCGCCTACGAGGAGGCCGAGCATGCCGCCAAGTTCGCAGAGCTCCTGGGCGAGGTCGTCACCGACAGCACCAAGAAGAACCTCCAGATGCGTGTGGAGGCCGAAAACGGCGCCACCGCCGGCAAGATGGCCATCGCCAAGAAGGCCAAGGAGCTGGGTCTGGACGCCATCCACGACACCGTCCACGAGATGGCCCGGGACGAGGCCCGCCACGGCAAGGCCTTCAAGGGCCTGCTGGAGCGGTACTTCGGCTAAGATTTTACACCGCTGAGGGTGGGCTTTACGGCCCGCCCTCTTTTTTGACGGAAAAAGGGTGAAACCTCCCCCCGCATAACAAAGTGGATTTTAAAACGCCGTTTGCGTTTCGCCAAGACTGTGGTATGATCGTATTGTCGTAATGCGAGATCTGTCACCTACCCCCAATCTGAGGAGGCCTTTTTATGATTCTCACGTGGTTGAAGGGCGCCATCCCACCGGTGGCCTTTCTGCTGATTTTGTGGATTCTGCTGGAGCCAAAATGCTCCCGCAAGACCGCCCGCTGGGCTCTGGCGGGTTTTCTGGCAGCCGAGCTCGCCGTGCAAGGCGCGGTATACGCTCTGGGCGGCGGCCCGGAGCTGGCCCTCACCTTACTGCCCCTGACCTTCTGCCTCCCCGCCATCGCGGGGGCGCATCTGCTGTCCAGCCGCCGCTTTGTGCCCACCGCCGTCATTTGGCTGCTGGCCCTGCTGGGCCAGCATTTGCAGCTAGCGGCGCAAAAACTGCTTTTTCTGCTCGAGCAGCAGTTGACAAATCTCCCCCGTGCAGACGGTCAGCCGCCGGACGGAATTGTCTGGCGTTGGGTCCTTGGCGCGGTCTTGCCGCTTTTGGCAGCAGGACTGGTGGCGGCCGTATTCCGCTTCTTCCGGGAACCGTTTCAAACCGCGGCCGGGGAACTGGACGAGGGTTGGGGGCCCCTTTTGTTTTTACCAGTGGTGCTGCTTGCCGTTCACTCCTATTTCCTGTCCAGCGCCACCGCCCCCGCCGGGCTGCTCCTGCTGTTTCTCACCGCCCTGGCGGCGTTCTGGACGCTGGCGCGGCTGATGAGCGCCCTGGCCGTGGAGCGGCAGGCCCGGGAAAACAATCTCCAGATGCAGGCACTGCGCCAGGACTATGAACTGCTGCAAAAAAAACTTGAGTTGGGCCGAAGTTACCGTCATGATATACGCCACCACATACTGGCCCTGTCCACCCTGCTCCAGCAGGGCGACAGCAGCGGAGCGCAGCAATATATGGCGGACTGGCAGGGCCAGTTGACCCAGGTGGAGGTCCGGACGTGGTGCCGCAACACCGCGGTCAACGCGGTGCTCTCCGCCTATCTGACCCAGGCGGAGAAGGCGGGGTGTGTCACGGATGTGGAGGTGTCCCTCCCGGAGGAGTTCCCCATAGAGGAGCTGGATCTCTGCGTGGTGCTGGCCAACGCCCTGGAAAACGCCATCCACGCCTGCCAGGCTGCTCCGGAAGGCGCGCTCCGGCAGATTAAGCTGAATTTGGCCCTGACCAACCGCCAAAAGCTCACTATCCAGGTAAAAAACTCCTGCTTCAAGGCTGTGGAGTTCGACAGCGGCGGTTTTCCCATTGCGGAGCGCCGGGAAGGGCACGGGCAGGGCCTCAAGAGCATCGCGGCGGTGGCGGAGAAGTACCACGGCATATTCCGGTGCGAATATTCAGACGGCTTCTTTGACCTCCGGGTGCTTTTGCTGGACGCCGCTCCGGAACCCCGGCGGATCAGCCGGGTCACGGCGACGTGCACGGGAGTGTTTTTGTGCCTGTTCCTCTTGAACTGTATGCCTGCCATGGTCCAGGCGCTGGAGCATATCCCGGTTCTGGGGCCGGTGGTGCGGGTGGTGGATCTGCACTCCTATTTCTGGTCCTGGGGTGATACGGGGATCTCTGTAGAGGAGCCGGTGCTGGAGGGCGACGGTCCGGCTGTGGACGAGATAAACGGGGAAAAGGCCGCGTTTATCGCCCGGATGAAAGAGACTTTCCTGGACTACACCGCCCGGAAGTATCTGGGTTATGTGGCGGAGGACATCACCTATGAGGTCATGCGGGATGACGACGCACTCTTTATCCTCCGTTTCGACGCCACCCTAAACGCCGGCGGCTCGATGGACTGCCACCGCCATATCGTCCTGGATCAGCAGACAGGACAGGTCCTGTCCCTGGCCGATCTGTTCCAGAGCGGGGCCAACTATGTCTTTCCTATCAGCCGGGAGATCAAGGCCCAGATGGCCGAGCAGATCAACGCCGGGGAGGCCAGCTATTATCTTTCCGGCGAGGGCTGGCTTGAGGAGGATTGCTTCCAGTCTATTGATCCGGAGCAGCAGGACTTTTATATCAATGAAGACGGCCGGCTGGTCATCGCCTTCGACGAATACGAGGTGGCTCCCGGCAGCATGGGCGCGCCCGAGTTCACCATTCCCACCTCTGTGCTGGGAGGCATTCTGGCTCAGCCGTCGCTGTTGGAGTAAGGGAGGGCGCTACTGATTTTTCCATTCACTCCAGCAGCGCCCCGATCTGCGACTCCCCGTACACAGGAATCCCATGAGCGGCCAGCAGCGCCGCCGTCACCCCGTCCCCAGCGGTCAATGTACCGGAGAACGTCCCGTCATAGATCGCTCCGCAGCCGCAGGAGGGGCTGCGCTCTTTCAGCACCGCGGCGCCGCAGCAAAGCACACGGCACAGCCGCAGCGTCTCCTCAGCGCCCCGGCGGTACTGCTCCGTCACATCGGTCCCTGTACCTGTGAGCACCCGCTCCCCTCGCCGCTCCGCAGGCGGTCGGGGCGTAGGCAGCCCGCCCAGCTGCTCCGGACAGACAGGGACCAGGATATATTGTTTTGCCAGCCGCAGCGCCTGCGGATGCCTTTTGGCCGCACCGTCGTACCGGCAGCGGCACCCCAGCAGACAGGCGGAAACCAGCAGCTTTATCTTGCTCTCCATCATCATTTGTCCGCAAGCGCCTGACGCTCCCGGCAGAGCTCGGCAAACAGCTTTAAGGCGTTCCATGTCCGGTTATGGGGCGTCAGCACCGCCTTCACACACGCCGGACCCGCCCCGGCCCGGGCCAGCGCCGGCAGCAGCGCCGGCACCTGCTTTTCCAGGCCGCACAGCACCATCATCCGTCCGCCCAGCGGTCCCCCAACATAGGGAGCGGCCGGGGCGTCGCCGTCATCCAGCCCCGCCAGAACGGCGATGGGCTTTTGATAGTCCGCCCGGGCCACCGGAATCACCTCCGCCCCGAAAGGCTCTGCCGCAGTTCGCACCGCCAGAATAGAGGGCAGATCCTCAAATCCAAACAGCAGCAGCTTTCCGCCCATACAAACGCCTCCTCACAAAACCATTTTGCACCCGTTCAGTGCCGCAGATACCAGTTTTTCTCCCCGGTACTCCAGCTTCAGGGAGAAAAAGGGACCGTCTTCCTCCAGCAGACGCAGAAAAATCCTGTCCCCCTCCCACAGTGACAGCTCCGGCAGCGCCGCCTTTTTAATCCAGGCCAACTCCCCCTCCTCACAGGGAACGGGCGTGCCCGTCCAACCGGAGGCGGTAAAAAGGTGCATATATTCCGTGGGCGCCCGGTCGGACACAAAGGTCACCAGGGCCCGGTAGCGCCAGTCCGTCAGCGTCAGACCGGTCTCCTCCCGGGTCTCCCGCAGAACACAGTCCTCCGGGCTCTCTCCCTCCTCACATTTTCCGCCCACGCCGATCCATTTGTCACGGTTCAGGTCGTTTTTCTTCTTTGTGCGGTGGAGCATCAGGTACTCGTCTCCCCGCTCCAGATAGCACAAGGTGGAATTGAGCATAGCCATCACCCCTTTTTGTTATTATACGCCTGTTTTGGAAAAAAGAAAAGGGCCAGTCTCTTCAGTTTTCAGCCGGCAGGCCCGAATTGGGGCGTCTTCACATCTTGCATCAGGCCCACGGCTGTGGTAAAGTCAGGGGGACAACTGCGTAAACTGAGGTAAACAGTATGAGAGAAACCAGAAAAAAGCGGGCCGTCGCCACGGCATTTGCCGGGGGAAAGGGGGGATAGCGATCAAATAACATAACGGAGGAATGAAATATGAAGAATATCCCAGATCCCAGTGTGATCTTTCCAAACGAATACAAGACATCTTGCTTTATTAAAAACGTAATCAAAGCCCCCAATATCACCGTGGGGGACTACACATACTACGACGATGAAAACGACCCGGCAGGCTTTGAGAAGAACAATATCCTGTTTAACTATCCTGAATTCGGAGACAGGCTGATTATTGGAAAATTCTGCGCCATAGCTTCCGGCACAACATTTATCATGGGCCCTGCCAATCACCGCATCAGCAGCATCTCGACCTATCCCTTTCATGTATTTGGCGGGGTGTGGAAAGACCGCACGCCCGACCACCTCTCCCAGCTCCCCTTTAAGGGCGACACCGTCATTGGAAACGACGTGTGGATCGGCCGTGAGAGCGTGATTATGCCCGGCGTGACCATTGGCGACGGCTCTATCATCGGGGCGTACTCCATTGTCACCCGGGACATTCCCCCATACAGTATTGCCGGCGGCAACCCCGCAGGCGTGATAAAAAAGCGTTTTGACGAGGAGATGACTGATCTGCTGCTGGCGCTGAAATGGTGGGATTTTGCGCCCGAGAAACTGGCGGACTTCCTGCCCATACTGTGCGATCCCGATTTGGAAAAGGTACGCAAAATACTCAAAGAAACCGTATCCAAATAAATTTTTTCATATTCCCCCTTGACCTTGCCGCTGCGTCATAGTCTATCATATCCAGCGTCAGGAGGGTTTTAAACCGTGGAATACACTGTAAAAGCACTGGCCGGGCTGTCCGGCATCACTCCCCGTACCCTGCGCTGGTATGACCAAAAGGGGCTGCTCAAGCCCTTGCGGACCACTGAGGCGGGTTACCGCATCTACGGCCCCAAAGAGAAGGAGGAGACAAAATGTCTGACAGAGAAAAATTTGAGGCCTTTAAGCGCCGGGCTGTAGAGGCCAATGAGGCGGCATACGGCCCGGAAATCCGGAAAAAGTACGGCGACGGGGAGGTTGACCGGGCCAACGCCTGCGTTCTGGCCCTGACAGAGGCGGAGTATGAACAGTGGAAGGCCCTGGGGGATGAGATCAAAAGCGCTCTGATGTGGGCCGTTCGGAAAAGAGATACCCCCGCAGGACCGGAGGGGCAGCGAATCGCCGCCCTCCACCGCCGGCGGCTGTCCTATTCCTGGGAGGCATACACCCCCCAGGCCCACGCCGGCCTCGGGCAGCTGTATACCGCGGACGCCCGCTTCACCGCCTATTACGACGGTGAAGTCCCCGGCTGCGCCGCCTTTTTGCGGGACGCGATTCTGGCCTATACAAGCAAGGCCGGATAAAATTACGGAGGCCGCGGGCATGCCCGCAGCCTCCGTAATTTTATCCGGTCTGGCGAGAAGGTTCACTCCCCCATCACCTGGAATACGATGTCCCGCACCCGGTCCCGGGTGTCGCACTCGATCAGCGTAAGATTCTGCCAGGGACCCACGGTGATCCTTCCCGCCACAAAGGGCACGGTGATAAAGGGCGACAGCAGCGCCGCCTTGATGTGGGAGGAGCCGTTGTCATCGTGCCAGGTCTCATGGTGCCAGTAGGGCACTACCTGACCCCGTTCGTCCAGATAGGGGGAGAACACGTCCAGCGCCGCCTTCAGATCGTGGTTTACCATACCCGGCTCAAATTCCAGGGTGGTCAGACCCGCCACGCCGCCGGTGGTAAAGCCGGTGACCGTCCCGGCGGAGATGCCGCACTCTCTGCACGCCGCCGTCACCGCCCGCTGAAAATCCTCCGTTACGTCGATCATCCCCATATGGGCCTTGGTGTGGTAGGTCTTTGTCTCCGTATAAACCGCCATTTTACACCCTCCTTGCCATTTTTTGCATTGTAACACGGTTTTCCCTGTGTTACAATATCTGCAGCAATCAAAACTTTTCTGGAGGGATCACCCTATGCGCGTTGCTCTGATTCAAATGCCCATCGCAGCCGGTAAGGACGAAAATATAGAGACCGCCTGCCGGAAGATCCGGGAGGCGGCAGATGGCGGCGCGGATTTCGCCGTACTGCCCGAGATGTTCTGCTGCCCCTATGACAACAGCTGCTTCCGCCCCTGCGGCGAGGCGGCGGATGGCCCGGCCCAGAGGGCCCTTTCATCCCTGGCGGCAGAAAAGGGCATCTATATCGTGGGCGGTTCCCTGCCGGAGCTGGCGGACGGCAACGTCTATAACACCAGCTACGTCTATGGGCGGGAGGGCCAACTGCTGGCCAAACACCGCAAGGCCCACCTCTTTGATATCGACGTGCCCGGCGGCCAAAGCTTTCGGGAGTCCGACACCTTCACCCCCGGAAACGTCGTCACCACCTTTGAGACGGAGTTTGGTGTTATGGGGCTTTGTGTCTGCTTTGACATGCGCTTTGAGGAACTGGCCCGGTGCATGTGCCTGCGGGGCGCAAAGTGCATCTTTGTTCCGGCCGCCTTTAATATGACCACCGGCCCCGCCCACTGGGATATCCTCTTCCGTCAGCGGGCAGTGGATAACCAGTGCTTCACCGTGGGCGTGGCCCCTGCCAGAAATGTGAAGGCCAGCTATGTCTCCTACGGCGGTTCCCTGGCCGTGGATCCCTGGGGTACCGTGCTCTGCCAGGCGGGCGCGGAGGAGGCCCTGCTCTTCGCCGATCTGGACCCTGCCCGGCTGGCGTCCGTGCGGCAGCAGCTGCCCATCCTCTCCGCCCGACGGAAAGACCTCTATGAGGTGCGGGAGCGGTGAGCGGCTGGGTCTTTCAGGCGTTTTACGACGTAGTGCGCCGTATCCCGGAAGGACGGGTGGCCACTTACGGGCAGGTGGCCCGCCTGGCCGGGATGCCCCGCTGTGCCCGGACCGTGGGCTATGCTATGGCGGGCTGTCACGACCCCTCCGTCCCCTGTCACCGGGTGGTGGACCGCTTCGGCGGAACCAAGGCCGCCTTTGACACCTGCGGGCCCGGCACACAGCGGGCCCTGCTGGAGGCCGAGGGGGTGCTCTTCCGCCCGGACGGAACGGTGAATCTGGACCGGTGCCGGTGGCAGACGGAAGAACCGCGGTAAAAGAAGACGGAAGGACCGGAGAGGCAGCCCTCTCCGGTTCCTTTACATATCCCCTTAAAATTCGTAATCCACCGCCACCCGGTCCTCCCGGATAGACTTGCACAGGGCGGATACCTTTTTATGCCGGGGGTCGTTTTTATACGCCTCCAGATCGGCAAGGCTGGCAAAGTCACTGACAAGCACCGCGTCGTAATTTCCCTGCCCCACGTTTACCGCCACCTCACAGCGCAGCAGCTGGGGAACCACCCCCTGCAATCCCCGCAGGCCGTCAAAAAACCGCTCCTGCTCCGCCTCAGTGCCGGGGCGAAACTTCCACATAACAATATGGCGAATCACGGTATCCCTCCAATTTCAACCGATATACCGACATAAAAGTTTGATATATTGCTCATTTCCCGCATTTCCGGTTATAGGCCTCAATACCCATACCCAGCAGCTCCACCGCCCGGATCAGATCCTCAGGGGCGGTGACATAGGCAATGCGGGCCTTATTCCGGCCCAGCTCCGGGTTGCTGTAGAAGCCCGCGGCGGGGGTGACCATCACCGTCTCCCCCTGGTCTGAGAACTCCTCCAGCAGGAAATACTGCAGCTTTTCCACGTCGTCCACCGGCAGGGTAACCATGAAGTAGAAGGCCCCCTCCGGTTCGGTGAACTCCGCGCCGGGAATCTTCCGCAGGGCGCCCACAATCGCGTCCTTGCGGCGGGTATACTCCTCCAGCACAGCCCTGTAGTAGTCCGCGCCCAGCTGGTTGTACATGGCGGCGGAGCCGATCTGGTCCAGCGTGGCCACGCACAGCCTTCCCTGACAGATTTTAATGGCCTCCCCCATCAGCTCCCGGTTGCGGGACACCAGCATACCCACCCGTGCACCGGTAGCGGAGAAGCGCTTGGATACGGAGTCCACCACCGCCACATTTTCCGCCGCGTCCGCAAATTCCAGCATGGTGAAAATTTCCCCGGCATAGACAATCTCCCGGTACACCTCGTCGGAAATCAGGTAGAGGTCATGCTCTTTTGCAATGTCCACCAGCAGGCGGGCCTCCTCCCGGGAGAGCACCGCGCCGGTAGGGTTGCCGGGATTGGTGATCAGAATTGCCCGTGTGCGCTCGTTGATCAGCGGCTCGATCATCTCCCGGCGGGCGTAGTGGTATCCCTCCGCCGCCGAGGTGGGAACAGGCCGAATCTTTCCGCCGGTGATATTGATAAAGGCGGTGTAGTTGGGGTAAAAGGGCTCCGGCACCAGCACCTCGTCCCCCTCATCCAGAATGCAGGCCATAACGATCTCCAGCGCCTCGCTGCCGCCGAAGGTGGCCAGAATGTCATCTCCGGCAAGCTCGCAGCCAAACCCGCGGTAATACTTCTGCACCGCCTGCACAAACACCTCCACGCCGGGGGCGGGGGCATACTCCACCACCGGGCTTGTAAAATTGCGGATCGCCTCAAAAAAGGCCGGTGGCGTCTCGATATCCGGCTGTCCGATGTTCAGGTGGCGCACCCGCAGACCCCGCCCGACCGCATTGCGCTCACAGGGATAAAACTTCCGAACAGGCGACTGCTCACACCGCTTGATATTTTTTGACAATTTCATAACAAAAACCTCCCGGAACCCCGTAGGGCCCCATGTTCTCACGATGCAATGGACGCATGGCGCGGCGCTCCGGAACGCCGTGCCTTGTACCAATGGAGGAAGAGACAAGAAAAACGCCCCTGACAGATGTCAGGGGCGAAAAAAATCCACGGTACCACCCTGATCTGCCCCTCCTCGCGGGAGAGGCATCTCACGTCATCCTGTAACGGGGATGGGCCGTCCCGCTCATCGCGGGCTGCTCCAAAGTGGCTTGCTTTGTGGCGTGGGCTGAGGGCTTGCACCGTTCCCCTCTCGCTGGAAAACCGGTTTCACAAAGCTGGCTTTGTCATCGCGTTTGATCTTTTCTCATTATACAGGTTTAGCGGGATTTGTCAAGACGGAATACACACCTTTTTTAAAGGGCGGCCGGCGGCGCGCCCGCTACGCCTCCTCCGGCGCAAAAGGCGGCTCATCCGCCTGTGCAGCCGCGGGTGCGCCACCCATCTGCATCTCCTGCCACTGGGCCTTGGTGATCAGCAGCTGCCGGGGCTTAGAGCCCTCAAAGGGCCCTACGATCCCCTTTGCCTCCATCTGATCCACCAGCCGGGCGGCCCGGGAATAGCCCAGCTTCAGCCGCCGCTGCAGCATGGATACGGAGGCCTGGCCGGTCTCCAGCACCACATCCACGGCGGCAGGCAGCAGCTCGTCCTCGCCGCCCTCTGACGCCGGATCAGCCGGGCCCGGACCTTTACCGCCCTTCTCCTTCTCCTGTACAGACTCCTCGATCTTGGCCAGCACCTCGTCGGAATACTGGGCCTCGCCGGTCTGCTTCACAAATTCCACCACCTGCTCAATCTCCTTCGGCGAGATGAAGCAGCCCTGCACGCGGGTGGGCTTGCCGCCGCCCAGCGGCGCGTACAGCATGTCGCCCTTCCCCACCAGCTTTTCCGCGCCGGTCTGGTCCAGAATGATGCGGGACTCCAGAGAGGAGGCCACCGCAAAGGCGATGCGGCTGGGGATATTGGCCTTCATCAGGCCGGTGATCACGTCTGAGGAGGGCCGCTGAGTGGCGATAACCAGGTGCACGCCGGCGGCGCGGCCCATCTGGGCCACCCGGCAGATGGACTCCTCCACCTCCTTG
>CATNDT010000102.1:0-1996 GCA_950097035.1 uncultured Oscillibacter sp.
CAAATATATCATACGGAGGAAACACCATGTCCACTTTTATGGCAAACAAGGCCAACATTGAGCGCAAGTGGTACATCCTGGACGCCGCCGGCAAGCCCCTGGGCAAAACCGCCGTCCGGGCCGCCGACCTGCTGCGCGGCAAAAACAAGGTCACCTACACGCCCCACGCCGACTGCGGTGACAACGTGATTATCATCAATGCAGGCAAGGCCGTTCTTACCGGCAAGAAGGGCACCCAGAAATTTTACCGCACCCACTCCGGCTGGGTGGGCGGCCTGAAGGAAACTCCCTACCGCATCCTGATGCAGGAGCGGCCCGAGGTTGCCATGCGGGTGGCCGTGCGCGGCATGATGCCCCGCAACACCGTGACGAAGGACTCCCTCAAGCGCCTGCACATCTATGCCGACGCCAACTATGAGCAGCAGGCTCAAAAGCCCATCGCTCTGGACGCCGAATAAGGAGGAGTAAGAGAATGTATCAGTCCAAAAAGCCTTATCTGTACGGTACCGGCCGCCGCAAGTCCTCTGTGGCCCGCGTCCATCTGTTTCCGGGCGGCACCGGCTCCATCACCATCAATGGCCGCGATATCGACGAGTATTTCGGTCTGGACACCCTGAAGATGGTGGTCCGCCAGCCTCTGGAGGCCACCGGCAACACCGGCAAGGTGGATATTGTCGCCACTGTCTCCGGCGGCGGTGTGTCCGGCCAGGCCGGCGCCCTGCGCCACGGCATCGCCCGCGCCCTGCTGCTGGCCAGCGAGGACAACCGCCCCATCCTGAAAAAGGCCGGTTTCCTGACCCGTGACCCGCGCATGAAGGAGCGCAAGAAGTACGGCCTGAAGGCCGCCCGCCGCGCTCCGCAGTTCTCCAAGCGTTAAAAGCGCCGGACAAAAAGCTCTCATCCCCCGAAGCCGCCATGGCTTCGGGGGCTTTTAAAATCGTCCGGCAAAATTTCACGGCTCTCCCCCCCCAATCCGGTTTCACAATCTCTCTTTTCCGTGCAGGGACTGAGAGGAAAGATCCTTTCAAATATTTTATTATGGATAGGGGTAAACGATATTGGCGACGGAGGTATCTCAATGGAATGGGTTGAACGGCTGAACCAGAGTATGGTTTATATCGAGGAGCATTTGACAGGTGAGATCGACTATAAACGGCTTGGGCAAATCGCCTGTTGTTCCGCCTATCACTATCAAAGGATGTTCACCTATATGGCCGGCGTTACTCTGGCGGAATATATCCGAAGACGGAAAATGTCACTGGCGGCTGTGGACTTACAGGGTAAAAACGAAAAAATCATCGACATTGCCGAAAAATATGGCTACAGCTCGCCAACCGCGTTCAACAGGGCCTTTCAAAGCATCCATGGCATAGCTCCGTCGGCAGTAAAAAGTGACGGAGTGTCTGTAAAATCGTTTCCCCCCATTGCATTTACAATTGCTGTGAAGGGAGCCAGAGGAATGAATTATCGAATCGAAACGAAAGACGCTTTTCGGATCATCGGCATATCCGCTCCGCTGCACAAGGAGGTGGAACAAAACTTTGCAGTCGTTCCGCAACTGTGGCAGGACGCGGCTATAAACGGAACGATTCAGAAATTGGCCGGTATGATGGACGCCCCTCCAACAGGCCTGTTGGGCGTAAGCGCGTGCAATGATACTGAACAGTGGAAGTATTTTATTGCCGTGTCCAGCACAAAGAACAGCTGCGAATTTGATGCGTACACTGTGCCCGCATCCACCTGGGCGATTTTTACCGGATCCGGCACAAACCACTCGATTCAGGAGCTGGAACAGCGTATTATTTCAGAATGGCTGCCTGCCTCCGGATATGAGTACGCTGACGCACCGGACATCGAGGTCTACCTGAATCCCGACCCCCAAAACGCACAGTATGAGGTGTGGATTCCCGTCAGAAAAAAACACCAGTGACCACTTATCGGGCCGGAATGTAACTGTGAAATGAAGACTGCCAGACATGCGGACATAATGCGGCGG
>CATNDT010000102.1:2013-9928 GCA_950097035.1 uncultured Oscillibacter sp.
CTTTTTCGAGGCAGCCGCCGTACCCTTCTGAAGGGCTTTTACACCGTTTTTGTCACCACGCTGGCAAAGCTGAACCAGCCCCGGGCATCCCGGCAGGCGCCGGTCAGTGTCTCCCGCAGCTCCCAGGCCGTTCCCCTGGTATACAGCGGCGCCAGAACACAGTCTGAAATCAGAAGATCCTCCGCGTCGTGAAGACAGCCCAGCCGGGCGGTCCCGTTGGCGGCGCTGGCGATGATCGCCATCAGCGTGTCATAGGCGCTGTTGGCGTACTGCACCACATTGTTTGGGCTGTTTGTGGTCCAGTCCATCAAAAAGCACTCCGCGTCATTGGCGACAGCGGTTATATCCACACCCGCCAGATCGTATTCCCCGGCCCGAAGGGCGGCCCAGAGCTCCCGCTTGGTAAGGCCCACAGGCGTCACCTGCACCCCCAGCGCCTCCTGCCACATCCGGCAAAGCGCCTGGGCAACCGTGCCGTTGCTGCCCGTGTCCTCGTATAAGTACTCCAGCTCTCCCAGGCTGACGCCGCTGTCATAACCGGCCTGGCCCAAAAGCTCCTTCGCCTGAACTCTGTTTTCCCCGTATGCCTCCGGGTCGTTATCCAGTAGAACGCCGCCAATGGTGCGGAAGTCCCCCTCCTCGCTCTCCGGAACACCGGGGGGCACCAGGCCCACGGCAGGGCGCACGGTAACGCCTGCGGCGGCGGCCAGAGCGCTGCGGTCAATCGCCATGTGCATTGCCCGGCGCACCTGATAGTCCGCCAGCATCTCCTGCCCGCAGTTAAACAGCGCCGTATAGGTCCCCAGCTCCGGAATCGCCTCCCAGGCCTCGTCCATCGCCAGCTCCGTCAAGCGCTCCTCTGTCAAAGGCCACACGGCATCCACCACCTTGTGGTCATAGAGGGACCGGGCCTCCTCCGCCGTATTCGCAAAATGAAACACCAGCGACTGGGGGCCCGCCTGGCTGCTGTGATACCGCTCATTTACCCTGGCGGACAGCGTCGCGCCCTCGGCATAGGACTCCACCTGATAGGGCCCGTTACAGACCAAGGCCGTCGGGTCGGACCACCAGCGCAGATTCTCCCCGCCGGGATGCTGGCTCCGCTCCTCCGCCTCCGCCTTCAGCTTCTGCAGCACATCCTGCCGCAGCGGCATGGTGGCCGGAGAGGTGCATACCTCCTCCAAAAACCACTCAAAGTGTCCGGTGAGCACCACAACCAGCGTGCTGTCATTTTTTGCGGTCACCTGCAGCTGCTCCATATCTCCCGTGGAGCGGGCCTCCTGATAGCCCACCACCACAGACAGCAGCGACGCATAGGGAGACCGGCTGGCCGGATCTGCCAGTCTCCGCCAGGCATATACAAAATCTCCGGCCTTTACGCTGGTCCCGTCGGACCACTTGGCGCTGCCGAGGCGAAAGGTGTAGGTCACCGTCCCGTCATAGCTCTCCTCCTGCTCCACACTCTTGGCCACGCCGTTGGTCACCGTGGGGGCGCCGGACACGTCCACAGTGACCCGCATCAGGTTTTCATACAGATGGGCCAGTATGGTCTGGTCGCCAATCTCCTCGGCATAGATGGGGTCCAGCGTCACCGGAGCCGGCCCCACGCAGACGGACAGAGAAACACCGTCCGCCTCGCCGGCGCAGCCTGCCAACAGGCCCAGGCAGAGGCCTGCAGCCAGAACCAAAGCCGCCAAACGTTTTAAAATCCGCATAAATTATCCCTCAGCCCTCCACGGCAGTCAACTGTCCGTCCTCCCCAAACTTCACCGCAACGATCTCGTTTCGGGTTTTCTGGGCAATGTCGTCTATCCGCATTTTAGAGGGATAGTCCGCAACCAGCGTCACGGCCACGCCCTGACGGCGGGCCCGGCCGGTGCGGCCGATCCGATGGATATAGTCCTGGTTCTCGTCCGGCACATCGCAGTTAAAGACAATATCCACATCGTCCACATCGATGCCCCGCGCCGCCACGTCTGTGGAGACAAACACCCGCAGCTCTCCCTGGCGAAACCGTTCCATCACCTGTTCCCGCCGCCTCTGGGGAATGTCGCCGTGAATGCACTCCGCGTCAATCCCCCGCATCTGGAGGAACTTTGTGATCCGCTCTGTTGACCCCTTTGTATTGCAAAAGGCCATGCAGCGGTCAAACCCCGTCTCCTCCAGGATCCTGGCAATGGCGTCGGCCTTTTCGTTTTGGGCCACCTCCATGCGGAACTGCTTGATATCCGGCTTATTCTGCTCGTCCTCCCGGACGGTGATCTCCGCCGCGTCCCGCTGATACACCCAGGCAATGTCCATCACCTCCCGGGAGATCGTGGCGGAGAAAAGCCCCAGGTTCCTCCGCCTGTTCATCCTGTCCAGCAGGCGGGTCACATCGTGAACAAAGCCCATGTCCAGCATCCGGTCCGCCTCATCCAGCACCACGGTCCGGGCGGTCTCCACCCGCACCGTGCGGCGCTTCATATGGTCGCTCAGGCGGCCGGGCGTGGCCACCACAATCTGGGGGTGCTTTTTCAGTGTTTCGATCTGCCGGCCAATGGGAGCGCCGCCGTAGAGGCAAACCGTCCGCACACCGGGTTTATAGGCCGCCAGCTCCCGCAGCTCGTCGGTAATCTGGATCGCCAGCTCCCGGGTGGGAGCCAGAACCACCGCCTGAACGCTCTCATCCTGCGGGTCCGTATGCTCTATGATCGGGATGCCATAGGCAAAGGTCTTCCCGGTGCCGGTGGGCGCTTTGGCGATTACATCCTGCCAGTCCATCATGGGCGGAATACACCCTGCCTGAACCGGTGTGGACACCGCAATGTTCCGCCCCTCGATCGCCCGCATAATCTCCGGCGACAGATTCAAGCTGTCAAACCGGACGCCTTGTGTATATTCCATAACTTTTTTCCTTTTTCCTGATATAATAATCCTGCCGGAAGCTATTATACCCGCAATTTCCCCGGTTGTAAAGTCTTGCCCGCCCCCACGGGTCCTCTCAATTGAGGTTTTTCCCCAGAAGTATGATATTTTAGTAAATTTTTGCATAAATCGCCAATAATCGTCACCTTTTTGTAGATTTTATTGTATATTTTTAGTAAAATTATGTATTTCTTCCCTACTCGTTTCGCCTTTTTATGATAAATTATTTTCAAGGAGACTCAACTATCCAGCGGGAGGTGTCAAACGTGGCTGAAATGGACTATGTACGTATTTTACGGGACCTGCGGGAGGATGCCGACAAGACCCAGACGCAAATCGCCGAAGTTCTGGGAACTTCTCAGACAATGTACGCCCGCTACGAACGCGGCGCAAACGAACTGCCCATCCACCACTTGATTACATTGAGCAGATATTACGGCGTCAGCACGGATTATCTGCTGGGTCTCTCCAAAGAGCGATAAACGAGGACAGGAAGTCTCCTGTCCTCGTTTTTTCACTCTGCGGCCCCCCCTGGGGATCGTCCGGCCCCAAAAAGCCCCTTTATAAATTTTACCCAAAATATACTTTCCAACACAGAAAAACTCTGATATAATAGCCGCGCGAGCGGTTTATTACATCGCGACATCGCGGGTCTGCGCGTTCCCTGCGCAGGCGGCTATTGCAAAGGGGTATCATCGCCATGGAAAAAATTCTGATCATCGACGACAGTTCTGTACAGGCCAACATCCTGAAATCAATCCTGCATGATGATTACGACGTCACCATTGCCCACACTGCCGAGGAGGGCCTGTCCTGCGCCAAATCCGGCGACTACATGCTGATTCTCCTGGATGTGATCATGCCGGGTATTGACGGGTTTGAGTTGCTGAAACTGCTGCAGGAGGAAACGGTGACCCAGCACATTCCGGTGATCCTTATTACCGTCCTCTCTGATTTTCAGCACGAAGAGCGCGGATTGACCCTGGGCGCTGTGGACTACATCACAAAACCTTTTCACCCCATGATTGTAAAGGCCCGGGTCAACACCCATATCAAGCTTTACCAATACCGGGTACAGATCGAACGGCAGGCTACAGTGGATCAGCTCACCGGTGTGGCCAACCGGCGGCTGTATGACACCGTCAGCCGGAACAAATGGCAGGACGCCGTGCGGCTGAAAACCTCGTTTTCCATCTGCATGTTCGACATTGACAAATTCAAAGTGTATAACGACACCTTCGGCCACCCCGCCGGGGACCGGGTCATCGCCACTGTGGCGCAGGCGGCCTCCATCCACCTGCGGCGCAGAACGGATTTTTTCGCCCGCTACGGCGGCGAGGAATTTGTGGCCATTATTCTGGGCGGCGATGCCTCCGCCGCCTTTAAACACTTGAAAAAGGTCCGGCGGGGCGTGGAAAGCCTCCACATCCCCCACAACAAGGAGATCTCTCCGTGGGTCACTGTCAGCATCGGCGGTGTGACCTGCTTCCCGAAACAGGGGGACTCCTTCGACACCTATTTGAAAATTGCGGATACCATGCTGTACGACGCCAAGCGCTTTGGCCGAAACCGGGTAATCTGGTCCAACGAAAAGATGGAGCAGTGGCGGGAAAAAGAAGCGTGATGAATGGGAGACTATCCCGGAAAAGGAGATATTATGGGACTATTTGGTCTGTTTGGAAAAAAAGCCGAGGCCGCGCCCATTAAAAAAGATGCGGAGACCCCCTGCCTGGAGATGTATGCCGGGATGCGGGTGGAGGTGACGGACCAGGAGGGACGGCTGCTGTTCATAGCGAAGCTGCTGGGCCTGCAGGAGACCTCTGCGCAGCTGCACCAGCTCACCAAGACCTTCCTCTCCCGCGAAATGGAAGAGCCTCTGGCCGTGCAGATCCGGGGCTACAGCGACCGCGACTCCAAGGCCGTTTATCTGAAGGGCAGCATCCTTGCGGCGGCGGATGACCAGGTGTGGACGGTGGAGGAGCTGAAGCTGGTAAAGCTGGAAAACGACCGTGCGTTTTTCCGCATGGACGTCGACATGGATGCCGGCATCACCCCGGTGGGCCGCATCGGCGCACAGGAGGAGCCCTGCAAGCTGCTGAATATCAGCGTGGGCGGCGTGCGCATCGGCTCCGCTAACCAGCACCACAGCGGGGACAAATTTCTGCTCAGCATGAACCTGACGCCGGAAAAGGGCCCCTCTACCGTGCTCTGCCAGGTCCTGCGGACCATAGAGCACGACGACAGCTATGAATACGGCTGCCAGTTCATTGAACTGAGCGAGGCAGACCAGGACAAGATCATGCAGATCATTTTCAATCTCCAGCGAAAAAAAAGCGGCCGCACATAAATAACAGTAACAGCAGTAAAAACGCCCCGGTCCTTCAAAAGACCGGGGCGTTTTTGTCAGGTCATCTGTGGGGCACGTGCCAGATATGTTCCGCATACTCCTTCACCGACCGGTCAGCGGCAAAGATGCCGCTGCGGGCGATGTTGTGCAGGCTCATGCGGTTCCACCGGTCCACATCCCCATAGGCGGCGGCTACCCGCGCCTCCGCCTCACAGTAGGAGGCAAAGTCCGCCAGAAGGAGATACTCGTCCGCTGCGCTGCCACCCGTGCCGAACAGCAGCCGCTGATACAGGTCTTCGTAGGCAACGCCATCCCGGAAGCCGGTGCGCAGCGCGTCCAAACAGCGGCGCAGCGTCTCATCCTGGGTATAGATCCGCTGGGGAACATATCCCTTGCGCTTCAGCTCCTCCACCTCGTTGGCGTGGAGACCGAAGAGGAACATATTCTCGTCTCCCAGCACCTCGTTCATCTCCACATTGGCGCCGTCCAGCGTGCCGATGGTCAGCGCGCCGTTCATCATAAACTTCATGTTGCCGGTGCCGCTGGCCTCCTTGCCCGCAGTGGAGATCTGCTGGCTCACCTCGCTGGCGGGCATCAGCATTTCCGCCAGCGATACCCGGTAGTTCTCCAGAAACACCACCTGCAGTTTATCCTTGCAGATGGGGTCGTGGTCAATGTGGTCCGCCAGAGAGTTGATGAGGTGAATGATCCGCTTGGCCACCTCATATCCCGGAGCCGCCTTGGCGCCGAAGAGGAAGGTGTGCGGCTGGGTAATGGCGTTGGGATCGTCCTGCAGCCTCTGGTACAGGGCGATGATGTGCAGCACGTTTAAAAGCTGCCGCTTATACTCGTGCAGCCGCTTCACCTGCACATCAAAAATGGAGTTGGGGTCCAGAACCACGCCCCGGGTCTTTTTGGCGTGGCGGGCAAAGGCCTCTTTATTCTGGCGCTTGATCTCGCCCAAACGGTCCAGCACGGTCCTGTCGTCTGCGTAGCTGTCCAGCTTTTGCAGGGCCATGGCGTCGCTCAAATACGCGTCGCCGCCGGTGAGGTCCCGGATCAGACTGTCCAAACCGGGATTGATCTCGCTGAGCCAGCGGCGGTGGTCAATGCCGTTGGTCACATTTTTGAACTTCCAGGGCTCCATCTGGCAGGCGTCCCGGAACACGCTGTTGCGGAGAATATCCGTGTGCAGGGCGGATACGCCGTTCACGGCCATGCTGCCCGCAATGCACAGGTTCGCCATGCGGACCTCACCGCCCCAGACAATTGCCATGTACTGCGTTTTGCCCGGATCGTGGTAATACTCCTCGATCCGTCTCTCCCAGCGGCAGGAGATCTCCTTGATGATCTGCCAGATCCGGGGCAGGCGGTGCTCCATCAGCACCTGGGGCCAGCGCTCCAGCGCCTCCGCCAAAACGGTGTGGTTGGTGTAGGCCACAGATTGGGTGGTGATGCTCCAGGCCTCATCCCAGTCCATCCCCGCATCGTCAATGAGAATCCGCATCAGCTCCGGAATCACCAGCGCCGGATGGGTGTCGTTGATCTGGATGACGTTTTTCTCGTGAAAGTTTTTCAGCGTGTGGTAGAGCTCCATATGCCGGGTGGTGATGGACTGGATGGTGGCGGAGACGAAGAAGTACTGCTGCTTTAAGCGCAGAGACTTGCCCTCCATATGGCTGTCGTCCGGATAGAGGACCTTGGCAATGGACTCCGCCATAGCCTCCTCCTCGGCGGCCTTCAGATACTCACCCCGGGAAAACAGGGACATATCCATGGGCGAGGTGGCCCGGGGCTCCCACAGCCGCAGGGTGTTGACGTGCTCCGTGCCATAGCCCGCGATCTTCATATCGCAGGGCACCGCCAGCACGGTGGTGGCGTTTTCATTTACTGTGTGCAAATGGCCGTTGTCCCAGAACTCCCGCAGGGTACCGCCAAAGCGGACCTCCTGGGCCTCTCCGGGCTTGGGCACCAGCCAGGATACGCCCAGGTCCTTCCAGTGGTCCGGCAGCTCCACCTGCTGGCCCTCTACGATTTTCTGCTTGAAAAGGCCCAGCTCATAGCAGATGGAATAGCCGGTGGCCGGGATATCCAACGTGGCCATGGAGTCCAGATAACAGGCCGCGAGACGGCCCAGGCCGCCGTTGCCAAGGGCCGCGTCCGGCTCCGCTTCAAAGATGTCTCCGGCCCTAAAGCCCAGGTTTCCCAGGGCCTCTTTCAGCTGGGGCAGAATGTCCAGGTTATAGGCGTTTTTCATGAGACTCCGGCCCATCAAAAACTCCATGGAAAGATAGTGTACCCGTTTTTTCTGCTCCCGGTTGGTCCTTTTGCGGGTCTCCACGCCGCGAATGGCCATTACGTCCCGCAGGACCAGGGCACAGGCGCGCATCATATCCTGGTCGGTGGCCTCGTCGGGCGTTTTGCTGAAGTTCAGCGCCAGCTTTTCCGTCAGGGCCTGTTCTAATGTGGTGGTAGTAAATGGTGTCATAGGGTTTCCTGTCCCGCCGTGGCCGGCTCCTCCCGGCGCAGCGGTTCCTTTCTTCTCGGTCTCTCTATCGCAAGACGCTTATTTGGCGCCCTTAGAGGTTTTTTTTCTGGGGGCCGTCTTCTTCTCCCCCGTGGAAGCTTTGGCCGCGGCAGGCTTTTTCTCCGCCGCGCTCT
>CATNDT010000103.1 GCA_950097035.1 uncultured Oscillibacter sp.
CCAAACCGGTGAGCCGGAGGGCGAACGGCCCCAAACCGGCGAACCGGAGGACGGGCAGTCCGGGGCTGACGTGCCCGCGCTGGTGGCTAGCGTTTCTGACATTGAATACTGGGATTGGGATGACCAGAAGAATGAACTGACACAAAAGTTCTACTCCGGCCCCATCGTCCAAGTTACCGCTGGAAACACCACTTGGAATGATACGGGTACAAATAATGGCTGGTATCTTGTCGACAGCGGTACTTTCCAGGCTCCCCTCACCATTGATGGCCGCGTTACCGTCACCGGCGACGTCTACCTGATTTTGATGGACACCCATAAGCTCACCGTCACTGAGGGCATCCAGGTGCAGGACAATGATGGACAGGATGACACTGAAAGTACCAACAAATTGACCATCTACGCCCAAACTCTCGATGCAAAGGAGATGGGCAGGCTGGAGGCGACCGGCAAAAATGAGAATGCGGTCATCGGCGGCAAGGGCGGCTACGGCGGCGACACCACCGGCGGCAAATTCTTCACCGGGGAAGACGGGGAGAACGGCAATGCCTTCATCATAGCGTCGTCTATTGATGCCGGCACTAATCCGAATGCGTGGAGCGGCGTGATTTTTGTGGATGGCGGGAACGGTCAGGTCTATGGCTCTCCCACCCTCAAAACGAACGCGGAAACCCCCAAAGATAAGGACTTGGTAATCCCGGGGGGCTCGATCCTCACCATCCATGACGGCGCGACCCTGACCAACCTTGGCACAATCGACAACGGCGGGACGATTCTCAAAATCGGGGGCGGAGAAATCAAAGAAGGAAATATTTCTGGCTCCGGAAATATGATACGGCTTGTTGTGCCTACTGCGAAGTCCGGTCTTGTTTATAAGGGCGAGTCTATGGAGTTGATTGATGGGGGCAAGATTGAGAGCGCGCCCGGAAGCGTCAAGAGCACGCTACAGTATAAAACGGACGATTCAAACTGGAGCGATCAGGTCCCCGCTGGTACAGACGCCGGGAAATACACTGTGTATTATAAACTGGTGATAGCTGGACAAGACGCGGCGGAGGACAGCGTAACCGTAGAGATCGCCCAGAACACGGTCCAGGGCGGCCACACAGATTCCCTGAATATCGCCAACCACCTGAAGAACACCTATACCTACCGGCTGTTCAACCTGCTGCCCACGCTCCCGCCCGGGAGCACCTGGGGGAATGTGAAGTATACACTGAAAAAAGTCGAATTCATCTGTGATGGCTATTACGAGCCGAACACGGCAAAGATCATCGCCGACACCGACAGCAACGCACTGAATACCCTCTCCCTGCCCATCCTGTCCAACAACGCGGAAATAGAGGAACGGGTGGGCACGGTGACGGTCATGATCCAATCCGACAACTATAAGGACTTCGACAGCACCCTTGATATCATGGCCAAAAACAGAAAGACGGTGACCTTCAGCGGCGTGGTGGGCGTGACCGTCCCCTATACCGGCCAGCCCGTGCGGGGCTATACGGGAACGCTTGAAATCACGGACAGCGAGGGAAAACCGGTAACGCTGAACCCGGAGATCATGTATACCGGCAGAGAGGAGACCTCCTATGCGGGCGCCGAGCCGCCCACCGGAGTGGGGACCTACTCCGTGATCTTCCAGGTGCCGGACACCGACCCCGAGTATATTGGGCAGCTGTCCATTGACTTTGAGATCACGGAGATCCAGGGCGGCAATGGTTCCGGCGGCGGCTCTAACGGCAGCGGCAGTTACACTCCGCCCACTCCCACCTATCCCCCCACGGTGGAGAAGCCCGGCGAGGGCGGCGGCGCGCCGTCTACCTCTCCCTCCAACCCCAAGCCGGGCGACCCCGTGAGCGTAAAGCCCAGGCCGGACGAGGGCTACGAGGTGGAGGACATCTTCGTAACCGACAAAGACGGCAATCCCGTGGAGGTGACGAAAAACCCGGACGGGACGTACACCTTCCAGCAGCCCAAGGGCAGGGTGAACATCAAAGTGACCTACAAGCCCATCGAAACGCCGGAAACGCCCTGGAACAGCCCCTTTACGGACGTGTCCGAGGGCGACTGGTACTACGAGGCGGTGCGGTTCGTCCTGGAAAACGGCCTGATGAACGGGTACAGTGACGGCCGGTTCGGGCCGAATGACACCCTCTCCCGCGCCCAGCTGGCGCAGATTCTGTTCAACAAGGAGGGCAGGCTGGGAGTGAATTACCTGCCGGACTTCTCCGATGTGACGGACGAGGCGTGGTACATTGAGGCCGTCCGCTGGGCCGTGGAGAACGGTATCCTGAACGGCTATGGAGACGGGCGGTTAGGCCCCCAGGGCCAGGCCACCCGGGCACAGGTGGCGCAGATGCTGAAAAATTTTATTGAAAATCAGGAGAACAACACTTGAAAAAACTCGCAATTCTTTTCGCGCTGACCCTCTGCGTGGCGCTGGCGGGCTGTAACCAGCCCGCCCCGCCCCAGGACGGAGAACCCTCCGCGCCGGAAGATATCCCCGATGTGGACGTTATCATTACGGAGCCAGAGGACCCCGCGCCCCCTGCCAATGAGCAGACGGCCACGCTGTATATCGGAACCAAGGCCAATGGCTTTGCCGAGTACCCCATGACCTACGAGGGGGAGCTGACGGCGGAGAAGCTGATCCAGGGCATCGCGGACCTGACCGGCTGGGACTTGACCCTGGCCGAGCCGGTTGTCTCCGGCAAGGGCGGCATGAGCGTGTGCCTGTCCAGCGAATCCACTCTGTTTGTCGGCCCGCCCGACCCACAGAAAGAGGAATTTCATGTATACGATGTGGGCCAGCTTGCGGAGACGATTTTGGACAGCATCCAGAGAACCCTGCAAAAGGGCTTTGTATTGGAACCCGGCGACCCGGAAAATCTGGATATTTGGTACTTCATGGAGGGGGAGAAACCTCTGGAGCTTCCCATCCTGGGCCTGTCCTGGCCCATTGACCAGCCCTATCAGTGGGCGTCTGCTGACGGCAACTGAAATACAAGCACGGCGGCTTGAATGCAGATATACAGGCTGCGTCAATGTCCATCCCGGGACCCCTGATTTTACAAGGGTTTAGAGGGTCCTAAACCGTTACATCTTCAAATGGAAACTGATTTGGATGCCTGTATGAAGATACTGACAAGTCCATGTTTCACTTGACTTGACAGCCCCAGGAAAATCATCTATAATGGCAACATAGAAAACCGCTGGACAACCAGCGGTTTTCGTATTGCAGGATAGAGGGGAGGATGTCTATTCATAGTCGAAGGACAGTTATGAACACGTGGGAAATGCGTCTTTCGTAAATTGATTACGGAGGATGACAAATGGCGAAAAAGAAGCCAAACGACTATGGAACCGGCATCCCGCTCCACGAGGTGGAGTCCTTAGCGAGAGTCCTGCTCCCTGAGATACAAAAATTTTTTGAAAGTGCGGAAGGGCAGAAGGAGTTCAGGGAGTGGAAGGAAAGACAGCAGAAATAATGATGAAAGAGAGGAGAGGCATCCAACCAAGATGCCTCTCCTCTCTTTGCTTTTGCCTAAAGGACATTCTCAATACAAATGATAAATCCGAACCCATCCCCCACTTGGAGGACAACGTTCGAATTATCATGAAATGGTCCGAGTGGCGGGATTTGAACCCACGGCCTCTTGGTCCCGAACCAAGCGCGCTACCAACTGCGCTACACCCGGATATATCTTGCCCTGCGGCAGCTTTGAAAGGCCGCGCATTTACAAGCTGGTAGTTATTATACGAAATTCCTCTGTCAATGTCAAGTCCGGGATTTCGGGTTTCTGCCGTTGGCTCTCATCTTCTGTTTTCCAATTCTCTACAAATAGCCTTTGCCAAAAGCGCCTGTCCCTCCGGAGAGCGCAGTGTTTCCAGCACGGCTTTCCGCAGGCTGTCCTGAAATTTTTTACTGTTGAGGAACGCATCAAACACGGCGCCGCCCTCTCCGCTGGCAGGCGCGGCTGCGGCGGGCTTTGCCGGACGCCTGGGCACAGCGGGCGAAGCCGGCTCCGTATCCAAAAACGCGCCGTCCATCCAGTCGTCCTCCCGAACGCGGTCGTTATTCTCTCCCCGCAGGTAAAGCACCGACACGCCGAAATAGGCCGCCAGCTTTTCCTGCTGCTCCTGGGTGGGCGTCTGACGGCCCGTCTCAAACTTTTCCACCGCCATTCGGGGAAATCCCAGAGCGACGGCCAGAGCGGGGCGGCTCAAGCTGCGCTCCACCCGCAATTGCTCAATGCGCTGTGCCATGGTAACCATAGGATAAACGCCTCCTTAAAATCTACAGTCTCATCAGCTGTATTATATGTGAAATTCCTCTCCGCCGCAAGATGGCGGGCCAAAAAAAGCGGAGATTGTATTGCCCGCCCATTTATGGTATGATATGGGATACAGTATGAGGAGGAAGGCCGTTATGGAGCATTGGGAACTTTTAAAACCCGGCGGATACCGCTTTGTCTGTGACAGCGCCCTGTTTCCGCCGGGAACGGATACCTTCCTCCTCTCCTCCCTGCCCTCTCTGAAGCCGGGGCTGCGGGTCTGCGACCTGGGCTGCGGCACCGGCCTGCTGGGTCTGCTGCTGCTCCAGCGGGAACCACGCCTAAATGTCACCGGCGTGGAGCTTCAGGAAGATGCCGTCCGTCTGGCGGAGCGGGCTGCCGCGGAAAACAGCCTGACAGACCGCCTCACCTGTTTACACGGCGACATACGGGAGATTCGGGCGCTTCTTCCCGCCGGCAGCTTTGACCTTGTGGTCTGCAATCCCCCCTACTATCCGCCGGACGCCGGAAAGCCCGCCAGAACGCCCGCTCTGCAGACCGCCCGGTCTGAGAGGGCCTGCACGCTGGAGGATGTCTGCCGGGCGGCCGCCTGGCTGCTCCGCTGGAGCGGCAGGGTGTGCCTGGTGCACAAGCCGGAACGGCTGACAGATCTTCTCTGTTGTATGCGCAGCGCCGGACTGGAGCCCAAACGCCTGCGGGAGGTCTGCAAAGCCCCTGGCAGCAGCCCATCGCTGGTGCTGGTGGAGGGCCGCCGGGGCGGACGGCCGGGTCTTTCCATAGAACCGCCGCTGGCACTGCAAACACCCGATGGCACACCCACGAAAGAGCTGGACCACATCTATTTCAGATGACAGGAGGACATGCCATGCGCGGCACTCTATATCTGGTGGCCACCCCCATCGGCAATCTGGGGGACTTTTCGCCCAGGGCGATTGAGACCCTGGAAGCCGTAGACTTTATCGCAGCGGAGGACACCCGGGTATCCTTAAAGCTGCTAAACCATTTCAACATCAAAAAATCTCTCATCAGTTACCACGAGCATAACCACGTCACTGCCGGGCAATCCATTCTGGCCCGGCTGCTGGGGGGCGAGTCCTGCGCCCTGGTAACCGACGCCGGCACTCCCGCTATTTCCGACCCGGGAGAGGATCTTGTCCGCCTCTGCGGAGAAAACGGGGTGGATGTCGTTGCCATTCCCGGCTGCTGTGCGGCGGTAAACGCCCTGGCAGTCAGCGGCCTTCCCACCGGACGCTTTACCTTTGAGGGCTTTTTGACCGTGAACAAAAAGAGCCGCCGGGAGCATTTGGAAAGCCTGAAAAACGAGGAGCGCACCATGATTTTTCACGAGGCCCCCCACAAACTGCGCGCTACCCTGTGGGATCTGGCGGCGGCCTTTGGCCCGGACCGGCGGACCGCCCTCTGCCGGGAGCTGACCAAGCTCCACGAGGAGATCTGGCGCACCACCCTGGGGGAGGCGGCGGCCTATTATCAGGAAAGCACACCAAAGGGAGAGTACGTTCTGGTCGTTGCCGGGGCGGCCCGGAGGGCCGGGAATACCGTCACGCTGGAGGAGGGCGTTGCCCAGGTGTTGGCCTTAAAAAACCAGGGAATGCGCCTGAAGGACGCAGCCAGAGAGGTGGCGGAGCACACCGGTCTCTCTAAAAACGGGCTGTATGCCGCCGCATTGGAGCGATCGACATAATGGCAAGGCAGCGTGATGTTTACACATCACGCTGCCTTGTGTTTTCAGGCATATGCACGGTTTCACACGGAAACGCCGTTTGCAAGTCTGGCAGTGCTTACATGGCTTTCAGTTCCCGCAGACACTTGGGGCAGAGGTTTTTACCCTTGAAAATCGTGATATCCTTGATGCCATCGCAGAAAACGCAACTGGGTTTGTACTTTTTCAGAATGACGGACGAACCTTCCACATAAATTTCCAATGCATCCTTTTCCGCAATGTCCAGCGTGCGGCGCATCTCAATGGGAAGTACGATTCTACCCAACTCGTCCACTTTCCTCACAATACCGGTTGCCTTCATTTCATCCCCTCCTTACATGCATATTTTTGGGCGTTTGACCGGGTAAGACAATATCACACCTGGTCGGAAAATGTCAATCAAAATCGAACAGAGTTCAAATTTAATTAACAATTTCCTGATGTTGGAGGTTTTTGTCCATGGCGATGACTTGGATCTGGTGCGGGATGGTGGTAATCTCCCTGGTATTTGGCCTGCTCACCGGCAATTTGAACGCGGTAGCAAACGCCGCGCTGGAAGGCGCGGGCTCCGCTGTGCAGCTGGGCCTCTCCATGGCGGGCGTGCTGTGCCTCTGGTCCGGTGTAATGGAGGTTATGAACGTGTGCGGGCTGTCCGCAATACTGGCTAATATCTTCCGCCCTCTTCTGCGGTGGCTGCTGCCGGAGGCCTGTCAGGATCAAGAGACTCTGGCGGCGGTATCTGCCAACGTCTCGGCCAATTTGCTGGGTCTGGGCAACGCCGCCACCCCCCTGGGAATCCAGGCGGCGCGCCGGATGGCCCGCAGCTGCCACGGCGTGGCCAGTGACGAGCTGTGCCTTCTGGTTGTCCTGAACACCGCCTCTATCCAGCTGCTGCCGGCCACCATCGGCTCTGTACGGACCGCCACAGGCAGTGCCGCCCCCTTCGATATCCTGCCGGCAGTGTGGCTTTCCTCAGTTCTGTCCGTCACGGCGGGTCTTGCCGCCGCCAAGGTGCTGTCCCTGCTGGAGAGGAGGCGGCCATGAATATCAGCTCCCTGGTCATCCCGCTGCTTCTGGCCTTTCTGGCGGTATACGGCCTCGGAAAGCGGGTGGATGTCTACAGCGCCCTGACACACGGGGCCGAAGAGGGCCTGGCAGTGCTGCTGCGCATTGTCCCGGCCCTGGTGGGCCTTTTAACGGCGGTCTCTATGTTTCGGGCATCCGGGGCTATGGATTGGCTGTCCGCCCTCTGTGCGCCGGTTTTGGAACAGCTGGGAATCCCTCCCGAAACCGCGCCGCTGATGCTGATACGCCCCGTGTCCGGCAGCGGCGCCCTGGCAGTAGGCAGCGATCTGATGGCCGCTTATGGCCCGGACAGTTATATCGGCCGGGTGGCCTCCGTGATGCTGGGCAGCACGGAAACCACCTTTTATACTATCGCTGTCTACTTCGGCGCGGCAGGCATCCACAAAACCCGGCATACCATTCCCGCCGCTCTCACCGCCGATCTTACCGGCTTCATCGCCTCCGCTCTGGCAGTGCGGCTCTTCTTTGGGACATAAGAAGGCGCGGGCAGCTCCCGCGCCTCTCATTGAAAAATATTACATGCCCTGCAGATCCTCATCCAACCAGGTGTCTGTTGGGGTCAGCTTTGCCGTAAACACTCTGGCATTGTTTTCCGGATATTTACTCTGGTGGAACTTAAACACAGTCTCCCCATCCGGCATCTGGCAGAAAACCTCGATTTTTCCAAGAGGGTGGCTCATGGCGTAACGAACTGCCTTGCCAAAGCCATTCTGCCGGGATTTGGCGTCGTCTATGATACGGATCCCTTCGTTCAGCGGCACCTGAAACCGGCTGTGCACACCGGTGACGGGGCGGCACTGGAAGATATAATAGGGCACGGCGCCCATGCGGGTCAGTCCGGACAACAGCGCTCCCAGCGTCTCGCCGCTGTCATTGACACCCCGCAGCAATACCGTTTGATTTCGCACCAGAACCCCCCGCCGGATCATGACCTGAACAGCCTTGCAGGCTGCCTCCGTCAGCTCTCTGGGATGATTGAACTGGGTCACCACACAAATAGCCTTCTTTTTGGCATACTCTGCAAACAGGTCTAACAGCTCCGCATCGCCATAGATCCGCTCCGGCAGCGTCACCGGGACTCGTGAGCCAAAACGGATAAAATCCAGGTGCTCCACGCCGCTCAGCTCCCGAAGATACCTCTCCAGAATATGATTTGGGTTCAGCAGTGCGTCGCCGCCGGAAATCAGGACGTTTGTGACCTCCCGGTGATTTTTGACATAGGCAGCTACCTCGTCCACCCGCTTATTCAGCTCCTCGTCACTAAGGCCCACCAGGCGTTTACGAAAGCAGTGCCGGCAATACATAGCACACTGGTTGGTAGACAGCAGCAGCACAGTCTGGGCGTATTTATGCTGCATTCCCTCCAGCCTGGTGTTGTCGGCCTCGCCGCTGGTGTCGAAAGAACCGCCCGCATCCAGCTCTGTGAGCGAGGGAATGCACATCCGCCCGATGGGATCCTCCGGATTTGTGGGATCTACCAAAGAGAGGTAATAGGGTGTGATCAGCATGGGGAATCGCTCCAGGACCCTGGCATGCTCCGCCGTCTCCTCCGCCGTCCAGCCGAGAATGGGCGCCAGCTGCTCCGCCGTTTTGATTCCATTCCTCAATTCTTCCTGCCAGCTCATATGCCGCACCGCCTTTCTTAAAAAATAAAAACGCATAAACCGGCCCCCGGGCCAGGCTATACGCTTACATAAATGATGTTGAGTTTTATCTGCAAGATTGGGTAATCAGATGTCTCCAACGATATTTATGCCGAACAAGATCTTCAAAAGCGTCTCTGGACTTTGCCTCCATATATTTTATCTCTTCATTTATATAGTATAGCTAAATTTCGTCTCTTTTGCAAGCCGCTTTTTGCAGTTTTAAACATATCTTTACAATTTAGCCCATATCTGTACTACCCCCCCCTTACTTTTTCCTTGCTCCGGCAAAATTAGGGGTTGCATTTTTATAGAGACTGTCGTATACTATCGTCAGAAAACAACTGAATACTTTGTCTTCAGGGCGGGGTGTGATTCCCCACTGGCGGTACAGTCCGCGACCGGGCGCTTTGGCGTCCGCTGACCCGGTGAAACTCCGGGACCAACCGTATAGTCGGGATGGAAGAAGATAAGTGCGGCAAAGCCGTGCGCGTTTGTGCGCTCCTTTGTTGTTTGTTTACCTGGAGAGAAGTCAAAGCATCCAGGCGTTTTCAAACAGAACAGAGGAGTGTGTTTTTATGTCCAATCCCAATGCCACCGTCATCTCCGCCCCCCGTTCCCGTATGAATGTCAGAACCGTCACCTCTCTCGGCATGCTGACCGCCGTGGCCTATGTGGCAATGTTCCTGAGCAAGTCGCTGCCCCAGGTCTTCATGTTTCTCCAGCTGGATGTGCAGGCCACCGTCATCACCATCGGCGGCTTCCTCTTCGGCCCCCTGGCCGCCGCCTGCATCTCCATTGTGGTGGCCGTGGTGGAGATGTTTACCGTCAGCGACACCGGCCCCATCGGCTGCATCATGAACATTCTGGCAACAGTCTCCTTCTGCTGCACCGCTTCCTTCGTCTACAAAAAAATGCACACCAGGAAGGGCGCCGTCATCGGCCTGACGCTGGGCGTCGTCGCACAGGTAGTGGTTATGCTGCTGT
The DNA here is from genome assembly GCA_950097035.1 of uncultured Oscillibacter sp. Classification (GTDB taxonomy): domain Bacteria; phylum Bacillota; class Clostridia; order Oscillospirales; family Oscillospiraceae; genus Oscillibacter. The sequence continues at coordinate 9,732 of CATNDT010000103.1, forward strand.
GGAACTATTTTCTGGTCCCCATCTATCAGGGAATCCCCCGGGAGCAGGTGGCCACTATGCTGCCCACCGTCTTTTTGCCCTTTAATCTGGTCAAGGGCGGGCTGAATATGGGCCTC
>CATNDT010000104.1 GCA_950097035.1 uncultured Oscillibacter sp.
CGACAGCGCGGCAGCTGTTTTGGTGATGTTATAGCCGTTTTGCTGAAGGCTGTAGCGGATCAGCTCTTTCTCGTAGTACTCCAGATGCCCGGCTAGACTGTATTGCTTTAAAGAGATACTCTCCTGCGGAAGAGGCGGAGACCCGATGATCGCCCGGCGTTTATTTTGAATATAGGTTGGCAGGTCCTGAAGTCCTATTTCAGAACCTGCGGCGGTATTCACCGCAAATTCAATTACATTTTTCAGCTCCCGCACATTCCCCGGCCAGTCATACTGATGCAGCAGCTTTTGGACCCGCTCTGACACGCAGGAGACATTTTTCATATACTTGTTGGAGTAATAGCGCAAAAAATGCTGGGTCAAGGTCTGGATGTCCTCCCGCCGCATACGGAGCGGCGGAATGGTAATAACGGTTTTCGCCAGTCGGTAAAAGAGGTCTGAGCGAAATTTTCCCGCCTGTACCAGTTCCAGCGGATCCTGATTGCTGGACGCCAGCACCCGTACCCGGCAGGAGATCTCCTTGGTGGAGCCGACCTTCATATAAGTTCCCTCCTGCAAAACACGCAGAAGGCGGGCCTGTGAGCTCTGCCGCAGTGAATTAATCTCATCCAGGAAGAGGATTCCCCCGTCTGCCGCGGCAAACAGCCCGTCCGCGCTGATACTGCCTGTAAACGCGCCCTTTACACTGCCAAACAGCGTGGAATCGGCCAGCTCCTCCGGGATCGTGCTGCAGTTAACCGCCACAAAGGCCGCGTATTTGTCCGCGCACTCGCTGTAAATGCTCTGGGCAAACATCTCCTTGCCGGTGCCGGTCTCACCGGCGATAAACACGCTTCCATCCTGTTCAGAGATCCTTTTTGCAAAGGCAATGGTCTCGTGGAGGGAGGGTGACTGACTGATAATGTCGCTGAAACGGTAATACTGCCTGCTGGAACCATCTCTCGTGCTTGTATTGGAGATATTGGGCGGCACGATCTGCTGCAGCTTGCGCGTATTTGCCGCCATCCTCTCCAGCGAGGCCTGATTGTACTCCAGATTTACAACCGCGCACAGACGTCTGGCGGCGTCAAAATAGGGGATCGAGGTGTTTAACACCGTGGTAAAGCCTCCGCTGCGCACATCAAACTGCGCCACCTTATCATAGAGCGGCGACCGGGAGGACAGAACCTGCAACACAGTACTGTGCAGCTCGTCTGTGTCATAGATCGACGTCAGCTGCTTGTCCAAAACATCGCCCCGTTCAATGTTTGACATCTCCTCGCTGGCGGCGTTGATAAACATCAGCGTCGCATCACTTCGATAGATCTGCACGCCGATATCCAGCTGATCCATGGCAAATTGACAGACCGCAGAGTCAGAGGAGTCCATCAGCGCGAGAAACAGAAGGGTCCTTTTGGGGGAGACGGCGCATTGGATGTATTCCGCGTAATAATTCCCAATGTACAGGCCTCCCTGGTCATGATCCGGAAAAAAATCCGGAAATACGTCTGAAATGTTCTGCATACGGAGATTTTCCCGGTTCCGGCCCAGCAGCTCCATGAACGAGGGCTCCAGGACCAATGTGGAAACAATATTACTGCCTTCCAGCAAAAAAGCGGCAAAGCTAAGCTGTTTCATAGCACTTCCTCATATCTGTTTATAGAGTAGTAGTGATTAGAGCCCCTCTCCAAGGGCTTGTTTTTTTGAGCAAACTACCCCATTTATTATAATATATGAAACGTATAACAAATATGCCGAATATTTTGCGCAAAATATCCGGCACCGCAAATTTTTTTGCTGTTTGATCTATAAAAGATATGGGAGAAATCCCCTCAAATCACAGTAAAACAAACCAATTTATTTGTGAATTATCACCGACTAACAAAAACAGCATTGGATATATTATACAAACTTTCTCTATCTGCAATTATTGGTATGTTTTTTGCTTAATATATGGGCAGAGTACAGGAAACTGCGGAAAAGGAGAAAGATATGGAAAAACGGTCTTTAACCAAGCGAGACAACTGGGGAAGCCGGATCGGCTATTTAATGACCACCTGGTTTGCCGCGATCGGCATTGGAAACATGTGGCGTTTTCCCTTTCGGTGCGCCGAAAACGGCGGCGGCGCATTTTTACTGCCCTATCTGGCGTTTATTCTGCTTATCTCCCTGCCGTCGGTCATTTTTGAAAGTGCCGCCGGAAAATACGGGCACTCCTCCACCGTTGGAACAATGGGAAAAATGGCCGGCCTGCGGGGCCTGGGCGTAATGATGCTTCTTTTGAACATGCTGGCCTCCTACTACATTGTGGTCGTATCCCAGAGCCTGTACTGGGTCGTGCAGTCGGCGCGGAACGTCTTCGCCACCACCGCTCCGGAAACTGTCTGGGCAGACTTTACAGCAAACAAACCGCTGTGTTTCACGCTCTTTCTGATTACGCTGATCCTCTCTGCCATTCCACCGTATTTCGGCATTCAAAAAGGCATCGAGCGGGTCGCAAAATGGATCGGGGGCTTTGCGCTGGTCATCATTGTAATCGGCGCATTCCGCGGGATCACGCTTCCCGGCGCCTCTGAGGGCGTGGCGTTTTTCCTGACTCCGGACTGGACAAACATGTTCACCGGCAAAAATCTCAGCGCGGCGCTAAGTCAGGCGTATTTCACTTTCGGCGCCGGATGGGGCTGGTTCATGGTCCTGTCCTCATATTTAAAAAAGGAGTCTGACGCGGGTTTCGGAAATATCACCACAGGTTTTGCGGACACAACCTTCGCTTTGATGGCGGGGTTTGCCATCATCCCAACGCTGTTCGCCTGCGGCTATAACCGTGAGACCATACGGACCCTGGGCGCTTCCACCGCGTATGTGGCCATGCCCCAGGTATTTCTCGGAATGAAGGGTGGATACATTATCTCCCTCCTGTTCTTTATCGCGCTCTTCATTGCGGCTTACTCCTGCGCCTACGTTCTGGTAGAGGTCATCTCCAGCTATATGATCGACAGCCTGCATCTCTCCCGCCAAAAGGGCACGGTCATCGCAACGCTGATCCTTCTGGTCTGCGGCATCGCCCCCAGTATCAGCGCGGATGTCCTGAACCATATGGACAACCTCTTTGGCTCCTACGTCCTGCCGACCATCGTCTCACTGCAGGTGTTTGCCATCGCCTACCGGTTTGGGGGCGAGCGCCTGCGGACCACGGTCATCAATGTGTTTGGCAACGGCTACCTCGGCAAGCTCTGGGTCCACATCTACCGGTATTTTGTTCCGGCGGTCAATATCTTTTTGATGATCTGGTCCGCCCACAGCTTTTCCACAACACCGGATTCCCCCTGGTTTATGGGTTGGGGCGGTCTGATTCTGGTCTGGTGCGTCTCCGCCGCAGTCGTCGGCGGCACCTGGTATTACGATCAAAAGCACGGATATGAATGGGACGGAACGGGAAAGGAGGCAGTTTAATGAGTATCTCGGCATGGGTCATGGTCGGCGTTTGCGTGGTGTGGTTTGTTCTCTTTTTTGTCTTCACCGCAAAGGATCTGAAAGGCGAGAGTTTGAAGGGCAGTCTGGCCGCAGAGGAAAAGGAGACCGACCCCTTTATGTTTACCGGCGCAAAAGCGCGGGAGGAGGCCAGGGAAAGCTATCTGCGCGATATGCGTGTCAAAAAGTATTTTGACGAGCAGGGGATCACACCGTTTTTGGACCTGCCCGGTCAGAAGGAGCCTCTGCCATAGCAGACAGGGCGCCCTTGCGGCAAAGGCATGTATCCCTGCCGGCACTCTGCCATAGCGGGGTGAGGCGGCCGGGTTCATGGATATCACAAATTTTTCAAAAGCGGAAGGAGATCAACATGAGTAAAAAAATCGGTTTTATTGGATGCGGCGTCATGGGCAAGGCAATCATGAGCGGCATTATCGGTTCCGGAATTGCCGCCGCCAGCGACATTACCGCAGCGGACGTATCTCTCCCGATCCTGAAGGGGGCAAAGGAGTCTCTGGGCATCAACATCACCACCGATAACCGGGAAGTTGTGCGCGGCAGCGATGTGATCTTTTTGGTGGTAAAACCCTATATCCTGCCCGAGGCCATCCGCGGAATCGCGGACTGCATCACGGAGGATAAGGTCTTCATCTCCATTGCAGCCGGTCAGACACTGGACATCCTGGCGGATGCCTTTGGAAAAAAGGTCAAAACCATCCGCGTAATGCCCAATACGCCCGCGCAGGTCACTGCCGGTATGACCGGTGTCTGCCGCAACGAGCTGGTCACAGATGAGGATCTGGACTATGCGTTGAAATTGATGAACGGTTTCGGCAAGGCGGAAGTCGTTCCCGAAAACCTGCTGGACGCCGTCACCGGTATCAGCGGCTCCGGCCCCGCCTATGTTTTCATGTTTATCGAGGCGCTGGCCGACGGCGGCGTGCTGGAGGGCCTGCCAAGAGCGCAGGCATACACTTTCGCCGCGCAGACGGTGTTTGGCAGCGCAAAGATGGTTCTGGACACCGGGATGCACCCGGGCGTTTTAAAGGACGCGGTCTGTTCTCCCGCCGGGACCACCATCGCCGCCGTGTCCGCACTGGAAAAGCACAACTTCCGCAACGCTGTGATTCAGGCTGTCCACGCCTGTGCCGAACGGTCCCGGGAGATGGGAAAGTAATCTGTACTCCCTGAAAAGAAAGGAGCGCCACATACTATGAAAGCATCAACGATCGTCATTATCTTCCTGTGGGTATTTGCCGCCCCCCTGATCGTCCTGATGACGAAAAACTATTTGCAGCGGAAAAAGGAGGGCACGCTCAGCGGAAACAGCATCCCCGTGTCTGCGGCGGCAGGCTTTATCGGCAATTTCTGTGACGCCCTCGGCATCGGCTCTTTCGCCGTGATCACTCCTATCCTCAGGTTCAGCAAAAACATTGATGACCGCGTGCTGCCCGGAACCCTGAACGCAGGCTGCGCGGTGGCCGTTGCCATTCAGGGAACGGTCTGGATGTCCGACATCGGCATTGAGACAAAAACCCTGGTCGCCACTCTGGTGTGCAGTATCATCGGCGGCTTTATCGGCGCTTTTCTTGTCACCCGTCTGGACCGCAATAAGGTCCGCATCGTCATGGGCTGCGCCTTCGTGGTGGTGGCGTTCATCATGCTCAGCAAGCAGCTGGGGTTCTTCCCCAATGTCGGCGGCGAGGCAAACGGCTTCCACGGCGCAAAACTGGTGGTTTTTGCCGGCCTGATGGGGCTTTTCGCAGCGCTCATGAACGCCGGTATCGGTATGTACGCTCCCGCCATGGCGCTCTGCGCACTGATGGGTTTGAATCTGGGCTATGCGTTTCCTCTGGCCGCCGGCGGCTGCTGCGCCATGATGCCCACCGCCGGCATCCGCAGTATCCAGGCGGACGCCATTGATGTCAAGGTTGCCATGTGGATGTTTCTGGGCTCTATTCCCGGAACGCTGATCGCCGCCCTGATCGTCAAATCCATGCCGCTGACCCTGTTGACCTGGCTGGTGATTTTTGTGCTGCTCTATACCAGCTTCTCTCTGGTCCACGCAGCCTGCACCGGCAAAAAAGACGGAGACAACAACTGACTTTTATTAAGGAGGAACTACCCGTGTTTGATCATGAGACAATGAAATTGCTCTACAGGAGAATGAAGGTCGTACGCAACCTGGAATACGCGCTGAAAGAACAGCATGCCGCCGGAAAGATCCGTGGACCGGTACATCTCTGCGTTGGACAGGAGGCCACCGGCGTCGGCGCGGGCATCTGCCTGCGGGATGACGACTATATCACCAGCACACACCGCGGCCACGCCCACTTTGTGGGCAAGGGGCTGGAGACACGCCTGATGGTTGCCGAGATGATGGGCAAGTCCACCGGCTACTGCGGCGGCCGCGCCAGCCATATGCTGATCGCCTCTAAGGAAAAGGGCTGCCTGGGCGGCTGCGGCATCGTATGCGGAGCCCTTGGCATCGGTGTTGGCTATGGCCTCAGCTTCAAGATGGACAAGAGCGACCGCGTGTGCCTGAGCTTTCTTGGCGACGGTGCCTGCAACGAGGGCATGTTTCACGAGGCGATGAACATGGCCGCTTTGTGGAAGACCAACAATGTCATCTTTGCCGAGCACAACATGTACGGGCTGACCGTACGGGCTGACCGCCATCTGTCCGTGGAGAATATTTCAGACCGGGCAAAGGCCTACGGCATTCCCGGTGTGACGATCGACGGCAACGACATTATCCAGGTGATCGAGGCCACTCAGGAGGCCGTCGCCCACGCCCGCGCAGGCAACGGCCCCACGCTGATTGAGGCGAAAACCTACCGTATTCTGGGCTTCTCAACAGGCGACAAGGGCGGATACCAGGCCCAGGAGGAGGTGGACGCATGGTCCGCTCCCCAGCGGGACGCCATCGCCCGATACGCCAGCTACCTGGTGGAGAAGAAGATCTGCACCCCCGCGGAGATCGACGCGCTGGACAAAGCTGCGGCGGACGAGGTTGACGACGCCATTCAGTTTGGCCTGGACAGCCCCTATCCCGATGCGTCCACCCTGATGGAAGGCATTTACGCCTGATTTTGAAAGAGGAGGAGTCACAGTTATGAGCAAAATTATGTATAAAGACGCCGTCCGTGACGCATTGATCGAAGAGATGAACCGTGATCCCAGCGTCTTTCTGCTGGGTGAGGATATCGAAGTCTACGGCGGCGCATTCCGTGTCACCGAAAAGCTGGCGGAGATGTTCCCCGGCCGGGTGCTGGACACCCCCATCTCGGAAGAGGCGATCACCGGCGTCTCTATCGGCGCCGCCATCGCCGGGAAGCGGCCTGTTATGGAGATGATGTACGCGGACTGGGTGGGGCTCACCCTGGACCAGATGGTAAACCAGGCCTCTTTGCTGCACTATGTGTATAACGGCCAGGTCAAGATTCCCATGGTCTACCGGGTGCAGGGCGGCGCCCGCGCCTCCGCCTCCGCCCAGCACTCCAAGAGCCTGGAGGCCTGGTTTTGCCATATCCCGGGAATCAAAGTCGTTATGCCATCCAACGCCTATGACGCCAAGGGCCTGCTGAAGGCCGCCATTCGGGACGATAACCCCGTTGTGTTCATTGAACACAAGCTGCTCTATGGCACCCGCGCGGAGGTCCCGGAGGAGGACTATGTCGTTGAAATCGGCAAGGGCGCTGTGGTGCGGGAGGGCTGCGATGTCACCATTGTCGCCACATCCGCCATGGTCCTGGAGGCGTTGGATGCGGCCAAAGACCTGCAGAAGGAAGGGATCAGCTGCGAGGTTGTGGACCCCCGCACGCTGGTGCCCCTGGACAAAGATATCATCCGCCAGTCTCTGGAGAAAACCAGCAGGCTGGTCGTGGTGAATGAGGCCTGGAAAACCGGCAGCTTTGCCGCCGAGATTGCGGCAGTTGTGGCCGAGGAGATGTTCGAGCTGCTGGATGCACCCGTCGTCCGTCTTGGCGCTCTGGACATGCCCATCCCTTACAGTCCGGCTCTGGAGCCGCTGACCGTGCCCAACAGGGAAACCATCGCCCAGGCTGTCCGGAACTTAGTGAATGGTTAAACGGAGGAAGATCATGTCTCAAAACGTTGATTTACAAGTGCTGGCCGGCGACTATGTCAAAAAGGCCTACATCGCCGAATGGCACGTCAAGGTCGGCGACCCTGTAAAAAAGGACGATGCGCTCCTCTCCTGCGAGACGGGAAAGCTGACCGTCGATATCGCCGCCCCCTGCGACGGCATTGTAGAAAAGATCCTGTTCCCGGCGGGGGAGGAGGTCGATATCTCTGAGACCGTGGCGGTGATCGGCGACGGCACTGGCGCCGGTGCGGCGACAGTGCCCGCCTCTGCCGCCGCGGAGGCGCCGGCTGCCCTCTCCGGCGGTCAAAAGCCGGCAGGCCGCGTATTTGTCTCACCGGTGGCGATGAAGATCGCCAAGGAGCTTGATCTGGACATAGAGGCAATGAAGGCGGCTGTCGGAAAAGCCAGAATCTCCAAAGAGGATGTCCGCGCCTATGCGGAATCCCTGAAAAACAGCCCTGCCCAAACGGCGTCTGCGCCTTCCGCCTCTCCCGCACCCTCTGCGGCAAAGGAGATCCCCCTCAAGGGCCGCCGCCGCATGATCGCCCAGAAGATGTTTGAGAGCACCTCCACCAAGCCCAGGGTCGTCCACATGATGGACGTGGACCTGGAGGAGATCATGAAGGTCAAAAAACACCTCTCCGCACAGTATCCGGACCGGCACTTTACAGTGACCTCTCTGCTGGCAGTGGCGGTATGCCGCGCGCTGAAGGACTGCCCCGCCATGAACGCCACCTATGAGGACGACACGATCTATGAACACCCGGACATCCGCCTGGGCATTGCTGTGGATATGGAGGAGGGACTGATTGTTCCCGTTGTCTCCGGCTGCGAGGCAAAGTCCGGGTTGGCGCTGTGCGCGGCAATCAGCGACACTGTGAGGGGCTGCCGGGAAAATACGCTCCCCCCAAGCGCCTATGCCAACGGGACTTTTACCATCAGCAACCTGGGAAGCGCCGGTGTGCGCTATTTCACCCCCATTATCAACGCGCCCGAGGTGGCGATTCTGGGCGTTGGGTCCATGCACCGGGAGTTGGCGCTGGAAAACGGACAGGTAACAGAGCGCCGCGTGCTGGGCCTGTGCCTCACCTTTGACCACCGCGCCGTTGACGGCGCTCCTGCCGCCAACTTCCTGCGCACCATCAAGGACTATATGGAGCATCCCTTTTTGCTCGGTTTTTAACCGCTGAATCTTGGACAGTCTCTGTTCATCCAGTTTCCTGTCAGGAGGAATTTATATGCAGATCATTATCATCGGCGGCGGCCCCGGCGGGTATGTGGCCGCCATCCGGGCTGCCCAGCTGGGAGCGAAGGTCACTGTGGTGGAAAAGCAGTACCTGGGCGGCACCTGCCTGAACGTGGGCTGCATCCCCACCAAGTGTCTGCTGCACTCCGCCGAACTGGTGGAGGATATCAGGAACCAGGGCAGGGAGATTGGCGTTGAGGTGGAGGGCGTGAAGGTCAACTTCCCCCAGGTCATCGCCCACAAAAACGAGATCTCCAAAAAACTGACCTCCGGCGTGGCCGGCCTTTTGAAGATGAACAAGGTGAAGAAGGTGGACGGCGAGGCCAGCTTCATCGGGGAGAAGAGGATCTCCGTGAAGAAGCCCGACGGCTCCGCTGAGGAGATGACCGCCGACGCCATTATCGTGGCCACCGGCTCCGTCAACTCCGTGCCCCCCATCCCGGGCATCAAGGAGAATCCCAACTGCATCGACTCCACCGGCGCGCTGAGCCTGGAGGCCCTGCCCGGGACCATGGTGGTCATCGGCGGCGGCGTTATCGGCCTGGAGCTGGCCTGCGCCTACGCGGCCTTCGGCACCAAAATCACGGTGGTGGAGGCCATGGACCACATGCTGCCCATGCTGGACGGCGACCTGACGAAGATCGGCGTGGCCCACATGAAGAAGATGGGCATGGAGTTCCATCTGGAGTGCCCCGTGCAGTCTGTGGAGAGCTCCCCCGCGGGGGCGAAGGTGGTGTGCAAAAACAAGGCCGGCGAGACCGTCAGCTTTGAGGCGGAGAAGGTGCTGGTGGCCATTGGCCGGAAGGCCAACACCGCCGGCCTGAACCTGGAGGCCGGAAAGATTGAAAACGACCGGGGCCGGATCATCGTCAACGACA
>CATNDT010000105.1 GCA_950097035.1 uncultured Oscillibacter sp.
GCGGCAGAAGGCCGCCCGGTCATTTTTTGAGTTCAAAGCCCCAAAACCGCCGAGGCGATCTGAAAATAGATCAGCAGGGACAGGGCGTCTACAATGGTGGTGATAAAGGGGGAGGCCATCACCGCCGGGTCAAAGCCCACCTTTTTTGCCAGCAGCGGCAGCGAGCAGCCCACCAGCTTGGCACAGAGCACGGTGCACACCAGAGTGGCGCATACCACCAGCGCCACCTGGGGCGTTACACTGGGGTTTCGCAGCAGCCAGCGGTCTACCAGCAGCATTTTGACAAAGTTGGCGGCCGCCAGGCACAGCCCGCAGCAAAGGGACACGCGAAGCTCTTTCCAAAGCACCCGGAGCATATCGGAAAAGCGCACCTCTCCCAGGGACAGCGCCCGGATCACGGCGGTGGAGGCCTGGGTGCCGCTGTTGCCGCCGGTGCCGGAGAGCATGGGGATGAAGGAGGTCAGGATGGCGCAGGCCATCAGGGATGTCTCAAAGTGGGTGAGGATGATGCCGGTAAAGGTGGCGGAGAGCATCAGGAGCATGAGCCAGGGGGTGCGGGCCTTCCAGGTTTCAAACACGCCGGTTTTCAGATAGGGCTTGTCGCCCGGGAGGATGGCCGCCATCTTTTCAATATCCTCGGTGACCTCCTCCTGCAAAACGTCCATGGCGTCGTCCACGGTGACGATGCCCACCAGGCGGTTTTCCTTGTCCACCACCGGCAGGGCCAAAAAGCCGTATTTGCTCAAGGAGCGGGCGGTGGTCTCCTGGTCGTCCAGGGTGTGGACGGCAATGAGGTTTCGTTCCATGATGTCTCCGATGACATCGTCCTCCTCCGCCAGCAGCAGTGTGCGGGCCGTTAAAAGCCCGATAAGGTGGCGCTCCTCGTCAATCACATAGCAGACGTTAATGGTCTCCTTGTCCGGGCCGGTGCGGCGGATGCGCTTAAAGGCGTCCTCCACCGTCATGGTCTCTTTTAAATCCACGAACTCCGTGGTCATAATGCTGCCGGTGGAGTCGTCGGGATACTGCAGGATCTCGTTGATGCTCTTTCGCGTTTCCGGGTCTGAGTGCCGGAGGATGCGCTTTACAACGCCGGCGGGCATTTCCTCGATGATGTCCACGGTGTCGTCCAGATACAGCTCGTCCAGCACCTCCTGCAGCTCCGCGTTGGAAAAGCCCCGGATCAGCAGCTCCTGCTCGTCGCTGTCCAGCTCCACGAACACCTCCGCCGCCAGCTCCTTGGGCAGCAGGCGGAACACCAGGACGGGGGCGCGCTCATTCAGTTTGTCGCAGAGCCAGGCGATGTCCGCCGCCTCCATGGGCAGCAGAAGGTCGCGCAGCTCCGCATATCGCTTTCGCGATACCAGCTCCTCAACCTTTTCCGGCAGCTCATCCCATGCGTTCTCCAGTTCAAACATGCCGCGCGTCCTCCTTTCCGAAAGGCATTTCAAAATAAAACTCCAATCGTGCCACCCGGTACGACTGGAGAGTCTTTCGTGCCGGGGAAGCGGCCCTTCTTACGGGCAGTTTCCCCCAACCGTTCAAGCTTTAGCCTCACAAGGCGATGAAATCGCATTAGATGATACCTTCGTGTTCGATATCGCCTGTTCAAACCCTCTCATGATGTCTCCATCACTCCGCGGCAGCGACCCGTATCCTTGTGGTAGCCTTACCTACCGGACGGTATGCAGTTGTCTTCTCTTACATAATATGTCAGATTACCCCGCTTGTCAAGGCGCAGCGGGCGGTTTGGAGTGGTTTTTGCAGGGGAAAACGGCTTGTGGCGGCATGCGCTTTGTGGTATAATAAACCGTTCTGAAAATCAACTGCTTTTTTGAGAGGGGGGAGCGGCTTTATGGGCGTTCACGACGGGCACCGGGATAAGATGCGCAAGCGCTTTTTGGCCACGGGGCTGGAGACCTTTGCAGACCACGAGGCCCTGGAGCTCCTGCTCTACTACGCCATCCCCAGGCGGGACACCAACCCCGCCGCCCACGCGCTGATCGAGCGGTACGGCTCCCTCTCCGCCGTGCTGGCCGCCCCGGCGGAGGATCTGCAGAAGGTGGAGGGGATTGGGGAGAGCGCGGCGGTTTTGCTGAAGATCGTGCCCCAGCTGTGCCGCAAGGCCAGCCTGGCGGATGCCGCCCAGGAGACGGTGCTCAACTCCGCCGAGCGGGCGGGGGCGTATCTCCTGCGGCTGTTTGAGGGGATGACCCGGGAGGTCCTCTACCAGCTGTGTCTGGACCGGAAGGGAAAGCTGCTGGCCTGCAAACGCCTTAGCGAGGGCGGCGCCCACAGCACGGAGCTGAACATCCGCCTCCTGGTGGAAAACGCCCTTTTGACCTCGGCCAGCGGCGTAATCCTCTCCCACAACCACCCCAGCGGCATTGCGCTGCCCTCCCCTGACGACCACGCCACCACGGTGCGGGCCGCGGCGGCCCTGCGAACCATCGACGTGAGGCTGGTGGACCACATCATCGTGGCGGACGGGGACTTTGTGTCCATGGCCCAGTCGGGGGATCTGGAATTTTGAGGTCAGGGCGGCGCTTTGAAAAGTAGAACAAATGTTGCAATTCCGTAAGGCCTGTAGTATAATAAAACCCCTGTAGAAAGAACCGGATCGGGAGAGGGATCTATGCCGAAATTTGAAGTCATATCTGAATACCGGCCCGCAGGCGACCAGCCGGAGGCGATTGCCGCGCTGGCGGAGGGCATTGAAAACGGATTGAAGGAGCAGGTGCTGCTGGGCGTCACCGGCTCCGGCAAGACCTTTACCATGGCCAAGGTCATCGAGCGGGTGCAGCGGCCCACGCTGGTTCTGGCCCACAACAAGACCCTGGCGGCCCAGCTGTGCGCCGAGTTCAAGGAGTTTTTCCCCAACAACGCCGTGGAGTATTTTGTCTCCTACTACGACTATTATCAGCCGGAGGCGTATATCCCCCACACAGACACCTATATCGCCAAGGACGCCTCCACCAACGACGAGATCGACCGGCTGCGGCTCTCCGCCACCTGCGCCCTGCTGGAGCGGCGGGATGTGATCGTGGTATCCTCCGTAAGCTGTATTTACGGCCTGGGCGAGCCGGACGACTTTGCCAACCTGGTGATCTCCCTGCGGACGGGAGCGGAGTGGAACCGGGAGGAGCTGTTGCGGCGGCTGGTGGAGAACCGCTATGAGCGCAACGACATCGCCTTTGAGCGCAATATGTTTCGTGTTCGGGGGGACACGGTGGAGATTTACCCCGCGTATTACCGGGACCACGCCATCCGGGTGGAGTTTTTTGGGGACGAGATCGACCGCATCAGCGACTTCTCCCCCCTCACCGGCTCCGTAAACCGCGTTTTGAACCACATCGCCATCTATCCCGCCAGCCACTATGTCACCACCAAGGACAAGATGGAGCGGGCCATCGGGGAGATCCGGCGGGAGATGGAGGAACAGGTGCGGGTCTTTACGGAAAATGAGCAGCTGGTGGAGGCCCAGCGCGTCCGCCAGCGGACGGAGTATGACATGGAGATGATGGCGGAGCTGGGCTACTGCTCCGGCATTGAAAACTACTCCCGCATCATCTCCAACCGGCCTGCCGGCTCTGCCCCCATGACGCTGCTGGATTTTTTTCCGGAGGATTTTGTTCTGTTTGTGGACGAGAGCCACGTGACGCTGCCCCAGGTGCGGGCCATGTACAACGGCGACCATGCCCGCAAGGACAGCCTGGTGAAGTACGGCTTCCGCCTGCCCTGCGCCTACGACAACCGCCCCCTGAAATTCGAGGAGTTTGAGGGCCGCATCGGCCAGGCGGTGTTTGTATCCGCCACGCCGGGGCCCTATGAGCGGGAGCGGGCCGACCAGGTGGTGGAGCAGGTCATCCGCCCCACGGGGCTGCTGGACCCCAGGGTGGAGGTCCGGCCCGTGACGGGGCAGATCGACGATTTGATGGAGGAGATCAACGCCCGGTCCGCAAGAGGCGAGCGGGTGCTGGTGACCACCCTCACCAAAAAGATGGCGGAGGATTTGACAGAGTATCTGAAAAATGCCGGCATTCGGGTGCGGTATATGCACTCCGACGTGCAGACCATTGAGCGGATGGAGATCATCCGGGACCTGCGGCTGGGGGAGTTCGACGTGCTGGTGGGGATTAACCTGTTGCGTGAGGGGCTGGATCTGCCGGAGGTCTCCCTGGTGGCGATTCTGGACGCGGACAAGGAGGGCTTCCTCCGGTCCGAGACCTCCCTCATTCAGACCATCGGCCGCGCGGCCCGCAACGCGGAGGGTTTGGTCATCATGTATGCCGACGAGATCACCCCCTCCATGCGTTCCGCTATGGATGAGACGGAGCGCCGCCGCGGGATTCAGGACCGGTTTAATCAGGAGCACGGCATTGTGCCAAAAACCATTATCAAAGGCGTGCGTGAGGTGCTGGAGATCTCCAGCGTGGCGGAGGAGGAGACGGTCCGGGGCTGGAAGAAGCGGAAGCTGAACCAGCAGGAGCGGGAGGCCGAGATTGCCAGGCTGGAGAAGGAGATGCGGGAGGCCAGCAAGATGCTGGAATTCGAGTATGCCGCCGTTTTGCGGGACCGCATTATAGAGCTGCGGGGGCAAAAGTAACAGAAGAGGGAAAACGGAGGAGATCTTATGAAATACGAATGGCTGGACGGCTACCTTCTCTCCCTTCCCGGTGCGGAGAAGGACTATAAGCCCGAGTGGGCCTGGTTTCGCTATATGATCCGGGGCAAGCTGTTTGCCGCCGTGTGCACGCCGGATGCAAAGCACGGGATCTACGGCGGCCATGATCTGGTAAACCTGAAATGTGACCCTGCGGAGGCGGAGCTGCTGCGGCTTCGGTATCCGGAGATTCTGCCCGGCTTTTACTGCGACAAGCGCCTTTGGATCGCCTGTCTGCTGGACGGGAACCTGCCGGAGGATACGCTGCGGGAGCTGTGTGCATCCTCCCACCGGCTGGTGCTGGAGAAGCTTCCGAAATACGTTCAGAGAGAGCTTCTGAAATGAGAGCCCCGCCGGGCCCCCGGAAAGTGAAGTGATTTTATGGCCTTCAGCAGTATGGCGTTTTTGTTTGCCTTTCTGCCGGCGGCGATGCTGTGCTACTTTATCATACCCGCCGCCCGGCGGAAGGGGCGGAACGGCGTGCTGCTGCTGTGCAGTTTGTTGTTTTACGCCTGGGGCGGGCTGCGGCTGCTGCCGGTGCTGCTGGGGAGCTGCCTGCTGGACTGGGCCGCCGGACGGCTGCTGGCCCCGGGACGGCCCCATCGGAAGGCAGTTTTTACCGCCGCCCTGGTTTTGGAGCTGCTGCCGCTGCTGTATTTGAAGTACACCGGTTTTCTGCTGGACAACCTCAGGGTCCTGGGGGTGGCGTTGGCGGCGCCGTCCGTCGTTCTTCCGGCGGGCATCTCCTTTTTTACCTTTCAGGCGGTGTCGTATTTGACGGATGTGTACCGGGGGGTCGTTCCGCCGGAGCGGAACCCCCTCCGTCTGGCGCTGTATACGGCCTTTTTCCCCCAGCTGCTGCAAGGACCCATCGTACGCTACGGGGACGTCGGTCCGCTGCTGGCGGACCGGCGGGAGACGGCGGCGGACGCCGCCGCAGGGGCGGTGCGGTTCTGTTTTGGCCTTGCCAAAAAGGTGCTGCTGGCAGACGCGCTGGGGGCCGTGGCCAACGGGGCCTATGCCGCCGGAGACCGGCTGACCGTGGGACTGGCCTGGATGGGCTCCCTCGCCTATACCCTGCAGCTGTACTTTGACTTCTCCGGCTACACGGACATGGCCCTGGGGCTGGGCCGGGTCTTTGCCCTGCCCCTGCCGGAGAATTTTGACTACCCCTATATTGCCCGGTCCGCCGCGGAGTTTTGGCGGCGGTGGCACATCACCCTCTCCCGCTGGTTCCGGGACTATGTGTATATTCCCCTGGGGGGCAACCGCTGCACAAAGAGCCGGCACCTTTTGAATTTGCTGGCGGTATGGCTGCTGACGGGGCTGTGGCACGGTGCGGCCTGGACCTTTGTGGCCTGGGGCCTGTACTACGCGGCGCTGCTGGCGGGGGAAAAATACCTGTGGGGCGGTATGCTGGAGCGGCTGCCCCGGGCGGCGCGGCACGTTTACGCCCTGCTGCTGATCAACTTTGGCTGGGTGCTGTTTCGCGCCGGCAGTCTGGGCCAGGCGGGGGCCATGCTGGCCGCTATGGCGGGGCGGGCGCCCGGAGGCCTCTGGAGCGGCGAGGCGGAATACTATCTCCGCCAGTTTGCCTGGGAGTGGCTGATCGCTGTTCCGGCGGTCCTGCCGGTGAGGAGCCGGCTGTCCGCCTGGCTCCGCGCCTGCCGGGAGCGGGGGAGCGGACCTGCGGCAGTCACGTTGGTCTTTGGCCCGAAGCTGCTGGCTCTGGGCTTGCTGGGCCTCTCTGTGGTGCGGCTGCTCAGCTCCACCTTCCGCTCCTTTTTGTACTTTCAGTTTTAGGAGGCCGGTTTATGGAAAAATTTTCGCAGCGGGCCTTTCTGATATTGCTGCTGGCGGCGCTGCTGGCCGTGCCCCTGGGTACGGCGCTGTGGTCCTGGAAGGACACCGCGGCCTATTATGAAAACCGGGTTCTGGCGGAGCGGCCCGTCCCTACGGCGGAAAGCCTGTGGAACGGCAGCTTTGGCACGGCGTTTGAGAGCTGGTATTCCGACCACGCTCCGGGCCGCACCACGCTGCTGAAGGCGGACACGGCGGTGCAGCTGAACATCCTGCGCCGCCCGGCGGTCAACGAGGTCGTTCCGGCGGGGGAGGTGCTGCTGCCTCTTTTACCCTATGAGGAGCTGGCGGCGGCAGAGTACCCGACGCTGGCGGCGGAGGCGGCTGAGCCCTTTGCCAGGCTGGACGAGTACATTCGGGCAAACGGCGGGACCTTCTGCTATGTGGGCTTTCCGGAGCAGCGGGTCTACTTTCGGGAGTATTACCCGGATTATTGCAGCCGCCACGAGACGGAGGCCGCGGTGGGGGATGCCGCCTTTGCCCGGGCCCTGGCGGACCGGGGCGTGGACTTTCTGGATATGGGGGCGGTGTATGATGCCCAGGGCCACCCGGACAGCTATTACTCTGCCGTGGACCACCACTACAGCTACTACGGGGCCTACGCCGCCTACCGGGCGATATTGGACCACCTGGCGGCGGAGGGCTGGGCCCTGCCGGTGCTGGCGGAGGCGGATATCGACCTTGTGGAGCAGCCCAACCCCTATATCGCCACCCGGAACCGCAGGCTCTATAACCTGTGGCCCAACAGTGAGCGGGCCGTGATTGGGGTGCAGCGGGATCCGGTGCCCTTTACCCGCCATGACAACGGGGTACTCTCGGACAGGCCCCTGTTTGTTCTGCCGGCGGCGGACTACCTGCCCGCCACCTACAACCTGTATATGGGTGGGGATTTTGCGGAAACCGTGCTGGAGACCGGCCGCCCGGAGCTGCCCAGCGCCCTGATCTTCGGGGACTCCTTCACCAACGCCCTGGAGACGCTGCTGTACGCCTCCTTTGATGAGACCCGCATTCTGGACCTGCGGCACTATGATGGGATGTCCCTGAAGGACTATATCGGCCAATACCGGCCCGACATTGTGCTGTGCATCCAAAACGACACGTTTTATTACCTGGGCACCGGCAACAGCGCCGTGTGGGAGGAAGACTGATGGAAGAAAAAGAAACCGCCCGGCCGGGCGGCGCCTGCGTCTCCATTCTGGCGGCGGCAGTGCTGTGGGGTATGATTGGGCTGTGGAACCGGAAACTGATGGCCGGGGGCTTCACCCCCACGGACATTGTGGTGGTGCGGAACTTTGGCGGCATGCTGGTGCTGGCGGCGGTGTTCGCCGTAAAGGACAGGAGCGTATTTGCCGTGAAGCGGGCGCATTTGAAATACTTTTTTGGCACCGGCGTGGTCAGCGTGCTGCTGTTTACGGTGTGCTACTTCTCCTGCCAGAAGATCTGCTCCCTGGCGGTGGCCTCTATTTTGCTGTATACGGCGCCGTCCTTTGTGGTGGTGCTGTCCGCCCTGCTGTGGAAGGAGCCGGTGACAGGCCGCAAGCTGCTGGCCCTGGCGCTGACCATGGTGGGCTGCGCCCTGGTGTGCGGCGTCTTCGCCGGGGATTTGACGGTGACGGCGGCCGGTGTGCTGCTGGGCCTGGGGGCGGGTTTTTTCTATTCGCTGTACAGCATTTTCGGCCGGTACGCCCTGGCCCACTACGGCCCCATGACCGTAACGGTGTGGACGTTTCTGTTTGCCGGCCCGGCGTCGCTGGCGCTGCTGCGCCCGGCCCGGCTGGCGGCGGCATTGGCGGCGCCGGGGCAGTGGCTGCTGTCTCTGGGGCTGGTGGTGTTCTCCACGGTGGCCCCCTATATTCTCTACACCCGGGGCCTTGCCAGGGTGGAGTCCGGCCGGGCGTCCATCATTGCCAGTCTGGAGCCGGTGGCGGCCACCCTGGTGGGGGTGCTGGCCTTTGGAGAGGCGCTGTCTCCGCCGGCGCTGGCGGGGATCCTGTGCGTCCTGGCGGGTGTGTATATTTTGAGGTGAGACATGGCGAAGCACAGAGAGGAAAAGACCAATGTGATGCGGATTCTGGAGCAGAGGAGGATTCCCTACACGCCTCACTTTTATGAGGAGGATCAGGACCCGGAGGGGACCCGGGAGTACGGCGTGCATGTGGCCCGTGCCCTGGGGCAGGACCCCGCCCGGGGATTCAAGACCCTGGCGGCCCGGGGAGCCACCGGAAATATCTATATTTTTGAGGTGCCCGTGGCGGAGAGTCTGGACCTGAAGAAGGCCGCCAGAGCGGTGGGGGAGAAGTCGGTGGAGCTGCTCCGTGTGGCGGAGATCAACGCCGTCACCGGGTATATCCGGGGCGGGTGCAGTCCTGTTGGGATGAAGAAGCGGTATCCCACGGTGTTTCACCGCACGGCGCTGGAATATGAGACCATTTACATCTCCGCCGGAAAGATCGGGGCGCAGGTGGAGGTGGCCCCCGGGGCGCTGCTGGCGCTATTGGGCGCTGCTGCGGAGGATATCGTTGTGGAGCGATAGCCCCAGGTGGAGACCCAGGGCGAAGGCGTCCAGGGACCACTGGGAATAGCGCATGAAGAAAGCGTCCATTAGCTGGCGGCGGGTATCTGCGTCGATAGAGAATGTGCCGAGAAATTTTTCCAGACCGGCGCTGTCAAAATTTTCTGTATTTTCCAAAGTGGTGGAGCCGTAGGTTTCAAAGAGTTTTTCGTAGATCTGTTTCATTCGTACACCTCACAAAATAGAACTTTTAATGTACTTTTAGTATAGGACATTTTATGTTCTCTGTCAAGGAGGAAAGATGGAAAAATTAAAGGAATTTGGGATAAGGCTCCGTATACTCCGGAAAGAGCGACAGCTCACCCAACGTGAAGTGGCAAAGTTGCTGGACATCACGGATGTACATTATCGGCGTATGGAGGCTGGAAAAGTGAATATTCCGTCCTTGACATTGTGGGCTCTGGCGGATTATTTTGAGGTTACAACAGATTATCTGTTGGGGCGTTCCCAGGAGCGGTAAAAGTTGCTCGCGCTGGCGCGCGGGGCGGAATTGGCAGCCGTTGTGGGCTGGGCAAATGCACCCC
>CATNDT010000106.1 GCA_950097035.1 uncultured Oscillibacter sp.
GGCGTCGTCGCCGGCGCGGTTGATCTTGTAGCCGGAAGAGAGCTTCTCCAGGTTTTTGGAGAGGGCGCTGGTGTTGGTATTGTAGTTGCGATAGGCGTTCATCGCCATGATATTATGCTGGATCCTCATTTTGTTTGCCTCCTTAGCAAAATTTCGTGTGTTTGAACATTCCCTCGTTCTCCCACAACCTCAAGTGGCGCGCCCTTCGGTTTTTGACGCTGTGGCCCCGGCGTCATAAACGTGTGGCGCAGGTACTGTATTTTAAGCGGCTCGTCAGCCGTTTGAAACCTCGTCTGGCTGCGCTGCTCTTCCGCTCACAGGCGGAAACATGTGGTTCAGCTGCCGCCGCAGCGCCTGCACGTCGCTGTCTCCTCCGTCCATTTTGGACAGCAGCGTCCGCATGGCGGCCAGCGCCTGAGCCTTGCTCCGGTCCCAGGGAATTTCCGGCCTGCGCCAGCGGGGCGCGTCGAACACGCAGTCCGGCCGCTCCCTGCCGCCCCGCTCCAAAACCTCGCCCCGCAGAATGGGGATCTCCCGGGGCGCATGGATGACAAGCCTGCATCGGTCTCCGGCCATACGGTCAAGCTGGACGACCACATCGTCCCCGATGGTCAGATACTCTCCCGGGATCAGCGATAAGCAAAGCATATACGGTCAACTCCTTCTCTGTTTTGCGGTACGACAGTCCGTTCTCCCGCACAGCGAATCTCCTGTATCTGTTCTGTTTCCAACCTTTAATCCTGCGACGGTCCCGGTTTTCACCGTCATAATGTTGTGAACGCCCTTTTGGGCTTCGGACGTGCGCACACGCCCTCTCGTTTCCCACATGGGCGGTTCGGAAAACGTTGATCGAAACCGAATCCCAATTGTGTTATTCCGCTTCGATCAACGTTCCCCGGCCGCCGGCATGGGCCTTCACCGGCGTCCCAACCGGCATATCAATAAAAGAAAGACCTCTCTAAGACCTCTCTCCGCCAAATCTGCGCTGCCGGACTCCGGCTCAGGCACTTTCAGGCTGTTCCCCATTGCGGAAAAACCAGGCCAGCCCCTGGGTCTTAATATTTTTCGCGGCGTTGATCTCCCGCCGGTGTACCGCGCCGCACTCCGGACAGCGCCAGGTTTTTTCTCTGTAATGAACCGCTTCCCGCACCTGCCCGCAGGTGGAGCAGGTCCGTGTGGTGGGCGTATACCGGTCGATCAGGATAAGCTGCTTTCCCTGCCGCTCCAGCTTGTAGCGCAAACACTCCCGAAACATACCGTGTCCAAGCCCCGGAGAACCGCCGTGGGGCAGTCCCCCGATCATTTCCTCCAGATTGTCGGCCCTCATACACACGGCATCCCAGTCTTTGGCTATCCGGCTGGATTCTTTGTGGATGAAGTCCCGTCTTTGATTGGCGATATGCTCATGGAGCAGGCGGTACTTCTGAACCGCCCGCCGGTAGTTCCGGGACCCCGGCTGCATCCGGCTGAGCTGCTGCTGAATCTTTGCCAGCTTCTCCTGGCTCTTCCCAAGCCAGTGGGGTGGATCTGCCATGGCGCCGCTGTCCGCCACATAGAAGTGAGAGACAGAATATTTCAGTCCCACGGTTGTCTCCGCAGTGGGGATAACCGGCTCCGGGCCCTTCACCTCACACGCATAGAGAATGTAGCAAAAGTATTTTCCCGTGGGGGTTTTTTCCACGGTGATGCGCTTCAGCCTCCAGCCGTTTTGCGGCCGGCGGTGGAATTTAGCCGGAACGATCCCCGCCTTTGTCATGCGGATTCCGCTGCGGGTGGTGTAGACCGTCGGTCCGGATTGAAACTCACGGTTACAGGCGGTAAAAGAGTCCCGTCCGTCCTTTTTTCTCTTAAAGTTCGGATGACCGAAGGATCCCGGACTTTTGAAAAACATGCGAAACGCCTGGGACAGTCTGTTATGCTCCTGGATCAACGCTTGGTTATCCACCTCTTTTAAAAAGGGAGCTTCCTTTTTGTACTTTGCCGGCGTGGGAATGAAATGCGCCCCGGTTTCGATATAAAAGCGCTGCTGGTCGGCCAGCATCCGGTTCCAGATATAACGGCAGCAGCCAAAGGTCTTTTCAAAAAGCGCCGCCTGTTCCGCCGTGGGATAGAGGCGGACTTTCAGCGTGACGTAACGGAGGGCTGCGCCGTCCGCTGGAGGTGCTGTCGCAGTCCTCTTTTTTTCCACCGGCAGTTCCCCCTCTCCAAACTTTGCAAAAAATGTATGATTTTGTTGCTGGATGCAAAATTTGGCAGACAAGCCGGAAAATTTTCAAAAAAAGACTAAACTATTTGAGATTTCAGCCGAAGAAACAACTAGGCACAGCTGAAGAGATGGGTGCAGAAAACTCATGCTTTTTTTGCAGCTAAATTTGGATTAAATGCATAAAAACAGCCTGTTGAAACAAAATTTCAACAGGCTGTTTCTTATATTCAGGTCAAATATTTCGCCATGAAAAACCGCTTTTGGTACAATAGACGGACAAAAACAAGGAGGGATCCGTTATGTCAGGAAAAACCTACGGCTACGTCCGCGTATCCACCAGAGTACAGCGAGAGGACCGGCAGCTGGCTGCTATGCAGGCATTTGGCGTGCCGGCAGAGCGTATCATCGTGGAAAAACAATCCGGTAAAGACTTTGCGCGGCCCGCCTATCTTCAGCTGGTCCAGACGATGCGGAGCGGAGACGTGCTGGTCATCAAAAGCATTGACCGCCTGGGCCGCAACTACAAAGAGATTTTAGAGCAGTGGACCGGACTGACCAAGGAGCGGGGCATCGCCATCGTGGTTTTGGACATGCCCCTGCTGGACACCCGGGCGGGACGGGACCTCACCGGCACACTGATCGCAGATATTGTGCTGCAGCTGCTAAGCTATGTGGCGCAGACGGAACGGGACTTCAACCAGCAGCGGCAGGCCGAGGGAATCGCGGCGGCAAGGGCCAGGGGCGTCCGCTTTGGCCGAAAGCCCCTCAGAATGCCGGAGGCCTTTGCGGAGCTGGCCGAGGAGTGGTGGCATGGCCGGGTGAGCGCCGCGCAGGCCGGGCGGGAGCTGGGGATCTCCCGCACCACCTTCACCCTGCGGGCCGGTGAGTGGTGCACAGCCCAGGGGCTTGGCAAGCGCACGGTGTGATCATGCAGCGGCCTTCACAGTCCCAGCCAGAGCCTGACCGTCAGCACGCCGCTGCCGCCCAGCAGCAGCGCCAGCGCGCCCGTGCCCCACAGAAGACTGTAGCTCACCGCCTCCTTATCCCGTGACCGCCCCGCCGCCACAGAGAAAAACACATACGCCGACACAACGCCAAACGCCACGGCGGTGATATCCGCTCCCGTCTCCCGCCCCAGGGCGGAGAGCCCCAGATACAGCAAAAAACCGATGCCGGAGACAATGGCCCCCGCGTTCATCTGCCGGACCGTTTGCAAAAGGATGCCTTTTCTCTCTTTCATTGGTATGCTCTCCTATCCGTTTGATCTAAAAGCGGCACAGCCGCCGGTCAATACCCGTTGACCATGATATCCAGTACCCTTCCCGCCACGGTTCCCGCAACACTGCTGCCGCTGCCGCCGTTTTCCACCAGCACCACAAAGGCGTAGGGGGCGTCTTCGTTTCGTAAAAAACCTGCAAACCAGGCGTGGGGCGTTTCATTTGCCCCCACCTCGGCAGTGCCGGACTTGGCGCAGATATCCATATTGGAAAACCGCTTTGTCCCATACGTCTGCTCCACATTGGCGGCCATCATATCCGCCAGCTTCTCCGCCGTGGAGGCGGCTGCCAGCGTTCCGGTCCTGCCGGACCAATGGGGCAGGGACGGAATCCCCAGGGCGCTGACGGTCCTGCCGATCAGGTATGGCTCCGCCGCCCTGCCGCCGTTTGCAATGGCCCCCATATACACCATCAGGGCGCAGGGATTCACAAGATCCCGGTCCTGCCCCACTCCTGCCCAGCCCAGGCGGCCATCCGTGATACCCTCCCAGGCAAAGGAGCCCCGGGCAGCCGGCAGGCCGTCTACCGAGTAGCTTTCCGTCAGACCCGCCTTTTGGGTATATCTTTCCAGCGTATCCGCACCCAGCTCCTCCGCGATCCCGGCAAAGACCACATTGCAGCTGTTGGCAAAGGCCGTCCCGATCGTCTCCTCCCCGTGAACACCGGAACAGACAATCGTCTCCTCCCCGATCCGGACGGAGCCGGCGCAGTTCCAGGTCCGTTCTTCCAGGTCAGGGATGGTCTCCAGCGCCGCCGCCAAAGTCACAATTTTATAGACAGATCCCGGGGTAAAGGCAGAGGAGAGAAATCGGTTTAAATACGCGCCCCTGTAGCGCTCGCTGCTCTCAATGTCATCGGGAACATTGAGGGGATCATAGCTGGGGGCGGAAACCATGCAGAGGATCTCCCCGGTTTTGTAGTTGTACACCCCCACCGTCCCGGCGCGGCCGTTTAACGCCTGATAGGCCTCGTAATTATACCGGGCGTCCAACGTCAGATACAGCTGGCCGCCCCGCTCTGCGCCAAAAGCCCCATTTAACAGGTTATAGCCCGTCAGTTTATCCGCAAAAGCATTCAGCGCCCCCGTGCCGATGTTGCCCTGCAGATCCCCCACCGCGTGGAGCGTGGCCTTTCGGACGGTTTCACTGTCGTAATAGGTGCGCTTGCCGTCCTTTACCGCGGACAGCACATCTCCGTCCCGGTCCAGCACCGTCCCCGCCGCCAGCTGTCCCGCGGAATTGTAGAGGTGCCGGTTAAAGGCCGAGGAGGCCCAGCTGCCGGCACTGCGGAAATACCGCACCAGAAAAAGGCACAGCCCCGCCGCCAGCAGCAGCGCCAGAATGCGGCAGAGCAGGGCCCGCTGTTCAATTTTTTTCATGCGGCTCCTCCTCTTCTCCGGCAAAGGGGTCTCCCACGGCCTCGGCCCGCCGCCGGGCCGCCTCCGTCAATTGCCTGGCGGGTCTGCGCCGGATAGCAAAGCTGGCGTTCTCCCGTGTGTCCATGGCCTTTAAAAACGCCAGCAGTCCCCAGGCGGACATCATGGCGGAGCCGCCGTTGGAGACAAAGGGAAAGGTCACACCGGTGAGGGGCAGCAGATCCACAGCGCCAAATACGTTCAGGCAGGTTTGAAACACCAGCAGTGAGCCGGCGGCACAGGCGGCGATGGTATAGAAGCTGGACCGCCCCACCCGGCAGGCCCGGGCGGCGAAAAAGGCCAGTGTAACGATAGACCCCACCGCCAGCACGGCGATCAGCAGCCCCCACTCCTCACACAGCATCCCAAACACCAGGTCGGTATCCGCCGCGGCGATGCGGTGCAGCCAGCCGTTTCCCCCGCCCATGCCCAAAAGCCCGCCGGAGGCGGCGGCGGACATAGTGCGGGTCTGCTGATAGCCGGTGGTGGACGCAGACTCCCAGGCGTGGCCCCAGGAGGCAAAGCGGCTTAGGATATAGGGCTTAAACCGCACAACAATGCCTGCCCCAAACACCGCCCCGCCGCAGATCAGGGCCAGGGTGGCAAAGTCGCCGGAGCGAAGATAGGCGATAACCAGAAAGGTGACAAAGAAGACAGCCGCCGTGCCAAAGTCGCTCATCAGACCCAAAAGGCCGATACAAATGCCCGTCAGCACAATAAACAGCGTCAGATTCCTGCGGCGAAACAGCCGCTCCAGCGTGGCGGAGCCGGCAAAAATATAGCAGATCTTGGCAATCTCAGAGGGCTGAAAGGACAGCCCCCCAATGGATATCCAGTTCACCGCGCCGTACTTGGAATTGCCGATCAGCAGTGTGATCCCCAAGAGGCCGATGGCCGCCGCAGCCATGAGCCAGCGAATCCTCTGCACGCGGGAGAGGTCCCGCAAAAAAAGCCCCAGCACCAAAAAGAGCCCCAGCCCCAGCACGGTTGCCAAAAACTGCTTGAAAAGGCTGCCCGGCGCACTGGAGGCCGTAACAGAAAGACTCAGCGTAGAGAGAAAAAAGGCGATGGTCTCCATCTCAAAGCCCACGCAGCGGGTGCAGCGCAGAATGGCAAAATACAGCCACATCACCGCCGTCAGCCCCAAAAACGCCAGAGGGACGGATACCGGAACCCCCTCCCCCGCCGCCACCACCAGCTGCAGGCAGGCCAATACCTGAAACACCGTCAGCCACAAAAAGGAGGGCCAGATAACGGTGGGCCGCTCACTGCGCCGCCGCTGCTCCAGCGCCTCCCTCTCCGCCACGGTCTGGGGCAAAAACACCAACGGCACCCCTCCCAGCGTCACGGTATCTCCCAGCCGCACCGGGGCGGAGCCCTCTACCTTTTGGCCGTTAATCTCCGTGCCGCCCCTGGAGCCCAGATCATACAGTGTCCACTGCTCATCCTCTCCCCGGCAGAGGGCCGCGTGCTGCCGGGAGACGCTGGGATACCCCAGCTGCACGTCGGCGCTTCTTCCCCGGCCCAGAATATTCTCCCAGTGTGTCAGCGGGATGGACGCGCCGTTGGGCAGGCTTAAAAGGCCCCAGGTCTCCGGCGTGTGAGGGATCTTCAGCAGTGAGCGCACCGCCCGCCACAAAATCAGCACCGCCAGCACCGGGAATAAAAACCGCACAAACGCCGTGTACCACACACCCGCCAGCGGATAGTCCGCCAGCAGGGCGCACACCGCATCCAGTCCCATTTGCAGCGGCTCCGTCAGCCTCTCCATTCGCACCGCCCCCTTTCTCAAGTTTTCAACAAACATATCATATACAAATTGATCGCTTCGTACTATGCAGTATAGCATTTTTTCCTTCCGCTGTACAGCCTTGCCGCCGTTACTTTCGATTTTTGCCACAGAATTTCTCTTTTGCTCTTGACCTTTTCCGCAAAATCCATTAAAATTATGTATCGTACATGGATTCCGCAGAGTATCCCCCTATCCACATTACGAAAGGCCGATCAAAACATGACACATCCCTACAAAACCCGGGAGGGCGGCGCCACGGTGACGATCTTCGTCCCTTACGACTGCAAAAACCACTGCCCCTTCTGTATCAATAAAGAGGAGTACGCAGATATGACAGGGTTCTCTCTGGAAAAGATCTGCCGGAGTATCCGACGGATGGACGCCATCACTCCCCGGTGCGACTTTGTCTTCACCGGCGGAGAGCCCTTTTCCGATTTGGACGCGCTTCAGATCATGCTCAATGAGATCCCCGCCACTCATAAAGTCTATATCAACACCACTCTGCCCGTGTCTGAGCACCAGTCCGAGGCGGATATTCTGGCGTTTTTGCAGCGAAACCGGCAGAAGATCACCTGCGTCAATGTCTCCCGTCACATGCAGAAATATGTGGTGGAGTCCAACGACGCACTGCTGGCCCAGCTCCCGGTCCCCTTCCGGGTAAACTGCGTGCTGTATAAGGACTACCCCAAAAAGGACCTGGTCCCCTATCTGGACCGGTTCCACAGGATCCCCGGCGCATCCATCCAGTTCCGCTTTGATTACACCGCCACCACACCGGAAAATCTTTACGAGGAAGAGCACGACAAGATCCTGCAGGATCTAAAGCAAATCGCCCGCTACACCGGACTGGACGGCTGCCGGATGCGCTGCGGCTTCCACTTTGACTACCAGGGCATGGAGTTGACCTATCACAAAACTCTGCCCTACTCCACCATTGTGGAGACCGACCCCGCAGACGGCGTAACCTATGACATTTTATACGATATCCTCATCAAACAAAACGGCGACATTCACTCCGACTGGACCGGCGTTTTGCTGGATGTGGACGCCTATGAAAAGGTGGTCTACGAGCCCTACGATCTAAAGTGGCTTGCCCGAATCGCATAAATCGCATCAAAAAAGCGGACGGCGTAACCGTCCGCTTTTGTCTATTTCAGAAAGATATGCTTTCCGCCCCGGTACTCCCGGACAAGCCCGATCCGCCGGGCGCTGGGCACCGCATCTTTCAGCTCCGCAAGCAGCGCCTCTGCGTCCCCGGGATCCACCGCCATCAGCAGCCCACCGGCGGTCTGGGGATCGTACAGCAGGTCCTGCTGCCACAGCGGCGTCTCACCCGCGTCCACCCCCGGCTCGGCAAAGGTGCGGTTGCGGTACATCCCCTCTGGCAAAATTCCTATTTTCGCCAGCTCCGCCGCTTCCGGGATAAAGTCCACCGCCGCGGTGTGGAGCTCGATCTCCACGCCGCTGCCCTGGGCCATCTCATAGGCGTGGCCCAGCATTCCAAAGCCCGTCACATCCGTGCAGGCATGTACGCGGTAGTTCACCATGATATCCCGGGCGGCCCTGTTCAGCGTGGTCATCAGTTTTTGCGCCAGCCCGATGGCCTCCGGTGAGGCCATGCCCGCCTTGGCCGCAGTGGTCAGCACGCCGATGCCAAGGGGCTTGGTAAACAGCAGCACGTCCTCCGGTTTGGCCCCGGAGTTGGTCAGCACCCGGTCCGGGTGGACAAATCCCGTCACCGCAAGACCATACTTGGGCTCATCGTCCAGAATACTGTGTCCGCCGGTGATCAGCGCTCCGGCCTCATACACCTTGTCGTATCCGCCCCGCAGCATCTGATGCACCGCCTCCCTGGGCATGGAGTCCGGCACCGCCATGATGTTCAGACACAGCTTCGGCTCCCCGCCCATGGCGTATACGTCGGACAGGGCGTTGGTGGCGGCGATCTGACCGAAGAGATACGGGTCGTCGGCAATGGGGGGAAAAAAGTCCACCGTCTGCACCAGAGCCAGCTCATCCGAAATTTTGTACACCGATGCATCGTCGCTCTTGTCAAAGCCCACCAGCAAATTGGGATCCCGGTGGACGCGGATCCCCTCCAGCAGCTGGCTGAGGACGCCCGCCCCAACCTTGGCGCCGCACCCGGCGCACTTTGCCAGCTTCGTCAGCTTTACTTCATTTTCAGCCATTTCAGGGCCCTCCTATTCTTCATTGCCCAATGCTTTTGTCAGATGCAGCACCGCCTCCAGCACACCGCCGCCCACAGCCAGTGCCTTATCGCTGGCACAGTGGCAGTGTTCCACGGCACAGCGGGGGTCAATATCGCCGGACTTCATCCCCCTGTGCACCGGCGTGCCGTCTGCCAGAATCCCCCGCAGCACGCCGTCCAGCGTGCAGACCATGGGCTGGCCGTCCACTGTGGCGGCCACATCCCCCATCTTCACCTGGGCGCCAATGTCCAGCAGCCTGCAGAACACGCCGTCCGCCGGAGCCCGCAGCACCCTCTCTCCGGCAAAGCCGCCGATGAGGCCCGGTATCCCGGTGTTGGGCTGAGCGGCGCCCCGATAGATGACCCGGCCCAGATAGTGGCCCCGCATGGTCTCCACCACGGCGTGGCAGTCCTCACCCGCCGTAAAGCCGGGGCCAACGCCCACTACCACCGGCGCATCGGTAATCTTTGTCCCGAGGTTTTTCTTTGCCAGAATGGCGTCCACCACCGCGTCCGGCTTCAGCCGGGAGATACAAGCCCCCTCCGGGTCCGCCAGTACCGGGATCACCTTCTCTCCCAGCAGCTCCAAAGCCTGGGCGGCACTCTCGGCCCGTTTGGCAACAACACCCTCTACAACAGTTTCTCCGTGGACGATGGCCTG
>CATNDT010000107.1:0-7365 GCA_950097035.1 uncultured Oscillibacter sp.
CGGCGATCTTCTGGATGGAGGCCTTGGAGATGGTGGCCACCTTGGTCTTGTTGGGGACACCGGAGCCGGACTCGATATTGCACTCCTTCTTGATCAAAACCGCCGCAGGAGGCGTTTTGGTGATGAAGGAGAAGGATCGGTCGGCATACACGGTGATGACCACGGGAATGATCATGCCGGCGTCATTTTTGGTGCGCTCATTGAATTCCTTGGTGAAGGCCGCGATATTCACGCCGTGCTGGCCCAGTGCGGGACCAACAGGAGGCGCGGGAGTCGCCTTGCCGGCCGGGATCTGCAATTTAATGAAACCTACAACTTTCTGTGCCACGGAGTAGCACCTCCTAAATTATAAATGTGGTGGCGGGCGACAGGCCCGTCTTTGGCGGGGCCGTTTTTGCCCCTCCCACTTGTGCCGGAACTCTCCGGGAATGCGGCGCGCGAATGCGCCGGCCGGTCAGGCCTGAACCTCGACCTGATCCAGCTCCAGTTCCACAGGCGTCTCCCTGCCGAACATGGAAACCACCACGCTGACCCGGTTTTTCTCCGGTTCGATCTCCTCGACCACACCGGTAAAGCTGGCCAGCGGACCGTCCATAATCCGCACATGGTCGCCCACGTTGTACCTGACCACAATCTCGTGCTTTTCCATACCCATGGCCAGCACCTCCTCCTCGGAGAGGGGGATGGCCTTGTTGGCAGAGCCTACAAAGCCGGTGACGCCGCGGACATTTCGCACCAGATGCCAAGTCTCGTCCGTCATGATCATCTTAATCAGCACATAGCCGGGAAAGACCTTCCGCTCCACATCCTTGGTGGCGCCGGAGTCAGTGACCTCGGTCACAGTCTCCATGGGAATCTCCATCCGGAGGATCTGATCCTCCATGCCCCGGCCGGTGACAAATTTCTCAATACTGGTCTTGACGGCGTTTTCGTAGCCGGAATAGGTATGGATCACATACCACTTCGCGCTGTCTGACATACCGCTCTCCTTACGCGCCAAACACGTTCAGGATCATATCCACGGCGGAGACCGCCACGAAGTCGAAGATCCAGATACACGCCCCCACGAGCAAAGAGCACAGCAGCACAGTGCCGGTGTTTTTCACCACCGTCTGCCGGTTGGGCCAGACAACTTTTTTCAATTCGCTTTTCATTTCGCGGAACCACAGGCCCCGGTCCTTTTTCTTCTTCGCTTCTTCTGCCATAACGTTACACGCCCTTTCTAAATTCGTTGGAACCCTTACTTGGTCTCGCTGTGGAGCGTGTGCTTTTTGCAGAAGCGGCAATACTTGTTCAGCTCAAGCTTGTCCGGAGTGTTTTTCTTGTTCTTCATCGTATTGTAGTTTCTCTGCTTGCACTCATTGCATCTCAAAGTGACCTTTACGCGCATTAACGGCACCTCCTTATTATTGGTATCTTTCCCGGCTCCGCCGGGGATACCGACTGCCTCCCTGCTGTTTGGAAGACCGGCCTCTTCCGTGCGCCGAAAAGCGAAATGCGCGCACAACAAAAAAGCCCCTTCTCGCAGGTAAATGAGATTTTACCACAGTTTCAACATCAGGTCAACACACTTTTGCGAAAAAATGTCAAAAATTTCTGCGGTCCCTTAAAAGCAGGCTCCCCCGCTTACCCGACAGCTTGTATTATTTTATTTAATGTGGTATTATACCCCTATTCTGAAAACCGCTATTCTCAAAAATCCGTTTTACTGTATATTTTTATCAATATATCACACTTTGAAAGTGAGGCAGCTTATGCGTATCATGGCTATCGACTACGGCGATGCCCATACCGGCATCGCCATCTCAGACTCCACGGGCATGCTGGCTGGCTATACCGCCACGATCAACGTCTACCGTCCGGAAGCTTTGTCCGCCCAAATCGCCGCTCTGGCGGAGGAACACGGTGTGGAGGAACTGGTGCTGGGCTATCCCAAGAATATGGACGGCACCCTGGGGCCCCGGGCTGAAAAGGCAGAGGCCATGGCCGCCCTGCTGCGGGAAGCTACCGGCCTGCCGGTAGCCCTGTGGGACGAACGGCGCACCACCATCGATGCCCACCAGATCCTGATGAACAGCGGAAAAAACGCAAAAAAGCGGAAAAAAAGTGTGGACGCCGTGGCGGCTTCGCTGATTCTGGAGGGGTATCTCACCTATAAACGATCCGGCCAGAACGGCCGCTGAAAACAGGAGGAGCGCGGCTGCGCTCCTCCTGCTGCTTCTGTTAAACTGATTACACTTATCGCTGGTCGAAAATAATCTCCTCAGGCGGCGCATCCAGCTGCCAGGGATCGTCCAATATCCCGTGGAGATACCGCAGCGCAGAGGCAAAATAAAACCCATCTACAATCCGCTCATCGGTGACAAAATTGCAGTCGATGTATTTCCGCCGGACCACTGTGCCGTCCCGCTGGGTCTCATATACCCGGCGCTTCTTCCCAAAGGAACAGAATACTGGCACATTGCCAAAATCATAGAGGTGGTGATAGATCGGTGGAATCCCTAGGGAAGCCATGGAGGTGATGTACAGCGTACCGTGAAAAGGAGAAAGCCTTGTCAGCGCCCGCGGAAGCAGGCCAAAATAGTCCAGCGCCTGGAGCAAAAACACAAAGAACTTCAGCAGCAGGCCGGGGATCAGATGAAAGGCCCCCGCCAGCTTGTCAAACCCGGTGTCCAGCGGAGCGTTTTTCACCTCCTGCACCTTGGCGTTGAAGCGCGTATATACCGTGTCCGCCGTGTCTCCCGGGTCAAAGACCACCTTGATAACCGTGTCCGGAGAATCCACACTCATCGTCTTTTTGATGGTCATGTTGATCTCGATCTCCCTGTCCCGGCTGAAAATCTTCTGCCCCGCAATAAAGCGGTTCAATCCCGGATACCGGGCACAGCCCCGCACATAGGCCGCGAGCAGCACGTGAAGAATCCCGAAATTTTTCAGGCCCGCCTTTCGTTTGGAAACAATATACCTCTCCATCTCCGTGATCTCAATGTGGTCCTCCAGAAAATTCTGGGAGGTATTGCGGGTCTTCATCAGATAGGGCGAGACCGCAAAAATCGGCGACAGGGACCGCAGCCGGCGGCCATCATTCCGGTCGCCAAAGCCACGGACAAGCTCCCCCTCCTCCGGCAGACGCCTCTTCATGGCAAGAGACACACATAAAAGCGCCGCCATGCAAAGCAGCACCGAGATCTCCGGCAGCCAGTCATGCAGGGGCCACCCCGCCTTTTGGGTGTCCTCCACAAATATGTGGTACAGCATGGGCAGGCCAAACAGCGGCCACAACAGCTTCTGGGTGGGAATCCGCCCTGTTACCGTGGCGGTATACAGCAGGGCCACCAGGGCATACAGCAGCAGGCACAGCACTGTGTGCAGCGGGGAGGGAAATCCCAGGGCCTTTGCCGCAAAGAACACGCACCCCATCCACACGGGAATAGCCGAGCGGTACAGCCGGTCTCTCCCGTCCCGCAGAAGGATCAGCACAAAGGACACGTTTGCCGCCAAAGGCAGGAGAATTTGGAGCCAAAGCACGGCCCGGGAGAGATCCTCTTCCCCACCGGCCCATGCAATGCGCACCACTGCCGAGCAAATCATGCACAGTGCTGAAAAGATCGCCAGGGGCGTCATCCCCGGCAGAAAGTAAACGGTCTTCTTTTTCATAGCTACATATTATATCACATTTTGGAATTTTGGGAAGTATTTTCAGATAAAAGTAATCAGTTTATGGAAAAATCGGACCACCGCCTGAGACGGTGGTCTGATTTTTCCAATCGATTCTCTTATCCCTTCACCGTTCCGTCGGCGTTGAACAGGGGCAGCGGAGCCAGAAATTTGATGTCAGACCGGTTCTGGGCGTCACCTTCCGCCAGCACCGCCACTTTGCCGGTCACAGTCCCGCCGGCCAGAGCCACCAAAGCCTCCATAGCGTGAAGGGAACCGCCGGTGGAGATCACATCATCCATCAGCAAAATCCGCTTGCCGCGGATCAGCTCCGCGTCATCCCGCCCCAGGAAAAGCCGCTGCTCTCCGGCGGTGGTGATGGATTGGTCCGCCACATGGATGGGGTCCGGCATATAGGCCTTCGGTCCCTTCCGGGCAATGAAATACTTCTTTGCGCCGGACTGGCGGGCCATCTCATGGATCAGCGGGATACTCTTAGCCTCTGCAGTAAGCATATAGTCGTAGCTGTCCGCCGGAACCAGCTTCAGCATCTCTCTTGCACAGGCCACGGTCAACTCCGCATCGCCAAAAACGATGAACGCGCCGATATACAAATCGTCTGTGATTTTGCAGATGGGCAGCTCCCGCCTCAATCCCGCCACTTCCATCGGATATGTACTCATATTTTATATTCCTCCCTGATAAACAGCGCAGCACACGCCTCTATGTCCAAGGCATATTATATCTTTTCCCGTGAAAAAGTCAATAAGGGTCCATTTTAAAAAGCTGAAAGAAATAAAATCCGCTCTTGCGTATGCCGGGCAAAAATGGTAAACTACTATATAAGAGCTAACCGTTTCCCGATCTCAATACCAATTTGATCTGCGAATATTTGAAGGAGGGCATTTTGATGAACGCATATCTCGCCAGTGTCATCGAAAACGTCAAGACCAAGTATGCCAATGAGCCGGAGTTTATCCAGACCGTGGAAGAGGTCTTCTCCTCTCTGGAGCCGGTCATCGAGCGGCACCCGGAGTATGAGAAGGCGGATCTGCTCGGCCGTATGGTGGAGCCCGAGCGGACGTTTATCTTCCGCGTGACCTGGGAGGATGACAAGGGCAACTGGCACACCAACACAGGCTATCGCACCCAGTTCAACGGCGCCATCGGCCCCTATAAGGGCGGACTGCGGTTTAAAAAAGATGTAAACCTGAGCATTATGAAGTTTTTAGGCTTTGAGCAGATCTTTAAAAACAGCCTCACAGGCCTGCCCATCGGCGGCGGCAAGGGCGGCAGCGACTTTGACCCCACCGGCAAATCCGACCGGGAGATTATGCGCTTTTGCCAGAGCTTTATGCAGGCGCTGTACCGCTATATCGGGCCCGACGTGGACGTACCCGCCGGAGATATCGGCGTGGGCTCCCGGGAGATCGGGTATCTCTACGGCGAATACCGCCGCCTGAAGGGCGCGTTTGAAAACGGCGTGCTCACCGGCAAGGGCTTTGCCTACGGCGGTTCCCTGGTCCGCCCCCAGGCCACGGGCTACGGCTCTGTGTACTACCTGGAAAATGTGCTGAAGCACGAAGGCGACTCCATCCAGGGCAAGACCATCGCCTGCGCGGGCTTCGGCAATGTGACCTGGGGAATCTGCCAAAAGGCCGCGGAGCTGGGAGCCAGGGTGGTTACCCTCTCCGGACCCGACGGCTATATCCACGACCCGGACGGTGTGATCACCCCGGAGAAAATCGCCTATCTTGTGGAGATGCGGAACTCCGGCCGGAACAAGGTGCAGGACTACGCAGATAAATTCGGCGTGCAGTTCTTCCCCGGCGAAAAGCCCTGGGGCGTAAAGGTGGACGTGGTAATGCCCTCTGCCATGGAGAACGACGTGCACATGGAGCACGCCAAACAGATCGTGTCCAACGGCATCAAATACTATATTGAGGTGGCCAATATGCCCACCACCAACGACGCGCTGCAATTCCTGCTGGCGCAGCCGGGTGTGATCGTAGCTCCCTCCAAAGCAGTCAACGCCGGCGGCGTTGCCACCTCCGCCCTGGAGATGGCCCAAAACAGCGAGCGGCTGTCGTGGACCGAAGAGGAGGTGGACAGACAGCTCCGCCATATCATGGACACCATCTACCAGATGAGCGTAGACGCGGCGGCGGAGTATGGCCTGGGGTACAATCTGGTGGCCGGCGCCAACATCGCGGGCTTCCTGCGGGTAGCCGAGGCCATGATGGCACAGGGCGTGTTTTAAAAAGTAAACATCAAGGACAATACGCGAAGGCGGACCCCGGTAACGGGGCCCGCCTGTTTATTTCCGGCTGTTCTTCTTTTCAGCGGAGGAACTGAAGACTGGCGTCCACCCGGCCGCCGATGCCGCTGACCGTGCAGCTATCGGTAAACTGCCAGTAATCCATCTGGTAGTAGAAGGTGGGATACAGCTTTTCCGAGGAAGCCCGCTTGTACTCCGGATACCACTTGAGATACGGTGCGATGGCCCCCTGATCATACTTCTCATAGCCCACGCGCTGCCCCTGATAGACCATGGGCGTATAGCCCGCCTCCGCAATGCGCTGGCAAAAAGCGACGGCGCAGGCGGTGGCCATCTCCGGCGAAGTGCCGTAGACCCGGTAGTTAGCGCTGTTCATCTCCCAGTCGTAAGCCACCGGGCCATTGATCTCATGGCCCTGCAGCAAACTGATAACAAAGTCCGCCTCCTCCAGCGCCTCCTCAACGGTGATGGCCTGGGCGAAGAAATACACACCGGTCTCAATTCCGGCGGCCATAGCGCCGTCGATATTCTGGGCGTAATACGCGTCGGCGTTGATGGTTCCGGCGGTATACCCCCGCAGACCAATCCGCACCATGCAGAACTCCACACCATCGGCGGCCACAGCCTGCCAGTCGATGGTCTCATTTTCGCTGGCACGGTTTTGATAGGCGGACACATCAATGCCAAAGCGGGTACGGAATCTGCTGCCGGTGTAAATCAGGCGGTCTCCCGTCGCATTCCACTGGAAATCCCCGGCGTAAAGCCCGATGGGCTCCGCATCCGCATAGACGGGGAACTTTCTGCCGTCATACTCGATAACCCCCCCTGTGGTGATGCCGGGCGTATATACCTCAGAGGGCTGGATACCGGGCAAAACCGGAACGCTCGGGTCCTCCGGAATCTCCGGCGCCAGAGGCTGGTCCGGGTCCTCCGTGCTCTCTCCCGGAATCACCCACATCGTGGTGACATCCGCATTGCTGAAATTGCGGATCTCCCCCTGCACCGTTACGTTGGTCAGCGCCACCGGCCCCCACACGCCCGGAGCCAGGATCAGATCTCCGAACACCGTCATATCCTGCAGAACCATCCCGTTTTCGGCGTTGATCATCAGGGTGCCGTCCACATCTGTGGCATAGGTCGCAGTGGCCTGCAGCAGCACCTGAACCATATTGTTGAGGATATTGACAATCTCCGCCCGGGTGATGGGGTCCAGCGGACGGAAATTCCCGTCCTGACTGTCGTTGATGTACCCCCGGGCCGCCATTTCGGCCACCGGACCTCTTGCATACTCCGCGAACAGCTCCGCGTCGTAATAGGGCAGCATATCCGTGGCCGGCTGGATGTTAAACGCCCGGGCAATCATGGTCACCGCCTGCTGGCGGGTGATGGTATCTGTGGGCAGGGCGCGGCCGCTGTTGCCAAGATACACC
>CATNDT010000107.1:7379-9391 GCA_950097035.1 uncultured Oscillibacter sp.
CAATTTTAAGATGGCATCCTCCCAATAGGTCCCCGGCGTATCAGAGAAAGTCTCTGCCGGAGAGACTGCCTGAAACCGCATAAAGCGATCCAGTATTCCGGCAAAAGCACCCCGTGTAATAGAGTCATCCGGGTGGAAAGTCCCATCCTCATAGCCCTGGATAACATGATATTCCTCACTCCATTTGGCAATGGCATCAGCCGCCCAGTGGGTTTCGGTGTCTGCAAAGACGGCAGCGGCCGGGGTGATGGCCAGTGTGCCGGCCAGCGCTGCGGTTAAGAGCCGTTTTGGCAGTCGAATGTGCATGGTGGCAGTTCCTTTCTGTCGTTTTTTGTCGTAACGCGGTCCAAAAAAACGCCGCGGCCCCAGAAAGAGCCGCGGTGTTATGTCACCTTTTGGCAGCGCTTTTTGTATATTATACCGGAAAAAAACTGTGAGGTCAATATTTTTCCGGTCTGCCAATTTATGTTATGTCAATATATCAATATGTCGTAAAGAGCGCATCCAGATAGGCAAAGCGTCTGGGACCGTCAATCCCGGTGGCCGGGTCATGGATCATATCATACACGATCACCGGCTCCGCGTCCTCCAGCAGCATCTCCGCCTGCTCCAGGAAGGCGGAGATCTCGGCCTCCTCCGCGTCGCCCTCCCGAGGCGTACCGCCGTCCACCGGGAATACAATCTGCCGGTGCACACGCTCCAGCCGGGTGCCATCGTGATCCAGCGAAAACACAGCCAGCTGAAAATCTGCCCGGCCTGCGGCGGTATAAGGCGCATACCAGAGGAGATGATCCGCACCCTCTGTCTTTTTCAGATACAGCTCACCCCAAAGGCTATGCTCCGCACCGCAGACGAATGTGTAGACAGGCAGAACCTCCCTGTCCTCCTCCGCCCGCAGCACCGTGACCCGGGCACGGGTAAACTCATCGGCGCTCACCGGGTCACCGTGAAGCATCACCGACTCCCCCGCCCGGCTGTTTTCGATTTCCAGCACCAGCAGTTCCTCCACACCGTCATGGGTCAGATCGGTGTAGATGGCGGAACAGGCCGCCTCGCTGTACCGGTCCATGAAATACATCCGCAGAGCCTGCCGGGCCGCCTCGGCCTCCGGTGCGGTCTCCGCTCCGCCCGCGGGATTTGGCAGGTTTTCCTCCGTCCAGCCAATCAGCCGGCCCGTGCCCGACCCGGCCAACGCCAGGGCCAAAACAACTGCCAGCACCAGCCCGATCACGCTGATCGCGTGCTTTTTGTCCATTCCATCATCCTCTATCGATTCTGTCTCTGTTATATAAGACGTTGGAACGATGCAGTTTGTTTCACTATTTTCCAAATTTGGAATAAAGCACAAAAAATCACTCACTTTTTGTGGATGTAATCAGAATTTTCACCCTCCAGGGAAAGACATATCTCTGCCACGGCGCCTCCTCCCGGAAAATGGAGCCGCTGCGGAACACAGACAGGGCCAAACCGATCAGCCCCATGTCCAGCACGGTCTGGAGATTTCCGACCAACAGCGGGAATTCCGCGCCAAAGAGGGGCAAGCCCATATTTGCCATCACGCTGAACACCATCTGAAAGCATAGCGTCAGCACCACGGAAAGCACCAGCAGCCGGCCCGCCCGGCTCGTCCGTTTCAGACAGCGCCCCAGCAACCAGAGGACCATTCCGGCCTCCGCCAGCATCAGCGCCAAAAACGGAAGCCAGCCCAACCTGTAGACCACCGTTGTCAGCAGCTGGTCATAATTCCAGTTCGGCACAAATTTTTCATAGGAGGCAGGCAATGCGTCCCCATTGCCTGCACCCAGCCACCGGGAGGCCGCCAGCGCCGCGCGGGTGCTGATGGCCTGATATCCCTGGCCATAGGGGTCCAGCTCCGGATGCAGCAGGCAGAGAAAACGGGAGTTCGCCCAGGGGAAGATCCGGTTTCCTTTCAGCAGAAAACCGGCCGCCCCCAGCGCCAGCAGACCGCCGGTCACGGCCGCGGCCCGGCGGCGGGACAGCCGGAACCAGCC
>CATNDT010000108.1 GCA_950097035.1 uncultured Oscillibacter sp.
GGGCTAATCCCCCGCAGGCTGAAACGCCGTCGTATACGCATAGTAAGGGGGCCGGGCTTGCGCCCGGCCCCTGCTTTCTGCTTTCGGGGCAATGGGGAAAGCCTGCCGGCCGCTGGTTTTCCCGATCGTCCTGGCGCAGTATTTGAATTATTTTTCGGGAGGTACAAATCATGGCCAGACCACAATTATCCATTGGAATTATTTTCAAAAATGAGGCCCGCTGCCTGGAACGCTGCCTAAAATCCTTCCAGGCTCTGCGGGAAGCGGTCCCCTGCGAGATCGTGATGGCGGATACCGGCTCTACCGACGGCAGTCATGAGATCGCCGCAAAATACGCGGACATTTTGTTTGACTTCCCGTGGATTAACGACTTTTCCGCCGCCCGGAACGCGGTGATGGACCGATGCTCCGGAAAGTGGTATCTTTCTGTGGATGCGGACGAGTGGTTGGATTCGGATATTTCGGAGCTTGCTGCTCTGTTGCGTTCCCTTAAAAAACGTCCTGAGCGTGTGTGCTCTATCATTGTGCGAAATTATCATACGGAAAATCTGGATATCGGGTCCAGCAATGATCTGGTCGCTTTGCGGATGGTGCGCATGTCCTCCAAACTGCGGTATATGAGCCCGATCCACGAATATATCCCGGTTGCGGCGGAAAGTGAGCCGACGATTCGGCTGGAACGGACAATCCTGCACCATGACGGCTATGTGGATTGGGGCGGCGAACGCGGATATTCCAAGAGAAAGCGGAATATCGAACTCTTGCGGAAGGAAGTGGAAAAATATCCCAACGACGTTCGTACGCTGGTTCATTTTACCGATAGTATCCATGCGGAAGATTGTGAAGATTTTCTTCCCACTCTCTATCAGATGGTAGAAGCAGTAAAGACAAAAAGTTCCGCTTGGGAAGCATATGGTCCGCCTGCATTACGACAGGCTGTACTTACTGCGGACGAGCGGGATCTTCCCGAATTGCAAGAGTGGCTCGCAATGGCCTGGGAATGGTTCCCCAATTCTTTCTTTGTCTGTCTGGATATTGGTTACGTCATTGCACATCGCTATTGGAAGCAGGGTAGCTATGCGGAATGCCTGCACTGGTGTGAGATTTATATGGATGCCATTGCCGACTTCCACGCAGATCGAGGCGAAGTATCTGGCTTGCTATTCAGTACGCTGCAATACGCTACTGAGGGGTGCGAAAAAGAGATGAGCGCCCTTCGTATCAAGGCGCTCTACCGTTGCGGCAAAAATGATGAGGCGGATGAAATTCTGGATCAGGCAGATTGTCCCGCCATGACTGTCAGCCAGTTTACCGTGCATGTACGGAACCTGATTGAATTACGTGCCGAGGGACCTATCCAGAGGCTCTATAACCGGGTTTCCGCTCCCGAATATCCGACAGAGGGGCAGGCAGCGGAACATCGCAAAGCTTTTCTTCAAGAGGCTGCGGCCACCTTTGCCTCGGACTACCGGAAGAAGGAAGCCGGTGCAGAAAACTTCACACAACATGCCTACACGCTGTTTGCCTCGTTGAACGGCAAGTGCGAGATCGGAACCGCCGCCGCAGTCATGCAGGCAGACGGCGTCCAGGAAATAGAGACGCTTTTGGGGATGATTGAGGACTGGGATTATCTTCCGACCGCCGCTCTGGAGCATGCACTGGAAAAAGGTATTCATTTCCCGCCGGCAGGAAAGCTGATGAGTTTGGAGGAAATGGACAAGCTGGCTGCCCGGTTGGGCCGGAATGTCCAGCTCACGGCAGAATTGACGCTTCGGGCGGCTGGATCGCTGCCGGAAGATTTGGCGTCCCTGCTTTGGGCGAGAGGTGTGGCAATCGTTGCCGTACGGTCCTGCCATTGGCAGGAGGCGGAACAGGGAATGGCCCTTTGCCGGGCCTTTGCGAAGGTCGTGGGAAGCTTCGTATCCCGATACTACGCAGAGGAAGCCTTTCGCGGAGACAATTTCCAGATGCTTCCCGGAATGTATCGAGCCGCCTGGTATTGCCAAAAAGCGTTTGAGGCGCTGGACGGCGGGGACTTCGGCGCGTATGTGCGGCTCCTGCGGGAGGGCGTAACGGCGTATCCCGGCACGAAGAAGATGGCGATGTTCCTGCTGGACAACACGCCGGAGGTGCAGGAGCTGCTGGTCCCGCCGCCAGAGGTGCAGGCGCTGGCGGATCAGGTGCGGGTCATTCTGGCTCGGTATGAGCCGAACGATCCGGCTGTTGCGGCGTTGAAGCAGAGCGAGGCATACAACAAGGTGGCCTATCTGCTGGAGGAGCATGAGGTATGATTCGAAAGAGCACCATAAAACGAATGTTGGAATTGCTGAACACTGTTCAAGAAGGTGTTGACTATATTGGTGAGACACAGAACGAAACGGTATTTCAAGTTATAGATATCTGCCAATGGGCAATCAACGAAGTCTCGGCTATCATCCAAGAAGAAGCTGTTGGTTCCTCCAACATTTGCCTAAAAAATTTGAAAGCTACTTCAGAAAATATCACCCCAGGCCTTACGTCCGCCCAACGTCAGTCTGCAGTACAACAGCTGGCGGCGGTGCGCGAGGCGTTGCTGGAAGAACCGGCACGTCTGGAAGTTGCATTTTTTCCGTACAAACAATCCATGTGGGACTGTATGGAGAGCGTGTGGCGTGCTGCCGATGCGGACCCTATGTGTGATTGTTATGTAGTTCCAATTCCATACTATGACCGTAACCCGGATAACAGCTTGGGTACCTTTCACTATGAAGGAGTACAATTCCCCCAAGATATCCCAGTTGTGGATTATATGAGTTATGATGTGACAATCAGAAAACCTGACATTATTTATATTCATAATCCCTACGATAAGTATAACTGGGTTACGTCGGTTGACCCACATTACTACTCCCATGAATTGAAAAAGTATACCGATATGCTGGTGTATATTCCCTACTATATTGCAGGAAGTTCTAAGGAGCAGGGAACGAAGACTACACTCACTATGCTTTCAGCCTACTATCATGCAGACCGTATTATTGCACAGTCCGAAGGCATGAAGCAGGGACTGGTGCATTTGGGAATATCCGAAAAACGTATTTTGACATTGGGAACACCAAAATTAGACTATGCACTCCAGCATCAGCTTGAAAAAGAGGATTTAACTGACTGGAGAGAAAAGCTTGAAGGAAGGACAGTCTTTTTGGTCAACACAAGCCTGACCGATTTGCTTGGAAGAAATCGAAAGTGGCTGTCTCTTATGAAAAAGCTGTTTGCCGATATTGCGGAGCATAAAAACTGTGCTGTGATTTGGAGGCCGCATCCCTTAACAGAGGCCACCATTAGAAGTATGCGGCCAAATCTGCTACAATTGTATCAGGACATGAAGTCTGATTTTCAGCAGCTTGATAATTTTATTTTTGACCAAAATTCTTCTTATTTACCGGCTTTTCAAGCCAGCCATGCAATGATTAGCGACTATAGCTCTTTGTTTATGATGTATGGCGTAACAGAGAAGCCTGTTCTTCTCCTCACAGGTAGTAAATCTGAAAAAAAGACGGTAGATTATTTGTTTATAGACTACTACGACTACTATTTTTTAGAAGATGGGTTTGAAGTAGATGCGTTTATCGACATAGTGAAAAAAGGGAAGGACCCTGGACGAGAGAAACGGTTGGCTTCATTTAAAGCCTCCTTAACTAATGCGGACGGGACTGCTGGAGAGAAAATACACCGCGCAGTGGTCCGAGCGGCAATGGAACAATAGATTTTCGTAAAGGAGCAATAACTATGACGATAGGTTACACAGCCGGCGTTTATGATCTGTTTCACATTGGACATTTGAATCTTTTAAAAAATGCCAAGGGAATGTGCGATAAACTGATCGTTGGCGTTACGACTGATGAGCTTGTCTCTTATAAGGGCAAGCACCCGATTATCCCCTTTGAGGACCGGATTGAGATTGTCCGCAGTATCAAGTATGTAGATGCCGCCATCCCACAGCGGGATATGGACAAAGTGTCTATGTGCAAGAAACTGAAAGCGCAGCTGCTTTTTGTGGGTGACGACTGGTATGGTTCGGAAAAGTGGCAGGACTATGAGAGAGACTTGACACAAAGCGGGATCCAGGTTATGTATTTCCCCTATACAAAAGGGATATCGTCAACTACTATTGAGAGCACGTTAGAGAGCGCATATAAAGCAGGTATGGGCATATCGAGGCCAAGTACTGGCAAGGTATATAAATAGGGCGGAAGCCTGTTGTTACTGCATGGGAACGGATGGTGAAAATTGTTCCAGCACAACGGTTGTAATGAAATGCAAGGTGGTTATATATGGTTGACAAAAATTATTGTATCAGTTCATACTTAGCATTCCGGTATATTGAAGATGACAGCAAGGATTTTTACCCCGGGCTGCATCATCAGAATATTGTATTGCCTCCCGAAGATCAAAAGCGGCCTGTTGCTGCGGCAGATGATATTGACAGGGAAATTGCGAAACAGTTTTGTGCACTG
This sequence comes from uncultured Oscillibacter sp., assembly GCA_950097035.1. Taxonomy (GTDB): domain Bacteria; phylum Bacillota; class Clostridia; order Oscillospirales; family Oscillospiraceae; genus Oscillibacter. The sequence continues at coordinate 4,497 of CATNDT010000108.1, forward strand.
AAAAGTGAGAAACTTGGTATTTTGCTTTCGGGTGGCATGGATTCAGCTATTCTGGCATCATACATGCGTGGCTGTGACGCATATACCTTCCGCTTTTTGGATGGATTATATCAGGAAGAGGAATTGCAGCGAGCAAAATATTATGCGGATTATTATGGATTGAACCTTCACTATGTGGATATCAACTGGGAAAAAACAGTTACACCTTATTTGGACCGCCTTATGCGGGCAAAGGCCGCGCCTGTCCACTCCATTGAGCCTCAGATCATGCAAGCAGCCCTCCAAGCGAAAAGTGATGGTGTGACAAGGATGGTGATTGGAGAAAGCAGCGATTTACTTTTTGGAGGAATGGATCAATTGCTGTCTCAGGATTGGACATTTGGGGATTTTATGCGGCGGTATATTTTTACACAGCCCGAGAAGGTACTTAACCAGCCTGTGAGTATGCAGTACTTATTTGAACGATATCAAATAGGTGAAAAGATTGATTTTTGCAGCTTTATGGATGATGTATTCTCTGTTGAGAGCTCAAGTTCTTACCTCAATGCGTTCCAAACCGCAGATTTACCCTATACCGACCCCTACGCCTGCATGAGAATGGCTGAACTGCTGGATCTGAAGCGCGTCCGGAGCGGCGAGTCAAAATACCTGATACGTGAGCTCTTTAAAATGAAATACCCAGGGATACAAGTCCCCGAAAAGGTGCCGATGCCGCGCCCGACAGACTACTATTTCAAAACCTGGCGGGGACCAACGAGAAGTGAATTCCGGAATGATCTGAATATGGCTGACTTTACTGGGGATCAAAAATGGCAGATGTGGTGCCTGGAACGGTTTCTTGACCTTTATGAGCCAGAAACGGACGACAGCGGGGCAGTACATACCAGGTCATAATTCGCCGGATCAGCCGTCTACCCTCTCCTGCACATCGTCCCGGAGCGGTAGCAAATATAAGCGGGCTGTTGAAGAAATGGACGTTGGGAGATTGACATAGTAATCCAGGTTCCAAGATGGTTTCGATAGCCTGTGGCTTTTAGGGACAGAGACTTGTCCCGCAGTTGTTTGGGAACTGTGCATCACCGTGTGCCCTTTGCTCCTCTCTGCATGGAACACTGATATGGTCCTCCGCTCCTTTCGGTGTCTGGACATGAAAAAACGCCGCAGACTTTTTCAAAATCTGCGGCGTCCATCGTCCTCGGCATCGAACATCACATGGCGGGCAAAGTGCTGGAAACGCAGGATTTCTACGAGTTTTCTCTTTGTAGCAACACAATAGTCTCCACATGCCGCGTCCTCGGGAACAAATCCACTGCAGCCGCCCGCACGGCCCGGTATCCCTGCTCCGCAAACCGCTTCACGTCCCGCGCCAGGGTCCCCGGGTCGCAGGAGACATACACCACCCGTTCCGGCTCCATGGAGGCGATCACGGGCACGACCTCCTCTCCCAGCCCCTTCCGGGGCGGGTCCACCACCACGACCTCCGGCCGCAGCCGCTCTGAGGCCAGCTTCTCCGCCACCGCGCCGGCGTCGCCGCAGAAAAACTCCGCGTTTTTTACGCCGTTGGCACTGGCGTTCTCCCGGGCGTCTTCCACCGCCTCCGGCACGATCTCCGCGCCGATAACCCGTCCGGCCCGCCGGGCCAGGGCCAGGGTGATGGTTCCCGCGCCGCAGTATAGATCCAGAACCGTCTCCTTCCCGGTGAGTCCGGCGTACTCGACAGCCTTTCCGTACAGCCGCTCCGCCTGCGCCCGGTTGACCTGGTAGAAGGCGGGGGGCGAGAGCCGGAATATATTCCCGCACAGCGTGTCCGCCAGGGCGTCCTCTCCCCAGAGCGTCCGATAGCTCTCCCCCAAAACTACATTGGTATCCCTGGTATTGCAGTTGAGAAGGACGCCCACCGCCGAAGGACAGGCCGCCCGGATGTATCGGACCAGCTCCTCCTCACTGGGCAGGCGATCCCCGTTGACCACCAGGCAGACCAGCGCCTGCCCCTCCCGGTTGGTGCGGACATAAATATGCCGCAGCAGGCCCCGACGGGTTGTCTCGTCATAGGCCGGCACGCGGAAGTCCCGCAGGTACGCCTCCACCGCTCCGGCCGCGGCCCCCGCCTGGGGAGCCTGGAGCCGGCAGTCCAGGGCGGGCACCACCTGGTGGCTGCGGGCGCGGTAGAACCCGGCCTGTCCCGAGGGACTGACCGGGAACTGTACCTTATTGCGATATCCGTCCACTTGACCGGAACCCAGAATCTCTTCCACCGCCACGTCCGCGCCGCCTACCCGGCGCAGGGCGTCCTCAACCCGCTGCCGCTTGGCCTCCAGCTCCTCCTCATAGGAAACATGCCGGAAGTCGCAGCCGCCGCAGGCGGGGTAGCGGGGGCAATCCGGCTCCCGCCGGGCGGAGGAACGTTCCAGAACGTCCTCCACCCGGGCGTAAGCTACGTTTTTCTGCACCTTCAGAATGCGTACGGCGCAGACCTCGCCCCGCACGGCGTTGTGGATAAAGACCACCTGCCCGTCAATCCGAGCCACGCCCAGCCCCTCGGCGGTGTAGCCGGTGATGGTCACGGTATGGAGTTGGTTCTTCTGTAAGTCCGGCATATATACCAAAGCCCTCCGCAGGTGTTTTGCCGCCGGGGCGGCGAACACAATTCCATCGGGTTTCCCGCGGCGTATACGCGGGAAATCCACTTTGCGGCCCGCGCTCGGGCCGGTCCTTTCCTCTCCCAACGGAATGGCGCAGCCATTCCATTGGAATTATGCCTCCCACTTTTCGATCAGCGCCTTGAGCTGGTCGGCAAAGTGGCCCAGATCGCGGTTGGCGCGGCCCTTGCTGCGCAGAATGACCTCCTGGAGCAGCTTGCCGGTGGAAATCAGCCGCTGATAGGGTCCGGATACCTTGCCGGCGGGGGTCATGACCTTCCGCTCCGGCAGGTAGCCCAGCTCCAGCACCTTGTCGGCGGCCAGATCATAGATTTCCGTATACTGGGGCGCATGGGCCCGGTAGCCCAGACGCACCAGGGTGTCAGCGAAGTAGGGAGCCACCTCCCGGTCGCCGTGGACCACGAAGAAATGGGTGGGGCTGGTAAAGGACTTGGCCCACTCAATCAGGTGGTCTCGGTCGGCGTGGCTGGAAAGGCCCTTGAAGTTCTCAATCTCCGCCAGCACCGCCACTTCTTCACCGAAGAGCTTCACCGTCTGGGCCCCGTTAAGCAGGGTCCGGCCCAGGGTCCCTTCCCCCTGGTAGCCTACGAAAACGATGGTGCACTCCTTCCGCCAGAGGTTGTACTTCAAGTGGTGCCGCACGCGGCCCGCGTCGCACATGCCGGAGGCGGAGATGATGACCTTGGGGGTCCGGTCAGCGTTGAGCATCTTGGACTCCTCCAGGGACTCCGTCAGCCGCAGGCCGGGGAAGGAGAACATGTCCACCCCATCCTTCACTAGGGCCAGGGCCTCGTCGTCCAGATACCCCCGCAGATCGCCGCAGAAGATGGTGGTCGCCTTACTGGCCAGGGGGGAGTCAATGTATACCGGGAAATCGTCAACGGAGTGGACCAGATGCTCCTGCTTGATCCGCCGCAGGAAGTAGAGAATCTCCTGGGTCCGCCCCACGGCAAAGGCGGGGATGATCACGTTGCCCCCCCGGCCCAGGGTCCGGTCGATAACCTTGGCCAGCTCCGAGGTGTAGCTCCAGACCTCCTGGTGGTTCCGGTCGCCGTAAGTGGACTCCATGACCACATAGTCCGCCCGTTTGAGGAGAATGGGGTCCCGGATGATGGGCTGGTTGATGTTGCCGATATCGCCGGAAAAGACGATGGTCTTCCGCAAGCCCCCTTCATGGAGCTCCAGAGTGATGGAAGCGGAGCCCAGCAGATGGCCCGCGTCAGTAAAGGTGGCGGTGACGCCCTCGCAGATGCCAACCTCCTGGTCGTACTCGCAGGTATGGACGTAGGCCATGGTGCGCATGGCGTCCTCCACGGTGTAGATGGGCTCCACGAAGGGGCGGCCTGCGCGCTGGTTGCGCCGGTTGTCATACTCCGCATCGGACATCTGGATGTAGGCGCTGTCCACCAGCATAATATCCAGGAGCCTGGCGGTGAGGCGGGTGGTCCAGATCCGGCCGTTAAAGCCCTGCTTAACCAGCATGGGAATGCGACCGGAGTGGTCGATATGGGCGTGGGTAACCAGGATGTAGTCGATGGTATTGGGGGCGAAGGGCAGCTCATGGTTGTCGATTTCGTCCCGCCCTTGCTGCAGGCCGCAATCGATCAGGATTCGCTTCCCGTTGACCTCGAGGCAGTGACAGCTGCCAGTAACGCACTGGTCCGCACCATAAAAGTACAATTTCATGAGATAGCCCTCCTTGTTTTTTGTGTAACTTGATTATAACACATGCGTTGGGAAATGACAACCAAGAAAATAGGGCCCGGCGGGGTTACCTCCAGCAAAACGTTCTTCCAGTAGAACGAGGTCTTTGCCGATATCACTATTGCCTTTACTATTTTGGATCATATCCTGCATTACTGTGCCGTGACTATCATTAAGGGCGAGTCTTACCTTCTGAAGGAGCGCAAAGAATTTATGCGCTAGAAACAGCAGGAGCAATCCCAAACTGCCCAAGACGCAATAATGCGAAGGTCTGCGCAGCTTAACGCTACGCCGACCCTCGCTTAAACTGTTTTCTTATAGCAAGCTTCAGAATTCATGACAAAAAAGGAGGGGCGGACAAAGCGCGCAGG